>NZ_CP067007.1:658363-987545 GCF_018128925.1 Nitrosopumilus sp. K4
ATATTCATCTTTGATTGATGTTGATGTTACTTTGGGATCAAATGCCAATAATCTTGGTTTGTCATTTAGAAGCATTGCAACAGCTCCTGCACCTTGCGTCATTTCGCCACTAGAACCCATGTCGTATTTTGCAATGTCTGACACCACGACTAGAGCACTTTTTCCTTCTGCCTCTCCTGCTCTAATCCAATTAGTATTGTCATATAGTGCATAAGAGCCACTCACACAAGCAAATTTTGTCTCTACACCACCACAATGCTCAAATGCCCCTTGTCCATAAACTTGCTCTAACATTCCAATTACATAGGAGTTCATTGCTTTTGATTCGTCAAATGATGATTCAGTTGAAACATACAGTCTACCTATGTCTTCTGGAGATAGTTTGTTTTTTTGCATAATTTTCAAGCATGCATTTGCAGCTAAAATTGCAGGATCTTGATTTGTATCAACAATTGCCATCTGCACCACTCCTAGACCTTTTTGCAGTTTCTCAGGGTCTAGCCCTCTTGCCTTTGCAAAATCTGCTGCATCTATGTAGAGTCTTGGTATGTAAATTGCAATGTCGTCAATTCCAGCTGCCATTAAGCTTGCCTCCGTCTATTCACATAAAAGGATATTGAGCTAATTCTATCTTACTCTCCAGGCAACTTTTTGGATATTTTGCTTCAATTTTTTCAAATTGATCGATATTTTTACTAATTTTCCAGCATGGAATTGAAAATTTTCTCAAATTGTGAATATGGCTGTGCCCCGAAGATCTTTGTAACTTTGTTGTCTGGACCGATCACAAAAAATGACGGAGTTCCAGTTAATCCCAATGCCTTTGCATCATTGTTGCTTGCAAGAATTATTTGTGAATGCTTCGAATTTGTCATGCATTCAGACCATTCATCCATATCGAGACCTACTTCTTGTGCAAATTTGAACAAATTATCTGATGACGCCCATCCGTTATTTTCTCCATTCCAATTGTTGTATAGTATGTCATGGTATTCCCAAAACATCCCTTGATCATCTGCGCAATGAGCCCCATGTGCTGCAGTAACTGAATCTGGACCGATTATTGTGTAATCTTTGAAAACCATCTTTACTTTACCCGTTTCAACAAAATTTTTCAGGATACTCCCCTCAGTATTGTGGAAAAAAACATTACAAAAATGACATTGATAGTCACCAAATTCTACAAGGGTGATTGGTGCATTTGGATTGCCCAAAACAGGCGAAGTGTTTTCCAAAAATGTAGCCATTGTGATCTTGGGTGGTCCTGCTTCTTCGTTAGTTGGTGTTTGTTCCATGACTAATTCCTTTTGGTCTGCAAAATTTCCCATTACAAAAAATGTAGCGATTATTATTCCAGCTGTAATTCCTGCACCAATTCCTACAGAAGGACCATGAATCAATGTTTTTGGGAACCTTTTACATCATTTAGTCTTTTGGGATGTCATAGCGATGCTTTTACGCCATCAGGTTTTGTTTCTAAGATAAACATTTCTGATGTTTTTGATGATTTTGAATCCTTGTCTTCTACAGTTATGTTTACTGTCGAAGTTTCTTGGGGTTGTTTTCAGAAATAAAAAATGCTACAGTGAACAATCCCTTTTGATTTGCCGTCTTCAAACCTTTCAATGATGTTTTCTTACTGAACACACTGTAATTGTAACATTTGCATCTGAAATGTACCTTGGTTCTGATTAAAACCTCTAAACGTATTTTGTGTTTTATCATAAATTTTTACATCTGTTTTTGCAGTTTCATTGAAATGGGATCTTAACATATATTCTGATAAAATCATCAAATCATCATTTTTATCATTTGTAGCATCTGAATCGGACACCTTCCAAAATTTGACTGATAAATTTCCTATCTGTCAAAATCATACCTAAATAAATGGGATTTGTATGGAAAATTCATGAAGAAAATTTTTGTCAATGGATACGGCTCCATTGGTAGTAGAATTACTTCTTTTCTAAAAGATGATCCTGAGATATCTGTAATTGGTGTTGGGAAATATTCTCCTGATGATGATGTTAATGTTGCAATATCTAGGGGATTGAATGTTTATGTGCCTGAAAAGAAACTTGATGATTTTAAGAACTTCAAAATTGCAGGTTCCATTGAATCTGCACTAGATGACTGTGACTTGGTTATCGATGCGGCTCCTGGAGGTCATGGATTTAAGAACAAAAAAAATCTCTATGAGCCTAGAAATCTTATGGCTATCTACCAGGGAGGTGAGGCAGTGCATGGCGATGAGGCAGTTTCTGATCTTCTCTTTAATTCGAGAGCAAATTACACTGAAGCATTTGGAAAGAAACATGTCATGCAAGGAAGCTGTAATGTCACTGGTATGGGTAGAATTCTTGAACCATTACGCGAAAAATATGGTGATAGATTAAAGAGATTTGATGTTACTTTGATTAGACGTTGGGCAGATATTGAACAAACAGACAAAAAACTGTCTGATACTATTGAAATGACTGAAAAACCTCATCATGGTGAAGATGTAAAAGAGTATTTTGGAAAAGATGCCCCTCTATTTGTTAGAGCTGTCAAAGTTCCAACAAGACAGATGCACTTACACATAATGGATATTCGATTCAATGAGACTGCCCCATCTCCAGATGAATTGCACAAATTATTTGAAAATGAATATGGTGTAGCGACTCTTTGGACAGCAAAAGGAACAAAAGATGTTAGAGATTATGCAAATACCATGAACTTTAATTTTACAGATACTAACATGATCCACATTCATGCTAACATGACCGTATCTATTGGAGATACTATCCAGATGATGTACTCTGATGATCAAACTGGAATTGTCATTCCTGAAAACCATATGTTGATGCAAGCAATGCTATTTGAGAAACCTTATGAGGAAGCATTCAAACATACGGAATCGATTTTTAACATGAAAGAAAAAAAGATGCAATTACAAGAGCGTTTTGCTAGAACATAGAGTTATTTTTTCATTCTTTCTATTCTGATTTTCTCTGGAATGTTTTTGGTAACTTTTTCAACCACTATTCTCAAGTTTTCAATCTCCAACTTGTCTCCCTCTTGGGGAATGTCTTGAAGTTTTTCGTGTAATAGCCCGCTTAGTGTACTGTAGTCATCTCCTTCTGGCAAATTTGCCTTGAAAATCTCGTTAACACGTTCTATTTCAATAGATCCGTTTGTTTCAATAGTGTCTCTGTCTACTGATTGATAGTCAACCGGTGGTGTAACATCTGTTTCATCTTCAATATCTCCTATAATTTCTTCAATCAAATCTTCTAGTGTGACTAGGCCTTCAACTCCCCCATGTTCGTCGATTACTATTGCCATGTGTGTTTTTCTTCCCTTCATTTCTTTTAGTAGGGAACTCACCATTTTTTCTTGTGATACAAATACGGGTTTTCTGGCAATTTGTTCTAATGTTTTCATCTCCTTTTCGCCCTCCATTTCTTTTAGGATGTCTCTTACGTGAACAAATCCTACAATATCGTCATTGGTTTCTCCAAAAACTGGAACTCTTGAATGTGCATTTTGGTTGATTAGTGGTAGAGCTTCAAACAGAAGCATCTTTGAAGGTAAGGTGAACATCTTTGTTCTGGGTGTCATTACAGTTCGAATTACTGTGTCGTCAAACTCTAATGCACTGTGAACAAGATCACTTTCATCTTTTTCTAACGCCTTATCTACTAATCCTTGTTCTACAATTCCTTTAATTTCATCTTCGGTAATCGGTGGAGAATGGTAACTACTTCCTGTTAATTTTACCATGCCTCGAGTTATTATTTCAAATAATTTCACGACAGGCCAAAACACATAGCTGAAAATAAGTAAGACTGGCGCAAATCTTAATGCAATTTTTGTTGCATTTGCATTACAATATGTTTTTGGGGTGATTTCTCCAAATACTAAGATCAAAAAAGTCATTATTCCTACTGCAATTCCTAGCCCTTCATCTCCAAAAATACGAATTGCCACACTAGTTGCAAATGCAGATGACCCTACATTTACCAAGTTGTTTCCAAGATTTACACTGGACATCATCCATCCTGGATTGTGTTTTAATTTGTAAAGTGCCTCAGCTCCTTTTTCTTTCTGTTTTCTTAATTGATTAACTTTAGAATTTCTAGTCCCAACCAGTGCAACTTCTAATCCGCTAAAAAATCCTGATAGTCCTATTAGTACCGCTAGGGCAGCTAATTCCATCCAAAGATCTACCATGGAACCCTCCAGAAAATTAAATCAGAATAACGACCTTGGTCATTCATTTTATGTTTTATACACCATCTCTTGGTTATCTTTAAAACTAAATTTTGCCATTTAAGGTTTTATCTGTTGTTTGCGCTAAGGTTATTTTGGACAACTATTTTGAGGCTAATTTTTTGGAGGAATTGCAAATTTGTTTTGAGGGTTGTTGTGGTATTCTACTGGCAACATTGCATCTTTTTGACGACCTGTGAGGATTCCTACCACTATGTCATCTTTTTTGATGATTTCCTCATTCATTAATTTTTTAATCCCTGCAACCGATGCACCTGATGCCATTTCACAATCAAACCCATTGAGCCCTACAACTGACATCCCATCTAACATCTCTGAATCTGAAACTGAGGTCACGACTCCGTTTGTGAATTCCAATGCACGTAATCCCTTGAGAATATTTGCAGGCCTTCCAATTTGAATTGCTGTTGCTTTTGTCTTTGGCCTCTTGTTTTCTTTATCTAAATGAGCATAATACCTGTCAATTAACTCTGCATTTGGGTTTCCTTTATTCCATCTTAATTCCTCATCTTCAAATTTTCCATTGTACAAATCAGATAATGTGTTTGCACCTTCAGCATTAATTACAGCTATTCTTGGAATTTTTTTAATCCATCCCCACTCATAAAGTTCCATTAGTGCCTTGCCACAACTTGATGTGTTTCCAAGTGCCCCACCAGGATATACAATCCAGTCAGGGGATTCCCATTTTAGATACTCTAATGCTCTGAATGGAATTGTTTTTTGACCTTCAATTCTAAATGGATTGATGGAATTAACTGTATAACCTCCATGGTTTTTTGCATCATCTAATGACTGTCTTAATGCATCGTCAAAATTTCCATCTACCTCTACAATCTGAGCTCCAAATTGATATGCTTGACTTAATTTTCCAGGTGCAATTTGACCTGCTGGAATATACACATCACAGTTTATTCCCTCATTTGCTGCAAACATCCCTGCAGAAGCTGAAGTATTTCCTGTGGAAGCGCAAACAATTTTTTTTGCACCTACCATTTTTGCATGAGTTACAGCTGTTGCCATTCCATTATCTTTGAATGAACCACTGGGATTGTAACCCTCTGGTTGCAACCACAAATTATTACTTGAAATCCCAATAAAATCTGCAGCCTTTGTCATATGATATGGCTTTGATTGTCTTCCTTCAGACCCATCTAATGAAACCAAAAACTTACTGCATTGTTCTATGTTTTCTGTATCTATTTGACAAAAGTTTAACAGTTCACGAAATCTCCAAACACCACTTTCATTGAAAATGATGTTTTGATCCATTCTTCCACGATTTGAAAAAATTTCTTTGAGGTTATCTGATGGTGTTTTTTTGTATTTTACATCTAACAAATGTCCTTTTTCACATTGAACATTTGTGCTTTCTATTGGGTATTCTAACCCGCATTGTGGATTTATACACTTTAGAAAAGCATCGCCCTGCATTGTTAATTAGGAGACAAAACTTGATAATTTAAAGTTAGAAGTAATTTCTTGATTTTAATAAAAATTATCTATTTTTCAACTACGTGTTGATCTAAAACCCCGATACACTTGTTTAGTATTATATTGTCAGAAATTGCTTCTGTTTCTTTTAGGTTGAATTCTTGAAATAACTGCTGATCATAATCTGAAAGATCATTTCTATATGTAGTACATGCAGAACGAATTAATCGCCAGTAATAATAACCCTTATTCATTTCTACGTTGATCTGTTCAGGCTCTAATTTTAAAATTTGATCAAGGTGTTCATAGTCTGTCTTGTAATTGTCAAATTTTTCTTTGACTATTTGTGGTAATTCTTGATACCAATCCCTCCCCTCGGAAGTTTTTTCAACATTACGTAGTTTCTGTAGTTGGTATGTTACCGAATCACGTAACATGTCTAGTACATCGATTGATTCTAAGAGTTTCATTAATTCAGGGTTAATCATGTTAATCGGTAAGAAAATAGTCAAATTAAGCGTATTGTTCATAATCAATTTGGATATTTGCCATAATTGCTAAACTTTAGATTGAATGAATTTTTAGAAAAAATTATGGTTACATGGAAGGAGTATTTGGCAAGTATTTTACAAAAAATATTAGATTCCTATTCTGTTTTACAATCATTAAATGACAAGCCGGGTGACTTGGCCATTATAGAAAAGGAATTGTTGAAAATTAATGGGTTTTTTAACGTACTTGTCACAAAATTAGATTCTGAGAACTATGATTCAAAAAACCTTGAAACTCTTAAATCAAAATTAAATTATTATCTTGAAAGCTATTATTTTGAAAAAGAAATTCAAACAATGACTCCGCTGTATTCAGAAGATACAAACAGAATCAAAAACATTAGACTAAAAATATTGGAATCCTTACAAGACAAGAAATTAATCACAAACATCGAAACTATTATTGAAGATCTTTGATTGAAAAACCAAAAAAATGCGTATTGTGTGGATGTAAAGACCACAAGCTTATTGGTTGCTCAAAACACGTGTCAAAAAGGTGTTCTTGTTTTAAGGATGATTGAAAATACTGTGAAAAATTACTTTCTTTTTGGGCCTGACCTGACATGGAAATTTAAACAACATTTGCATTCTTTTGAAATACACTCTTCTTCAGAGTGATGATCACAAATACCACATTCACAGCTTCTTGCCATGCATTCTCTTTGTTTTGTTTAGAATATAACTAATGCTACAATTTTCCTGATTTTCAGGTCAAATGGTTCTATTTTTTAGATTTTGATTTTTTTGTGGTTTTTTCAGGTTTACCTTCGAGTTCTTTTTCAATTTCTGCAGCTTTGTTATCTACGGCTTTGATGATCTCTTGAATTATTCCGTCAAGATCACTGTCTTCAGCTTCTGGCTCGACATTACCTGCAATTTCATTAATTACATTAGAAATTTCGGCACTAACATCCTCGAAACTTTCAGGATCCTCATATGCTGCATTGTAAAGATTTTTGAGATTGTTAATTTGACCAATAACTTGATCAGTTAAGACAATTCTGTAATCCGTACCGTTTACATCAAATTCTTTTGAACTCATATCTGAGATTTCAAATTTTAATGCTTAAATGTTTTTAGTTCTGCTTGTAACATGCACAGAGATTAGTTTTTTAAAAAATGATGTAATCTAGTGCAGAAGCATCACTGATCAATGTTGTATGACGTGACCCTACCACATATCCATTTTTGATATCACTTGCAGGCACCCATCTATTTGTTGAGGTATAATGACGTTTTTCAGCTAATTCCCTTTCAATTGCTTCTATGTCAAACTCACCTTCTTCAACTTCTTGAGTGCTTAGGTGTTTTACGGTAACTAAAATTTTGTTTACTTTTACTCTGTCTCCAAACTTCCATTTTATTGGGGCTGTTTCATCTGAAACCTCCAATATTTTGATCTTCATCTGTTTATTTCCAAATGCATCATGGCTTACAAGTAACCTCTCATCTGTAAATTCCTCAAAACTGATTCTTGAATTTCGTGAATCTTCTGCCTCTGATACTGTCTCTAACAATGATTCAATTTTAGTGTCGTTATCGGATACGATTATTTCAGAATCTTTTATCTCGTTCTTTTCTTCTGACATAATCTTATTCTTTGTCAATCATTAAAAAATGATCCTGATAAAAACTGAAGATTTAGGCACTAGATCGATATTTTGTTTTGAATGGCATTGGATGATCTTTTAGATCTATTTTTTCTCTTTTACCGTTAATTTTTGCATATATTACTCCGTCATAAGTACACACACAATCAGTGATAGGAAGGGCATCGTCCCAGATTTTGTAAAACTCCCTTAATTCTCTATTTTCGTAGATTCCTTGACCTACTCTTTTTTTTGACAAAAATTTGAATGCTAAAATGACATTTCTTTTCTTGTAAATGTCAAATGTGTCTGTCCATTTTTTACACCTCTCAATTTGATCTGCAGGTACCGGAAGTGATGTGCTTGTCCCAGATTTTGCTTCAATTGTAAAAATAGAACTATCTAATGTATTTACAGCCAATACGTCTGGTAATGCAATACTTGGAGAGCCTAGTCTAAATGCCCTCCAATCTGAAACTGAATTAAATCTTTTAACCAGAGTGTCTTCCCAGTTGTATCCTCGCTGCCTTCGAGTCCTGGCAATTTTTTGGTTTTTCTTTTTATTTTTCCTGTTAGCCTTTGGTTTTGAAACTGTGATTGCAATTGTTTTTGACATCATGATGCTTTGTTCCTTTTTTAGATATAGAGAAGTGGGTAATTACATAATACCCGTTAAAATTCCTTGAGTTATTCGTTTCTTATTAATGATAAAACAAGCACAATCTCCAATGGAAGAACAACTGACCTTTGAGGAATTCATAGCAACAAGGCCAAAATCTGTCCAAAAACTGGCAAGAACAACAATGAGAATACTGAACATCTTCACCAATATCACATATTCAAAATCCTTTGATAAGATTGTAAAAGAGTGTCCAAAAGAAACGATAAACGAACATCTGATTATGATTCTCAAAAAGTTTTCAATTTGGTGTCAACAGGACCATCCTGAAATAAAATACCATGTAGTATATGGAAAAACATTATCTCACAAGAAAAAATCGTCAAGGACAATCAGTGCATATACATCAATCATCAGGGCTGTTTTAGAAGGTGTTTATGGAATTGAATTGTATGCTAGAAATTTCAAAAAGAAACTCTGTATTCCAGAACCAAACGACTTTGATCCTGAACCATTTACAAAAGACGAAGTAAGAATCCTATGTGATTATGCCCGAACAAAGCACAAGCTCCATTATATGGTTCTAAAAGACTCTGGGCTCAGAGTAGGCGAATCAGTGGCAATCAGGAAAAAACACATCGATACAACCAAGAATCCAATTGAAATTCTTGTTCCTGCAAACATTACAAAGACAAAGAAGACTAGAACTACATATGTTACAAGAGAGACTGCACCAATGCTCATAGGTAGACTGAATCAGATAGGCGATGATGACTTGGTTTTTGGAACAAATGATGATCAGATGACTGCAACTGTCAACGCTGAAAACTATTACTGGTATCTTCGAGACAAAATTAAGCAAGATTATCCTGTGTTTGATGAAAAATACCAAGAAAATGGCAGATACAAGAAGAATCTTCACTCACTTAGAGCGTATACTGCAACCCAGTGTGCTGAGGCCATAGACGAATCCTTTGGACATGGAATTATTGGCCATAAAAAATACCTTCAGCAATACATTCGAAATCAAGACAAGATGTCTGAGAAATACAAACGAGCTGAAAACCATCTGATGATTTATGAAACTGTTGAAGTTTTAGATAATGATGAAAAAATAGGATATCTTGAATCCCAAATGAAAGAACTGTTCAAGCTATTATCTATGAAAGAAGAGAGAACTGAAAAGATTAGAATGATTGAACAAAGATTATCTCATCTGTAGGTCTATAATCAAATTCTATTGATGTACAAAATGAAGATACACATGGTGTAACTACGCATAACGTTTAACTGGATAATGTTCTTCATAAGTATTAGATTGATTTTCAGAAAACAAATTATGTTGAATAAAAAAAATTGGAATACAAACTACACTGATTTAAAAATCTATTTTAACCAGATATTTAATCAGGTTTGTCTTATTGACAATATGAAATTAAAAAGTGAGAATGTGCTCACAGCGACCAAACCACAAGCACATTCTACAATAAACACCGGAGGTGTTCATATTAGTTAGTACTTTTTCTGAATTTAAACTTAATTCGTATTCTGAATCTGAATTACATTCTTTACTAATTAAGTATCGTAGAGAAGTAAAAGACATTGAAGAAAGAATTCTAAATATTAAGAGGGATTATGTTGAGTTCTCCTTGTAAGGGTCTATGTGATATGAGGCCTGAATCACAGTTGGTCTTAGGCTACAAAAATGGACAAAAACGATGTAAAAAATGTGAAAAATATTTTATTACCAAATCATTGCGTTGTTTTTGTTGTAAAAATCTACTGAGGTGTTCAAGAAAATATCGAAAAAATAGTCAGGAGCTGGCATGAGTGAGCAAAATGAATGGTCCAACACGAAAGAAAATCTATCGTGAACTAGCATTAAGGGATGGTAATTTCTGCCAATTTTGTCGACGAAATCCAGAAGAAATGCAATTAGTAATAGATCACATAGATAATGATAATTCAAACAATGACAGAAAAAATCTTAGAATTCTATGTAGGCGTTGCAATTATGTCAAGAATCCTAGAAGACCAGTCGATGAGTGTGTGAGTGAGAATTTAGATGAAAAAACCGAATTACAGATTAACCGAACAAAAGAACCTGAATTTAAAAAATATGTGGCTCATGAGATTAATGAAAGAGGATCTGTGCCTGAGAACGAATTAGTTTACTCTGGAGCTGAATATCTTGGTGTTTCCCCTGTAACCACTTTAAGATATTTGAAGAAATTGTATTCCTCATTTGGAATATATCAAAAAACCAAACAAAATTCAAAGTATTTTATCGAATACAAAGATGATTTCTATCACATTTGATTTTTAGGCAGATGCATGCGTAAAAAACGAAAATAATGAAATTTAGTCAGGAGTAGGAACAAAAAAAGGCACTTTATGAGGGGTTTATGTGTAATTTTGAACCATTTGAGGTCATTTTTTAGAACTTTTTGTTGTAATTATGCACACTAAATTTCATAAATATGTGGATACAAAGCTAAAGTGATGAAGAAAACATCTATGTTATTTTCACTATTTCTTATTCCCTTATTACTACACCCTGCATATGCATTGAATTCATTACAAGATACCACTATGAAAGCTCAAAACTCCGTTCTTACATTAGAGTTTGAGTTTGGTCCAGATGAAATAAAAGAAATGAGAACAAAAACTGTATTCAAACCTACATTGGCAGATTTGTCAATGACATTGTATGGTGATGTTGTGGATCTTAGTGATTCACGACTAAAGGTGTATTCAAATGGAAAATTGTTTTCTATCCTTCACAAAGAACTAGGAATTGTAATGTATGGAAAATATCAGGAAAATTTAGATAACTACAAAATCAATGTTTATTTTGCAACTGATAATGGTTTAAAAAAACAGACAGTCACTACTGGACTCAAATTACCTGAAGATAAAGTGATAGTTTCAGAACCAAAAAAAGAGAAAACCAAATACATTCCAGACTTGAAGATGACATCTTCACATGACTTTAGAACTTACTGGAAAGACACGTTTAATATTGATGTGCAGGCTTTTGATGGTAAAATTAATTCAAATCCAAAACAATCTGATTTTAATGGCAGGATAGATGGTGTAGATGTAAAAGTGATATTGTCTCTTGACAATAAACAAGTTGCCACACTGTCGGGAGTTACGGCAAATAACGGCCACTGGGCTGGAGAATATTATGTCAATGATCGATTTATGCCAGGGGAATACACTGTAGATGTTATTATATCTCATCTTGGTAAAGCTGTATCAAAATCCTCAAGTATGTTTATTATTGGAACAACTGCTGGAGGCGGAACTGGTAACCATGCACCTGTGTCTAATGCAGGTTCTGATCAATCTATAGGTACATCCGTGTTGGTAACTCTTGACGGTTCTGGAAGTTCTGACCCTGATGGTGACACAATTACATATTCATGGACACAGACATCTGGAACCTTAGTTACATTATCTGATGAAACTGCTGAATCTCCAACATTTACTTCGCCAGTATCTGCAGACACATTGGTATTCGAACTTACAGTCACTGATGATAAAGGAAGTTCCGATACTGATTCTGTAACAATTGTTGTGTCCTAAACATAACAAAATGGAAATTATTACAAAGATAATATGCTAATTTAGAAACAAAATCTAAACCGTGTTTCACTATAACCTAGTCTTTTAGGCTCAAAATATCCTAGTTATTTTCTCATGATTTGTAATATGTTAGGGTGTAATAGCGAAGCGTATGCACAGGTGATGTTTTACCACTTTGAAGAGGGATTCAAGAGGCCATTTTGCAAGCAGATAATGAGATTTTGCATTAATCATGCTAAGGAAATCTCACGAGACAACACATCAATTAGGATTCAGGTGTTGAATTGAGGAAAATAGAGATTGACATCAAGGACAAGGACTATCTTGACTTTTTGTCAATAGCAATTGAAGATCAGTTATCTGTTGAGGAAAAACTAAAGGCAATAATCCGATGGCATATCATAACGTATCGAAACAGGCAGAAACTAAACAGTCAAAAGATACTCTAACAATATGCTTAAGTTCATAAAATATTTCTACAATCATGGGCTGCAGTCATAACTTTGTCTATACTCAAGGCTATTTTGTTTGTACAAAATGTGGAAAGCGTTCCTACGGCCGTTCCTACAAGAAAAAACAGGGAAAAAAGATTGCATCAGGAATAACTGTTGTTCTAGTAATAGGGATTGCATTTTTTGCATATTCTAATGGAATATTTGAAATCAACAAAGACAATCTGGATAAATCAATTCAAAACATGCCTCAAACACTTCAGGATGCAGGAAAAACTGCCAAAGACATTGCAACAGACACAAGTACAATTCTTAGAGAAACAATTGATCAACAATTAGAAAATGTACAGATAGAGCCTGCCGATATTACGGTTGAAAACATCAAAAACATTCCTAAATCTATTCAGGAAAACAATCCAATAAACAAAAAACCCGTAATAGACAAAATAAAACTGGAGTTTCAGGTTCATCATCTGACCAATCAATACAGACTTCAAAATGGACTTGCTGCATTGAGTTTTGATGATGAATTATCAAACATAGCAAGACATCATAGCCAAGATATGGCATCAAGAAACTATTTCTCTCATGATTCCCCCGAAGGAAATGACCCTACTGATAGAGCATCTTCCCAAGGATATAGATGCCATAAAGTAATTGGAAATCTAATCTATGAAGGAATTGCAGAAAATATCTTTCAAAACAATCTCTATGATACTGTATGGTACACAAATGGAATTCCTACATCATATGACTGGAATACTCTAGAAGAACTTGCAACATCTACTGTTGATGGGTGGATGGATTCACCAGGCCATAGACAAAACATTCTCACAAAAACATTTGATAGAGAAGGAATTGGAGTAGAAATAGCTGATGATGATAAAGTCTACATCACTCAAAATTTCTGTTGATGGCTTATGTTGCGACCCTATCTTATTGAAATTCGTTTAATGGGAGAACCAAAACATCTGGCAAGACAATTAATCTATGACATTTTTCACAAATTTCGAGTTAGAGGCCAAGTCAGAAAAAGACCCGTGCCCCATGTTACCCTATTTGGACCATTTGGAACAAAATCAATGCGAGATGTAATCCATACTATAGGCGAGGTAGGTTCTGCATATTCAGAATTACCATATGAAATTGATGGGTTTGATTATTTTGAACTAAAGAAAAAATTTCTATTTATCACTACATCATCCAAGAAAAATGTCATCTATCTGAAAATTGTCCCAAGTAATGATCTAAAAGATTTTAGGCAGAAATTGGCAAAACAACTACTCAAATTCACAGATGCAGTAAACACATCCCATGATTCACGTGACAAGTTCAAATTTCATGCAACCATAGCGATGAAAGACATACATTACAAATTTGATAAAATTTGGGAATACCTCCAAAATTATGAAATAAAAACTCAAGGAGTTGCATTAAGAGTAACTTTGCTAAAACAAGGTAAAATTATGTATGAATATGAATTTCCAACTAAAAGACTATTGAATCGAAGGCAGTCATTAAGTAAACGTCATCTAAGAAATTGATATTTCTAAATTAAAAAATGATTTGGTAACAAATAGGATCTAAAATATCTGTCACCAAGTTAGAACTTAAAATGCTTAAATTCATATAATATTCAAAATTGTGTGGGCAATTGCTTTTCATGTAAAAAAAAGATGGTGTCTTTTTTGAGTTTTGGTAGTAGAAAAGATATACTTCGAAGTGGATATAGACCACCTGAAAATATGCAGAATGGTGACAAATTATGCAAATCTTGCTTACTCAAGATTAAAGATATTCAGACTAAAGGCAAGCCACAACGTGAGAAAGTTAGCTTAGGTTTTCAAATTGGAATTCTACTACTCGGTTTGATAATTCCGTTTGTTTGGTTATACCCATTTTATAAAATTGAAAAATTAGGATATGGCTTGATCATCAGTTTAATTTTGACCGTTGGAGGAATTATTCCATTGGCAATATCTGTTAGATTAGATATCGATTCTTCAATCAGTAGTGCTATGCTGCTTTTAATGGTAATTATGTGGTTTGGGAAAATCCCAGTTTTGTTTTATTTTTTGATTAAATGGACTAAAGAATGGAATAAAGAAGCAATTTAGAATATGTATTCATCAACATATTTGGATTATTTCTTCTCTAGGGAAATCTGATCAAAAATAACCTTCCAATTAATTAAAGATGTTACATAATAACTCAATAAAATGTTAGAAGTTAGTCATATGTAGTAAAAATGAAATATTTTTTTAAAACGATCATGTAATCAGAACGATTCATTTGAATCTCGGTGACTGCTGAAAATCAGCTATTCTGAAGTCATCGAACATTTTTCAACAATGCCTAAAATACTAGAAACCCCCTCAATTATTGATGTCTGAAATTTTATTAGAAAAATTGCTTGAAAAACGAGATTTCTATTTGTACACGTTAAAACATCTGGAATTTAGAGGATTTGATGATGAAGATTCTGCGGATACTCAAAAATTAATGAACATGACAATTGAGGAACTCAAAAAAATTGAAAACGAAATTAGAATTATGCTTAGTGAAAACTCATCAGAAGTACATCTTTGATTTCAGTGAGTTTATGAATCCCTTTTGATAAATTCCAACATGATTGAAAAATATGCACAGACTTTATGTGCATTAAAACAGGAGTTTGCAAAAAAGTATACTGGAACCAGCCACATCCAGGAAATAATTCCTACATCTTCTACGGATGAATTCCCTTTTCCACAAGATGACATTGATGCATTACATAATTTTGCCAAAAAAAATCCAATTTATGGAAATTCCTATGAGCAAAAAATTTTAGATGTTTCATGTATGGTTTATGAAGGAGATATCAACGAATACTGGTTAAACAGTATAAAACATGGTTCTAGCTGTCAACCGTTTTACCCGACATGGATTCTGTCTGCATATCTAATGGCATTAACTGCAAAAGAACTAGGATTTAGAGAATTGGTTGATATTGGCTCTGGCGATGGTAGAATTGCATATTGTGGAAAAATTCTAAAAATGGATTCTCATGGTATTGAGATTGATGACGTGTTGGTGGATTTACAAAAGGTTGTTGTGTCATCTACGGGAATCAATTTTAATCCCAACTGTGCTGATGCATTAGAATTTGATTATTCTTCTTTTAATTTCACATCTCCTGTATTTTTCATTGGAGGGTTGTCTCAGATGGGGGGTGATGTATTGGCAACAAGCATTATTGAAAAAATAAATTCCATTTCAAATCTTAAACAAACCACTTGCATCGTATTTGCCGGTTCACACTCTAAAAGACAACTTTCAGGAAATCAAAAATCTGGAGGATGGAGTGGATTGATTGAAAAACACAATCTGATTGAACTCAAAACAATACTTCTTCCAACCGTGTGGACATTCGATCAGGATCTGGACACTCCTTACATTTTTACAAAATTTATCTGATCAATGAAAACTCAAAAAAATAACTTCCATTTTTAATACCACACTTTTTTACATGCACTCTTTGATTGTTTTGAGGTGCTTCTGAAACACTTCCAATTATTTTCACATGGTCTGAAAATTTTGCCAAACAAAAATAATCTTGTTCTTTTTTAGAAAACTCTATAATTTTACCTTCAAATGGGCCTTTTTTTATTACGACTTCTCCAAAACACACGTTACAATAATCTGATGGTGGCCATATTGTTTTTCTACACTGTGCACATTCACCAAGCACAAAATTACCTTTTTCTATTTCTTTTTCTATATTCAATTTTCCAACACCAATACTGTTGACGAAGTTGATGCAGCTGACATGTTGTGAACAAGTCCTAATTTTGGATTTTCGACTTGTCTTGAATTTGCTTTTGTTTGTAATTGCTGTGTGATTTCAATTGTTTGAGCTATTCCTGTTGCCCCTAAAGGATGCCCTGCCCCTATTAACCCTCCACGTGGATTTACTTTTGTATTGTTTGTTGAAAGTAATTCTTTTACATAATCAATACCTTTTCCGCTTTTTGTGATTCCTATTGCCTCTAAAGCCATAAGTTCACATACTGAAAATGCATCATGAACTTCCATAACGTCAACATCTTTTGGCTGATTATCAGACATTTTTAGTGCTGTCTGAGCAGCAATTCTTGATGATTCCATGGAACTAAATGTGATATTTTTTGAAAAACTTGCAGATGTTGTTTTCTGACCTATGCCTTTAATCCAAATGGGTTCATTTGTGTACTTTCTAATTGTGTCTTCGGATGCTAAAATTATGGATGCTCCTCCTGTGCATGGACGTGAACAGTCAAGCAGTCTGAGATCCTCTGTTAGTTTTTTGGAGTAAATTACATCATCAACGGTGTATTCTTTTTCTGATAATGCATATGGATTCTTTTGAGCTAATTTGTGATTTTTGACAGAAACTAGGGCAAGTTCTTCTTCTTTTACATTGTACTCGTTTTTGTATGCTTTAGTAAAAATAGACGCCCAAAATATTGGATGTTTGAATTCTCCTCTGGAATTATCCCACTCGAGGATCTGTCCTGGACTGTCATATCTTTCAGCACCTGAAACTAAAACCACATCTGCCAATCCTGATGCGATATAGGAATATGCTGAAACAATAGCATTTGTTCCAGAATTACAAAGACTCTCAATGGTGTGGGCAATTTTTGGTTGTATTCCTGCAATTTCAGATAATACTGAACCTAAGTATTTTGAATTGTTGTTTGTAGAGACTAAAACTGCATCCACATCTCTTTGGTTTAAGTTTGAACTGTTGTGAAATAAATTTTTTACAGACTCTAATAATACTGATTCAATTTTACTATCATTTCTTGTAAATTTTGTCATTCCATATGCTGCAATACCTACTTTACAATTCATTTTTCATCAGAAAAAGTCTTTACAAATAATTTGAATGAATCACCCACATCGCCCACGGGATTAAATTGAATAATGGGCAAATTAATTCCTGTTTCATTAAATTTTACTAGTTGTTTCTTGCATTCATCAGGAGTTCCACAAACTGTCAATTCGCTAAGCATCTTGTCTGTAACTAATTCATAATTTGTTTTAAACCCTGATCTCTTAAATTCTTCAAATATTTGACTTGTTTCAGATTCATATCCATGTTTTGCAAGGAACTCTCTGTAAATTTTTCCTACAGATACATAAAATGCAAGTGTTTGCTTGGCACGAGTTCTCGCAACTTCTGAATCTTCCGACACACAAGTGATTAATTGACATGTTACGTCAAGTTTTTTCTTTTGTTGCATTTTTTGGATAGTTTCTTTCAATTCGTTTATTGGTCGTAAATAAAATATCACACCATCTGCAATTTCCCATGCCAAATTGACCATTTTTTGATTTACTGCTGCCAGATAGATTGGAATGTGTTCTCTAGGGGGTTTGATCAATAGTGAGAAATTCTTCAAATTAAAAATTCTTCCGTCATATGATATTTTTTTTCCAGACAATGCCAATCGTATAATTTCTACATATTCTTTCATCCTTGTTACTGGTTTTTCAAATTTGTATCCGTGAAAGTCCTCTACAATTGGAATACTACTTGTTCCAAGCCCTAAGATCAATCTGCCTTTAGATACTGTGTCTATTGTTGCAGCTCCCATAGCAATTGATGAAGGACTACGTGAATAGATGTTGATGATAGAAGAACCTATTTTTGAATTTTGAGAATACTGCGAAACAATGCCAAGCATTGTAAAATTTTCCATTCCCCATGTCTCAGGAATCCAAACTGTATCTGTTTTAGTGGCAGAAAGAATTCTTGAGCACTCTAAAACTTGCTCAATAGTCAAAAGCGAGCCTAAACTATATGAAATTCGCATGAATTTGTTATCTCCTTGGAATATTCTAGTGTATCTGTTTTAGTAATGTGTAAATTATGATTGAGGTTGTTTATTATGAAATCTCTTTTGAATTAAAATCATTGAGTGAACAGATTTACGTTGAAACTAGCTCGGGGAGAAATTTTTGGGCAGATGCTACCAAATACGCAGCATCTAAAAATGAAGATGAACCATTTGTAAGTGAAATTGCATATGTGATGGTGACCCTGCATAGAACCGGTGCCTGATTGGCATCTTATTTTATTATTTTATCTACTTCTAATGAACACTCTTCCATATCTTTAAACGAATCTACAGAATACCATTTAACATTCTTGAATTTAACCGTGTTCAGATTTCCTTTTCTTGCATAATCTGGAAAAACTGTTTTTTCAATATCTCCTTTATCTGGCAGGTCTTTGATAGTTGTTTTAAGCAGATGATAAACCCCTGCATTCATCCATAAATCTGAAATCTCTTTTTTTTCTCGAAATTTTGTTACTTTGTTTTCTTTTGTTTCCATAATTCCAAATTTTGTTCTCAATTCTATTGCCGCAATAGAATTGTCACTTTTTATCATTTTTCTCAAATCAATATTTGTAATCGTGTCACCGTTAAGAACAAAAAATGATCTATCTTTTATTTTTCTTGCAGCTTGTTTAATTGCACCGCCTGTGCCTAGAGGAGATTTTTCTTTTGAAAATTTTATCTTAACTCCCATGTTTTTTTTCATTGCAAGATAATTTTCAATCATCTCTGTTTTGTATCCTGTACAAATTATGATTTCATCCACTCCAAATTTTTTAAGATACTTGATTTGCCATTCAATTATGGGTGTGTTCTTTAATGGAACTAGTGGTTTAGGAACATAATCTGTTATTGGGCGAAGTCTCTTTCCTCTGCCTCCTGCTAAAATTATTGCCTTCATAATATTTTCAAAAAAGGCATGACATTATAACTTTGAGTTTTCTAAATTCGATCATTTTTGTTCTTTCCTTTTTTTACAAATTCCACGGAACAAATATCCTGATTTGTGCCTGATCCAATAATGTTGGGTATGGTCTTTTGGATTTTCAAAATCAGTCATGTTTTTTTGAATCATTTTCAGAGTTTACAACATCATCCATCTTTTTTGCAAATTCATTATAGACCTTCTCTAACTCTTTAAGTGGTAATTCTACTCCTAACATTTTCATTGTTTTATTCCAAGATTCAATGTATTTTTCGTCATCTAGTCCTTTTCCTAGTGTTTCTGCAATTGAGTTAACTCCTTCTGTTTTTCCTAATGCATAAATTGCAATTTCTCTGTCTGACAACATGTGATTTTGATTTTTTTTAAACAAGTATTATTTGTTTAAAACAATTCTATAGTTGCAACACCAAAATAATATCCTGCAGCAGTAAGTGCTGTACTCCAAACACATGATCCAATTACGGTGTAAATTAGAAATTTTATTGGATTCATATTGAAAATTCCTGCAGGAATTGAAACTAATTCTCGAATTCCGGGAATCAATCTTCCTATGATTACTGACTTGTCACCATATTTTTCAAACCATCTATCTGCCTTGTCCAAACTAGATTCTTTAATTCGTACATATTTCATGTATTTTACCAAGCCTATCCTTCCTATGCCTTTTGCAACAAGATATATCAAAAATGCACCAACTGTTGCGCCCATTCCACCAGTAACCCCGACACCAAAAATATGAAAATAACTCATATTGTTTTTTAGAATGCTATATCCTGCCAAGGGAAATATTGCCTCACTTGGAATTGGCGGAAAAACGGTTTCAAGTAATGCAGCAACAAAAACACCTGGATAGATGTTGTCTGAAACAAGTGAAATTACAAATTCTATGAATGACTCTATTCCGTTCAATTATTTTCTTCCGTAAGATAGTAATGAAGCTCAGTATAGCATTCCTTGCAATATTCTTCAAAATCGGTATGATCGCAATCATATACTTTGGGTACGTCGTTGTTGCATTTTGTACAAGTAGGCATGTATCTTTAATTTGACAGGGATTTTTTTATCTTTATTCCGCCTAATGCTGCAATGATGGCGCCTACTGCTATCAAACCACCGCCTTCTCCTGCCATTCTGGCAGTATTTTCAGACTCTCCTGCACTTGACATCGATATTGCACCACCAATTATTATCAATATTCCTGTAATGATCAACATGATTCCAAGTCCCTTGTAAGGTGGATTGCGTGACATAAAAAATGCTATAAATGACAATATTATTGGTGGGAATCCAAATCCTATCCCTCGAGTCATTGCATCAAATGGCAAGAATCCTTCTCCTGCACCTCCACCGCCCACAATTACATCTACTCCATATATTGTCAAAAGAATTATTGAAATTCCAGATAATACATGTGGGATGGATACCATGAAACATCTGGCTTTGATTTAATTAATAAACGATTGGGGTATTATCTGCACTAGATTTTTGTAAATTAAAGCTTAGTTGCTTGGTTGTGTTACTACTTTTTCTTTAAGGGGTTCCAATTTCTTTAGTAATTGTTCTATACTCTCATTGTTTTTTCCTACCACGTTAAAATGACCTAGTTTTCTCAACGGTTTGGAAATTTCTTTTCCATACATTTTCAAAAACACATTTGGTTCTGACATTGTAATTGGTTTGTATTTTCCTTCAAATGATTTTGAACCTAAAACATTGTACATTATGGTTGGATATACCAATTTGGTATTGCCTAATTCTAAGCCGAGGATTGCTCTTAGGTGTTGTTCAAACTGTGATGTTTCACTTGATTGAAGAGTATGATGTCCAGAATTATGAACTCTTGGGGCAATCTCGTTTATGACAATTTGATCATCTTGCGTGACAAACATCTCTATTCCAAAAACGCCTGCACCTTTTAGTACCGTCATTGTATTGTTTGCAATATCTTCTGCTTTTTTTGCAACTTCTTCTGATACTCTTGCAGGTGCAATTGTCTCTCTTAGTATGTTTTCCTCATGAATATTCTCAACTAGAGGAAATGTTTTGATTTGTCCTTTTGTATTTCTTGCCGCAATTACTGATACTTCCATCTTAAACGGGACAAATTTTTCAAGCATTAATTTTTGACCTTTGAAATAATCAAATGCCTCTTTGATTTGATCAGGATTGTCTATTTTGAAATTTCCTCGTCCATCGTAAGCATCTCTCCTTGCTTTTAGTAATGCGGGATATCCAAAATGTTCTAATTTTTTTTCTAAATTTTCAATCGAAGATATTTCTACAAATTCTGGCACCGGAATATTGTTGTTATTGAGAAATGTTTTTTGTAAGAATTTGTCTTGGATTATCTTTAGAGTTTCTGGAGATGGTTCAATCTCAGCCTTACTTTCAACGGATTTTAATACATCACTATCTCCTGATTCAATTTCATATGTGATGATATCTGATTTTTCGGCCAATTTGACAATTGCTGCTTCATCTTTAAAATCTGCAACAATCTGTTCAGCACCTACTTGTGCAGCAGGGCAGTTTTCAGTCGGATCCAGTACAATAATTTTTGACACATGTTCTGGAATTGACTTTGCAGCTTCTGCAATCATCATTCCAAGCTGACCTCCGCCAATAATGCCCAAAACTTTACTCATGAAAAACCAAATGATTTTCGATTAAAAATAGCTAATGATATTTTTTGAATTTTGAAACTACAGTTATAGATAATAACTAACTGTGTTTTTGTATAATTATGAATTATTCTAAAAAACCATTAATTGGCATAATTATGGGGTCTAGTTCTGACAGTAGAATTATGAAAGGTGCTGCAGAAGTTTTAGATGAATTTAAGATAAAACATGAAGATCAAATTGTTTCAGCACATAGAACTCCTACTCGTTTAGAAGAATATGCACAACACGCAGAAAAGAGTGGGTTTAAAGTGATAATTGCCGGTGCCGGAGGTGCAGCACATCTTCCAGGCATGATTGCCTCGCATACCACTATTCCTGTAATTGGAGTTCCAATTCTTGTTTACAACGACAAACAAGCAAAAAAAACTGATAATACAAAATTCTCTGCATTTGGAGGATTAGATTCATTGCTGTCGATTACTGAAATGCCAACTGGTTCTCCAGTAGTATCTGTAGGGGTAAACAAAGCAGGAAATGCAGGAATTTATGCAATGAAAGTTTTAGCCAATGAATTTCCTGACTTGAAAAAGAAACTAAAACAACATAAGTCTAATCAACACAATTCTGTTCTAAAAGAATCTGAAGAGATGAAAAAACAAGGCCTCTCAAAATTTGTATCAAAGAAATTCAAATAGATTATGTTAATAATCTGAATTGAATGTCTTTTTGCTTTAACGACTCTATTAACTTGTCAGCTTGTTCCTTTCCTTGCGTTTCTAAACTTAGAGTCACTCCCGCTGAACCTGCATTGATGTCAGAACTTAATCTGTCATGTACTACTTCTACGATGTTTGCATTAGCTGCACTGATTTCATCAACTATTGTCTTAAATGCACCTGGTCTGTCAGGAAGCAATATTGATAATTTCAACAGTCTTCCCATTGCTGCTAGCCCTTTATCTACGATTTGACCTAAAAGATACATGTCGACATTACCTCCTGCTAAAATTGCAACAACTTTTTTTCCCGGCGATGGTTTTTTGGAAATTAGATAAGCTAAACTTGCCGCTCCTGCAGGTTCTACCACAAATTTCATTCTTTCCATTAGCAGAAACATTGCTTTTGTGATTTCACCATCATCGACTAATACAACATCATCAATCAAATCTTGTATTATGGAAAACGTCAATTGACCTGGCACTTTTACTGATATTCCATCTGCAATAGTTCTAGCTCCGCCACTTGCAGTAATTTTTCCTTCTTTCATTGATTCATACATGGATGGAAATGATCTGGATTGTACTCCGATAACTTTGACGTTTGGATTTTTTTCTTTAATTGCAATTAACGTTCCAGCAGCTAAGCCACCACCACCTATTGGAACATATACTTCTTCAACATCTGGCAAATCTTCCAAAATTTCTAGTCCTATCACTCCTTGGGCTGCAATGATTTGTGGATCGTCAAATGCATGTATCATCATAGATCCTGTGTTTTGAGCTATTTCTTTTGCCCTAGAAGAGGACTCGTCGTAATTTGTTCCTTCCAATATTACATTTGCACCATATCCTTTTGTCGCAGCAACTTTTGCCGGTGATGCATTTTTTGGCATAACTATGGTGCATGGTATTTTTTCAAGTGACGATGCAAAAGCGACCCCCTGTGCATGATTTCCTGCAGATGCAGCTACAACTCCCAATTTTTTTTCTTCATCGGATAATGATTTTATTTTATAATATGCACCACGAATTTTAAATGAACCTGTCTTCTGTTGAAATTCTGCTTTTAGGTAAACCTTTGAACCTGTAATGTTGCTAAATGTTGGAGAAAACAACAATGGCGTTTTTCTTATCTCTTGCCCTCTCATTGAATTTGCATTTGTTATTTCATCATATGTGGGATTCATTTGAAATTCTGTTTTTTTTCTGACATATTTGACTTCTTGCTTTTCAAAATTTCATTATTTGTCAATTTTTATGCGTAATTTTTGAGAAAATCCTAAATAGTTATTTTGAAATGTTCTGATTAGTCAAGGGATCGGTCTCCCCTCCGCAGAAAGTATTTCTGCATCCGGTCCCTTGTTCTTAACCTTCATGATAAATATAAAATCATATTTATTATTTTAATAAATTATGAATTTCATTAAATCGTTTTAAAATACTTTCTTTGACAGTGTCTGACATTTTTCTAGGATCAAACAATCCTTCTTTTGTTTTATTTTTTACATATTCTATGTCAAATGTACACAAACATCCTTCTTCACCAGTAA
The DNA here is from genome assembly GCF_018128925.1 of Nitrosopumilus sp. K4. Taxonomy (NCBI): domain Archaea; kingdom Thermoproteati; phylum Nitrososphaerota; class Nitrososphaeria; order Nitrosopumilales; family Nitrosopumilaceae; genus Nitrosopumilus; species Nitrosopumilus sp. K4. The sequence goes on from NZ_CP067007.1 coordinate 682,580, forward strand.
CTAATCGAGTATCGTCAATCAAAACAGGAGTTATCTGATATGTTTCTACCAACAAGCTATCTAACTCATTAAATAATTTCAATTTTTTGTCAGATAATTTTTTAAAATCAACTTCTGCATCATTTTCAATTTCTTTGTATACTTTTTCCCTAAATTCATCGTTTTCATAAAATATTTCAAATAGTTTTTGATGATCAAAATCTTTGTATCCCATTTCCTTGAGTTTGTTAAAAACAAACTGATCGCTGTTATCTGCCATTTCTTGCTCTTTATTTTTTGTTAGATCTACAATTTCAGCAAGTTCTTTTTGACAATCAATTACTCTTTGATCAGGTTTGTAATACAATAAGACGTGAAATTGGATTGAAAGGTGTCCTGAAATTAAATAATTCCCTTCCCTGATTTCAAATTTGGTAAAAATTCGTCTGATGTCCTCATTATTTGATATGGAGACTTCTTGAATAGACCAATCTTTTAGATTATTTGTAAATTTTTTGAAAAAATTACTTACTGACATTGGATCAAATGTTTTCTGTGTCGTGACTGTTGCATCTCCCATCATCACTTTGGCTTCAATCATGTTTGTCAAATCTTTCATACGAGAAAGGAATTCTTGTTGGATTTCTTCATTTTTCTTGTTTAGGATTTGCATGAAGTCATTTGAAGATCTAGATCCTAATCTCACAAGAGTTAGCAAAATTTTATTGCCCTTAAACCTTAAGGAAGAAGATATCTTATATACAAATTTCAATCTATTTTTGTCGTGGTTGGAGAGAAATTCCTATGTATTCATTGTAATAACGAGATTTCTCAGTACTATGATGAGGGTTATAAAGGGAATAGAGGAAAATGTCCTATCTGTGGAGTAGATTTTCCATTGGAGTAAACATGACTGAAAACAATACCGTTGACGAAACTGAAAAAAAATCAGACCCCTCTACAACAAGTCCAAATGTTGTGGACATGCTTCTTAGCCAAAAAAAAGACAAGATTGTTGATTCTGAAACTATGATCTTAGAAACCCAAAAGAGAGTGTGGGGTGCCTTGAAAAAAGGATATGAGTATTTAGGAATTACAGATGAGTCTGACAAATTTCTTAGGAAAAATGTTTTTTCAAAAGTGGATATGGTTGTTTTGTATGTTGATTTAGTTGGCTCTACTACTATGACTCTAGAATTACCTGAAGAAAAACTGGCAATAATTATTAGTTCATTTTCTCAAGAAATGGCATCAGTAATTAATTTGCATAATGGATATGTTTTGAAATTTGTTGGTGATGCTGTGATTGGTTATTTTGTTGCAAAAGACAATCCTTTGATGGCTGCTGATAATGCAGTAACATGTGCAAAATCAATGCTAACTGTGATTCAAAAAGGAATCAATCCAATATTGAATCAATATGATTACCCAGATTTGATGGCAAAGATTGGTTTGGATTTTGGACAAAGTATTGTTGTAAGATATGGTTCTAATCCTGATGCATCACATGTGGATTTAATGGGTCCTGTAATGAACATTGCATCAAAAATACAATCTATGGCAAAAACAAATCAAATTTTAATTGGTGAGGATGTTTACAAAAAACTACATCCTTCAACACAAAAAAATTTCAAACAAGTTGTTTGGAAAAACAATGAATGGAAATACCGTTCAAGAATAACTGGTGAGATTTACAAAGTCTATGAATTTACAGGTTAAACTGTAAATTTGCCTGGACATTCTACATGTTCATAATGATGCTCAGTGAATTTTTCTTGCACAACATAAATCACAATTTTGTGCAATTCTTCATTCTCTATTGTCTTGTTACACCTTATACACATCTTGGATTTTTCTGCCATGCGTAACAGCGATCAAAATTAGGAATCTATAAGGATCTGCGATCAGCTGAATTTGAGCTAAAATGACTCAATGTTCACTATTTGTTATATCAAACGCCTAAAGACAAGGCAAAAATATAGCAAAATCTGTCAATTATTTGTGGAAGATTTAGCAATTAAGCAACTAATGGACCTTTATGGATTAAATCCAAACATCCCTCATCTTGCATTTCAATTTCCACGATTGCCTCCTGGGCTATCTCACCCGATGTTTAAGATTTATGAAAATCCATTAAAAGAAAAATTTGCACAAAACAATGAAACAATCACTAAAAAACTGCAAGGGTTTCAACAAATGTATCAACAACACGCTGCAGGACTCATGACAATGAACTCTGCTGGAATTGTACCTCCTGGACACCCGTTATACAGTACACAAAATACAGTTGAAACTCTAAAATCAGAAAATGATAAACTATTAAAAGAAAATTTGGAACTAAAAAAGAAATTAGACAAAACAAAAGAACATTAGTACAATTTTTAGCTAAAAATCTGTTTTCATAATTTGAGAATCCTTATTAATTTGCAATTCTTGCTTTTATTATGGTAAAAACACCTGCAGAGAAATGGAAAAACCAAATTATTCAATATAGAAAAAAATGTCAAAAGATCATTGACATATCAAAAAGTGTAAGATATGCAGGAGTTGTAAACAATTATGGGCGAACGTTAACTGGAATTGTTAGATCAAATGTAAAACCCTTGTTAAAATCTGAACAAGTAAAAAATGAATTTTTTATTATATCTACATTGATGACACTTCGTAAAGATTCTCTAAATGCGGTGGGGAAATTAGACTATGTTATACTTCAACATCAAAAAGTTACAATAGTTGTTTTCCAAAAAGATAATGTGACTTACTATGTTTCAATCGATAGAAAAGAAAAAGGCATAGACAAGATTATCTCATCTATTAAAAAGACAATCTAAGCTGGTGTAAATCCATGATATCCGCCAGTTTGTTGTTCTTTGTCTTCAAAGTTTGGTTCAAACAATGAAATCAAATAATCATCAGGATCTTGAACAATGGCATTTTTGCCAGCCTCTCTTTCTACTATGTCTCTGTAGATTTTAACTCCTTTTGATTTTAGTTCCTCAACGGCAGATTTGACATCACCAACAAGGAATCCTATCGATATTCCATTTTCGATAGAACTGCCAATATGCTGGGCAGTTAGTGATGCAGGATGTAAACTCAATAAAGCACCAGATGTTCCCAAATCTACCCATGAACGGCGTTGGTTCTTGATTGGAAGGCCAATGATTTCATGGTAAAACTTCAGGGATTTATCGATGTCTTTAACAGCCAAAATAACATTTCCGACTTTTTTGATGTTCACAAATTATCTCCTCCCAAGTATGTTAAATTCTTTGTTATTGAACCTCAACCATAGTTTCCGTTCTTTCAACACCGTTTATTTTCTGAATTTGGTTGGTGATTTCTTTAATTTTGGATAATTTGTCGACTTGAATAATTGCTACAGCATCAAATTGGCCGCTGGTAGGAAAAGAATCATAGACAGACTGTACTTTTCGCAGTCTGGCTGCGATTAGTTTTTTTGGAGATTTTACCAAAACTATGGCTCTTACCATCCTAGATTCACCTCAACTTCAATTAACGTCTCAGTTGTGACAATCTCTTTAATTTTTTTAAAATCAATTACCATGTTGTTTATTTCATCAATATTTCCTTGTAGTATAACGCTAATATCAGCTCTACCAGTGACTACCATCACATCTTTGACAATTTTTCGTTTCTTTTTAAGAATCTCTACAACTGTATCTACTTTACCTGGCTTTACAGTAATTAGACATAATGCACGCATGTATTGTATTGTATGTCCAAGTGGATAAAGATTACTTTAATCAAAAGCTTCCTGAGAACGGGCCTCTTCAAGGTATGCTCTTCTTTCTTCGTTTATTTTTTCTTGATCAACTGTAATGTCATCATCTACGATTACTATTCCCATGTCATCAATTGGTTCTTCTTTTGATTTTTTTGATTTGGATTTAGTTGCCTTTGATTTGGATTTTGCAGTTTTTGATTTGGATTTAGTTGCCTTTGATTTTTCTTTTGGTTTGGCAGTCTTTTTTTCAGTGGTTTTTTTCGTCTTTTTTGCTGCCTTTTTTTCAGCCATGAATGTCGAAAAACAAGAGGTAGCCTTGTTTTTAAGTATTATGCAGAATCGTTTTTTTAAAAAATTTGTTCAAAATTCTAACATTTTCGTAGATTAGTTAAATCCTCATAAAATTTTTGATCGATTAAACATCTTGAGTCTAATGATGATTTTTTTCGACTCGATAAAACAACAATGAAACGATGCCGGGGGCGGGATTTGAACGCGCGACAGCCCGGTCTTCAGCCGAGTGCTCTCCCAGGCTGAGCTACCCCGGCACTCAGAAATTTTGAATTTCATGAGGAAATAAAAGTTGTCTTTTCTACGATTTCCACAAAGTATCGGGATTGCCTTTGCTTTTGTTGACAGTTCTTGCCAAAACAAACAACAAGTCGGAAATCCTGTTTAGATATTTTAGGCAATTTTCATTTAGACTTTCACTTTGATTGACAATTACCGCATAAGATTCTGCTCTTCGGATTATAGCTCGAGTTAAATGAAGTTGAGATGCAACAATATCTCCTCCTGGCAAAATGAAGTTTTTCAAAGGTTCTAACTGAGTTTCAAGAGTGTCAATAATTTGTTCTAAATTGGCAACCATCTGCGATGTTACTCTGTTTTTTGAATCATCTGTGTTAGGGTTTGACAGATCTGCACCAACTACAAACAATTCATTTTGCAATGACGTTAGAATTCTTTTGGTTGCTTCATTTGGATTATGACTTAATGCAAGTCCAAGAGAAGCATTTGCCTCATCTACTGCACCATATGCAAAAATTCTAGGGTCTGATTTTAAAACTCTGACATCTCCCTGAAGGCCAGTGGTACCATCATCACCAGTTTTGGTATAAATTTTCATTGAAATTTTATAATTTTTTGATCTATTATGTTATTCGAATTCCTTAATACTTAGAATGCTTTGAACTTATTGTGGCTGAAGCAAAATGTCCGTACTGCGATTCAATATTTGAAAACAATAATGACCTATCAAAACACATAGACAAAATTCATCATGGTTCTGGTTTATTAGAAGGCGATACCAGAAAATATTAGAACTTGCTCTTAGATTTTTTTAATATTGTTTGCAATCTTAAAAAAGTTCCCAGACAGGGATGGATTGACAAATTAGGACTTAAAAAGCCAGAATCTGTTTCTGACCATACTTTTTCTATGACGATGATGGGATTAATTTTTTCTGAAATTAAAAAACTTGATTCACAAAAAGTTTTGAAGATGTGTTTAATTCATGATTTGGCTGAGTCAATTACGGGTGATTTAACTCCTGAACAAATTTCCAAAGATGAAAAAAGAGTTTTAGAAAAAAATACAATGGAGCAAATTTTGAACAAACTTCCAGAAAATATTAAAACTCAGTTTTTAGATTCATGGAATGAATTCTTGGAAAGAAATACCCCTGAGGCAAAACTAGTTCACGAAATTGATAAATTAGAAATGGTACTGCAGGCAAAGATTTACGAAAAGTCAAACGGGGTTGATGTAACATCCTTTTTAGAATCTTCAGAAAAAGAAATCAAATACCTTGAACTAAAAGAATTATTTAGAAAAATAACAGAGCAATAGTATGTCTGAAAAAAATAAAGATGAGTTAATTGAAGCACAAAATCAAGTAATAGGTATTCTTTTTGAAGTAATTAAGAGATTTCAGGCAAACAACACACTTGATGATGAATATTTTCAGATTATTTCTTTGGATGAAAAGTCAAAAGAACAAGAAAAAAGAATTAAAGAAATTCAACATGAGAGAAGTGAAAATGGCAAAATTATAAGCAGACTGCTATCTCAACTGGAGATTTAATTCCCACAACTACAAGAATCCCCTTCTTCAGAAATGATCTTTAGTTTTGCTGTTTGATCAAATTTATCTTGGACGTAATGGGACAAATTTACGATTCTCAGACGTGACGCTTTATTTGTCCATGTTCCCTCATTTTCAAACCATGACTCAATGTCATCGACATCATATCTTTCACCTGTTTTCAAAATGTCTTTAAAAATAGATTTTATTTCTCGTATTTCTTCTTCTTTTAGATTGTTCTTATCCTCTACCATTGTGGTGATTTCATTTAATTTGATTATGACGTTGTTTGTAAGAGGCATGTTCTGATTTTATTTTAAAAGATATAACAATCTTTTGAGATTGTTTTTATAACAATCATTATCACATTTGATCGTGCAATATTTTCAAGCATTAAAGTTAGGTCAAAAAAGAGTAGCACAAGCCCGTGAATATCTTAATGAATTAACAAATGGTAAGGCAATGCCTGCATTAGCATTGTCTGACAACAAATCCAACATATGGAATCCTGTTGGTGAGGAAAATCTTTATGCATTTGTTGATGAATCTGCAGGGTTTGTTCTTACTGATAACAGTGGATATATTCTGGCACTTGTAGACAATAAAGGATTCTCAAAGACCATAGTTCAAGGAGTGACAAAAGAGCAAAAAGATATTTTGGAAAAAAAATTCAAAGAAGATAATATTCCTGAATTCAAAGGAAAAGTCACTCTTCCCGTATGAAAAAATTTACAAATTTTGTGCCTAAATTTACCCCCAAACATTTTTGAATGAATGAATAGGTTTGAAATTGTTGAAAAAGCATTCTCAAGAAGTAGAAGTTAATGGTCATCTTATTGATTCAATGATACTCACCAAGATATTTGACAAAATAATGAATCAGGGGGGAGAGTTTGAGATTTTGGAGTTAGATGTTGGAAAAAAGAAAAAGGATACTAGCCATGCAAGATTACTTGTTTCAGGAAAAAACGCCAAACATCTGGAAGAGATACTAGATGACATTCACAGAGAAGGAGCAACTCCTAAAAATGAAAAACAAGTCAAATTAAAAAAAGCAATTAAAGATATGGTATTACCAGATAATTTTTACAGCACAACAAACAACGATACATGGATATTTCACAACAACAAGTGGGTTCCAGTAGAAAATCAAATGATGGACAAATGTATCGTTGTGAAGAACAATAAAGCATATTGTGTGCCAATAAGAGATGTAAAGAAAAATGATCTAGTGGTAGTTGATGAAATTGGCGTAAAGGTTCAAGCTCCTGAAAGACCTCGAGATAAAGCAAACATCTTTGCATTTATGGGTAGCAGCAGTTCAAGTGAAAGACCAACACAACATATTGCAAAAAAAGTAGCTCAAGATATTTTGCAAACAAAAAAGAACGGAGGAAAAATTGTCATTGTCGGAGGACCTGCAATTGTACACACTGGTGCTGCTAATGCAGTTGCTGACTTGATAAGACGTGGGTATATTGATGGAGTTTTGGCAGGAAATGCTTTGGCAGTACATGATATTGAATATGCCACACTTGGAACATCGCTTGGCATGTATGTTCATGATGCAACATTGGCAAAAAGAGGTCACAGGAATCACATGGATACAATTAATGCAGTGTTTAAGGCTGGCTCTATCCCAAAAATGGTAAAAAGCGGGAAACTCAAGAGTGGGATTTTCTATGAATGTGTAAAGAACAATGTCCCATTTGTTTTGGCAGCATCCATTAGAGATGATGGTCCACTTCCAGATGTGATTACTGATATTGCACAAGCTCAAAGAGAATACAAAAAAATTCTAAAGGATGCAAGTATGGTGATAATGATTTCCACCATGCTTCACTCTATTGCAACAGGAAACATGCTTCCTGCAGGAGTCAAGGTGATTGTTGTCGATATCAACCAACCAACAGTTACAAAACTTATGGATAGAGGCACTTGGCAAGCATTAGGAATTGTATCTGATGTGGGAGCATTCTTGCCGCTTGTTGCCCAAGAAGTAAAAAAACTTCGATAATTATGGGGTCAGTCTTGGATGCATAATATGTAATCCATCTTCACTTAGTTCGATTGGATGTATTTGATCACTGTGTCTAACACCACGAAGTTTTGTTACTTGAAGGGATCTTTCCATAGTGTCTTGTTTTCGTGAATGACGTAATTGTATAACTCCAGATGATACAAACCACTCAGGTGGAATTTTGTTGTCTTCTACAATCTCTGATAGTAAAATTGATGTCACGCCATAATTTTCTAGTGCTTGAACTAATCCTTGAAGTCCTTGTCTGGTATAAAATTCATCATCATATTGCATCTCTAAAATTGTGATAGAGTCAATCACAATCCTCTTAGCCTCTATTCGTTTAATGCTGCTGAGAATCAGCTTTGTGAGATGCTCAAAAGGCATCTGTTCTCCTCTGTACAGGGAATCATCCTTGCCTATAGATTCCTCTGAAATTTTAAATGGTCTTGCATCTATCATCAAAATTTTATCTTTAGATACCAAATCATCAAAATCCCATCCGTACATCTTACAGTCGTTTTTTATCTCATTGATATTTTGAGACAATGTAATGTATACGCCAGGCTCATCAAAGTCCTTTGCACCTTTGTATAGAAATTGCAATCCTAATGTGGTTTTGCCTGAACCTGGAGGACCGGACACAACTATTGAACGTCCCTGTTTTAACCCTCCTGAAATTATAGAGTCTAACCCGGGAATTCCTGTTTTGACCTTTGTATAGGTGGTACTCATATAGAAAATCTATGCTGATTTTTGTATATAAAGAGGAAGACTAGTTGAATTCTAACAGGTATGAGTTTAGGAAAATTATAAATGAATATTTTTTGAGGTTGACCACTGTGATTCAAACAACAATTTCATCGAATACACTAATGCTGGAGAATCAGTCCACATTGCAAAGGGCTCGTCTGAATTGTTTGCATTCTTTGTAAAGAAGAGTAACTCTGAATTGTCTTTTAAAATGAAACAAAGATTATTTTGAATTTCTTTACTGAGGGATTTTATGTTCTTTCTTTCAATATCATCAAAGATGTAAAGTGTTTTTGAAGTGCAAGAACTCAATATTCTGAATTGTTGTTTTGATTTTATGAATTGCTCTAGGAAATCTCCATGATATAATTTTAGAAAATCTTTCTCAGAGCCTAAAATCAAAAACTCTTCTTTGAAATTATCCGTCATTTCTGTAATCTTTGAATGAATTTGATTTGCACCCTGAAGCATTTGAAATTTGTCTTCTGTCGATTCTTCAACTGAATCAAAATCTGGAATGTTTTTCCATAATTCTGACAAGTCTTTTTCCATCATTTCGAGTCCTTTTACTCTTTCTTTTTCAGAATTGACTAGAATCCATATTGCTTTGTCAAGAGGCAATGCCTTGAATTGGATTGGATGCTGAAATGTTGCAGTGACTACTCCTTTGTTTTGTAATGCAGACAGTAAATGGTATGTTTCGGTTCTTGGAAGTTTTAATGCCTTGCATACTTCTGGAGCCGTCTTTGAGCCATACTTTCCAAGGTAAATGAACACCTTGCTTTGGTTTGATGTTAAACCGTATTTTGATAATTCTGATTGTAATTTTTCAACAGACATTTTGTACTCGTACATCTGGGTGTCTGGTGCCGGGTCAAATATTGAAATTTGATTAGTTTCTTTTACCATGTTTTTTCAGGATCCTCCGTTAGAAAACACTAGATTATATCGATAGTTAGCTAACATTTGTTGATATGATCGATCGTTTTGATTGCTTTTTTTGTTATTGAAAGTATTTGTATATTTAAATAAATTATTCAATTTTTCTCAGTTATTCTCCATTTTCACCAAATTTTCATTATTTTCAGGTTTTGCACTATAGATCGTTTGAAATGAGAATTTCTTGCGAGTCTGGGCGTTTTTGGAAAATGCAATTTCTAAAGGTCCCGAGTTTTTCAGATATACAATACACCCCATATCTTCTTTGAGACCTTTTTCAATAACCATGTCAAGGGTCTTTTTTGTTTTCTCCATGGACTCAAGCTCAGATTTTAGTTCATCAATTCCCTTAAAGTATAGTTCTAGTTCTCCATTTAGCCCCAAACCATTGTAAATGAAGATGCCATCAAGATCATACCATTGAGAATTTTTCTTTTTCTTTGAGGGTTTCTTTTTTTTCTCAGAATCCGATGAGCTTTCTAGTTTTTCTTTTAATTCTAAAAATTCAGGATCATCTTTGCTAGAGTCATTATTCATTCTAATTTTTTCACCAAGAATGTTGGAATACTCTTGAATATCTTCTTCAAGTAACTTTATTTTGTTGTTGATATGGCTCTGTAACTCATTTACAGAATTAAATCGCATTACTAGATTTGAATTCATTGAGGAACACCATCAGGATTCTCAGGTGTTGTGGTGGCCCCGTTTCTAAGATTACTCAATTGGCTCAATTGTTTTGTAGCAGAACGCAAGAAGGTAATTTTTTCAGTAAGATATGCTTTTTCAGATGTGATCAATTGTAGTATTTGTGGAATCACATATTGAATTATCTGTGTTAAGGTATCTGGTGAATAATCGCTGATTTTTTTAATTTCTGTTTTTCCATTTGCTAAACGTATTACCATGTCTAGATTTGGGAGAAGAGTAATTTGTGAATCTTCTGGCAGATGAAATATGCCTGGATGAATGGTTACTGAAAAAGACAAAAACTCTGTGATGATTTTTAGTGAATTATACAAATCATCAATTGTGTTTGCTTTTTGATTCTCTAATTCATAAATTTGTAGGGATTCTGAAATCAAATTATTTAATTGATCAAGTGTGGAAGATACATTTGGTACTCCCTCTTTGGGTGTACTTTCAGTAGATTGCATAGGTATTCTGGCTCCTGAAAATTACATTAAAAGTAGTCTGTTACAAAATGTTACATACATCTATGTGCATGGGTCACAGACATCAACTACGCCTACATAGAATGTTCTAAACACACTGGCTCCTTGACTGTCATATCCCACAATTGACACATACATACGATAATTGCTATTTGTGGGCATATCCCCTGATGGATTTGGAGATAATCCTGGTTCTGTGTTTGGATATCCGAATGTCAGCACTCCTTTATCATCTACTGACATAAAATTCCCGTCTTCATTGGAATTCATGGTCGTACTGTTAAATTTTTCTAGCAATCCTGCATATGACATAGATTTATCCAATTCCTCAAAAATTACACGTGTACCTGAAAACAACATAAACATCCCATTTGGCCCTGCATTAGAGATGGTAAACACCAAAGGATTTTTAGAATCCCACTGGAAGTAAGAAGGGAAAGGATTGTTTGGTGTAGGAAGCACAAGTTTTGAGCCAATGTTATCGGTATACCCGTTATCATCCGTGTTCATTGTCCAATCTAAAAATGAATTACCTGAGATATTCTCAATTTCAACATATAATCTTGAATCTGATGTAAAATGAAATGAGCCTAATGAATCAGTACTATTTGTTAGTAAATTGCTATGAGTGAAATCATTCCACCCTAATGGAACATTGGAAGTATCTTGAAATGGAATGTCTATAATTTCGGTATGTATGGTGTCTAAAATATTTCCACTGTCATCTGCCCGATAAATCTCATAGCTTATTCGGTGAGCTGCTGTTCCATAATTTGCATCATGAAGATCCGATGCTTGAGATGATGTTATTCCGTAATTATTCCAATGCATTAATTGGCTCAGTTCGCCTGTAAAATAATTGGTTCCTGAAGGATCTCGTCCAATGTTTGTATCTGCAGACGTAATGTCTATAATGTCTTTTCCTGTTCCACTGTTACCTGTTTGGAAATCAGTATCGACTTGACTTCCATCAACATACAAAATGCAACTATGTGCCGTGTCTCTTACTGCTACAAAGGAATGCCACTTATCATCTGCATAGGATAATGGTGATGTGCATGTGGTTGGCGCAGCAGAATCATCATCAGCTACAAATGAAAACTCTACTTTTCCATTATTGATTGATATGTCATAAAATTCTTCAAAACCTGCAACATCTTGCTCAACACGATAAATGGTAAGCTTGCCTGAAGATGTGCTTGTCTTAAACCACCCAGCAGTAGAATCATCAGTAGCACTAATGTCTGAAAATGCATCATCATATGAAATAACAAAATAATCATCTCCGTCAAATATCGCTGTATCAGTTCCGTTCTGACCAACACCATTACCAGTTCCCGGAGTGCCTGCTTGTGTTAGATCAATATTATTTCGTGAATCCAATAATGGATCAGCAGAATCAAAAAAGTATACCAAATCAGGAAGGTTTGCAGATAATGAAGACGGAACAAGATCACTTGACATAACCAATGTTAAATCCCATGTTCCCTGAGGTACATCTACTTGGGTGGCCCCATCATTTTTTGAATAATATCTTAAAGGCGAATCAGCAGGCATAGTACGAGTATCTCCTGACAATTCCGGCAATCCAGAATAGGTCTGAAAACTAGTGCCATTTCCACCAGGAGAAGGAGCAGGGACCCCTGTAGTTTCACCGTGAAATGCTAGCGTGTCATCGGTAGTTTTACAACAGGTCAAACCTTCAGACTCAAGTGCGGTTTCACTCTGTGATGCAAATGAAGGGTTTTCGATTTTTACAGTGACTGAATCAAGCAAATTTGCAGGAATTGGGTTGTTGTTGATGTAAGCATTACATGGTGCAGTATCCCCCCCTGTTCCAGTAGCAACATATACCCACCTAAATGTCGCAACATCTCCTCGTTCCAATGTTTCGACTGTGTTGGGGACAGGATATGTCAAACCAGATTCAGATTCAAGAGTAATATCTGGATCACATACTATTGATGGTGATATTTCTGTTAAGATGCTATCAGATGTTTGATTATTGATAATTTCCAATGTTAAAGTGGTTGAAAATCCAGGAGCTATGATTTTTGGCTCGGCGTGAAGTTTTGCATATAACTTTGAGGTCATGGTTGAGCTTACTGAGAAAGGTAATGCGTTTCCTCTGTCGGTAATTAATTTAAAATCATACGCTTCAGTATCTAAAGCAATCAACCCAATATCTTGTCCTATGTTAGATTTTTTGCCGCCGGGGCTAACGGATTTATTGATGTCAAATTTCTGAGGAACCCAACTAGAATCGGTTGTATTTTCAACCCACAAACGTGCAATTGTGACTGGGACGTTTCCTGTGTTTTGTATTGTAAAGTTAAATTTTCCACCATCTATTCTTACCTGAGTTAAATCAAATTTTTCATTTGCTCTGTTTGTTTGTTCTATCTCATTTGTTGCAATTGTTTGTGCAAAATTATCTACAGTATCCATGCTGTATGTGATATATGCAATTGATGTAGCAGCTGCAATTACAAAAAATACAGCACCTACAATTGTACTAAGAGCTCTTCTATTTCTCATGGGGTAGTCACCTGTGTAGAAATTATCGAGCCTCGCTCTGTCGTGATTACTGCAGTAAATGATGAATACGGAGTATGATCAAAGACATTGTCACTTGTTTGATAAGAATATGATTCTGAGGGACTTAGCTGACCATCACTGATTGTTTCTTCATGAAGGGTCTGCTGTGTATCTGGATTTCTAAATTCTACATCGACAATGTTTAATGAATTTGTTCCAATGTTTGTTATTGTCATGTTTGTAAATTTGGGACTGCTACTAAACCAAACATATTCTAAAATCACAGATTCTTTTAATTTGTTAATATTATTTTGAAATGAAGTATTAAGATTTGCTTGTCTTTCAGTGAGATTAGATTGTGACCAACTTACAAGTCCTGTACCCATCAATGCAACAGCTGAAAGCAGAATTGCTGCAGTTACAATATTGCTTAATCCTCTCCTTTTACAAAGCATAATTAAAAACTCCAAAATTAGGTATTATCGGTCTGTATGTCTGCCAAGATTACTTACACTGTAGATTCCAAAGGTTCACTTGAGCTATTCTTTTGATTCATTTGTGTTGAAATTGTTTCTAATTTTTTACGTAGTTCTTCAGAGGGGTTCTTGCTATATTCATCAGATGTTTTTGCATATAGTTCTTGTAATTCTTCTATTGTCTGTCCTTCTTTTTCAGTAGTTTCATCGGATGTAGATTCTGTAATTGGGGGTTCCCCAGATACGGTTTCTTTTGACGATTCTGGAATTTCTATAGTTTCAGGTTCTGTTTCCGTTTCTGCTTCTACATTGTTACTGTTTTGAGGAATTGTTTCATCACCTAATGTCAATATTTGATATGGAGGACAAGGAACATTTGCACTTTTTGAAAGCATAAAAAATGAAGGAAACAGTTCATGATAGATTAATGGTAGAATTTTTGGTATGTCGTTTTCATTTTTGTCTAAAATAGCGTCTCTTTCCTCTGGTTTTCCAAAAACCCTGATCGTTCCATCTACTGCAATTCGTACATTTTTTGGTTGTGAAAGAATAGTGAAAGTGTATTTAAAACCAGAATGGTTTTCTGTATTTTCAAATTCATCAATATTTGCTTGTATGTCATATTTTTCAAAGGATTCCATGACTGGATTTGCTTTACTTATCGATAAAGAATTGATATCTACCTTTGATTTCATGAAAAAACACGAGTAAATTGTCATTAAACAATACGTATGTAATACTTTGATACACATGCTAGCATTAAGAAGGATAAAATGTACATTATTCTATGAATGATGCTTCTGGAAGGCAGGGGGAACAGTCAAAGATCAGCTCTAAGAACATGAATCTTTCTGTTACGGTTTCAAAATTAAAAAGAGATGAACACAAACTAGCAAAATTATATGATTTCAAAAAATATCTGGATCCCTCAAAATTCTCATTTCCTGAAAAAATGATGGAGATGGTGCCAAAAGGAACACCGCCTTATCTTGACAACGGAGAGCACTATGTAGAACGAATTGCAAGAGCATTGGCATATTTCAAACAATGTGCCTTAATCGGTCCAAGTGGGACTGGGAAAACACACATTGTATATCTTGTATCCGAATTATCCGGTCTTCCGTTATGGGAAATTAACTGTGGTTTGCAAACATCTGTCTTTGACTTGTTTGGAAGATATGTGGGACTGGGAAAAGAAAATTGGATTGATGGTTTGATTACTAGTTGGGTAAGACATGGTGGCATATTGTATTTGGATGAGGCAAACATGATGAAACAAGATATTGCAACAAAACTCAATCCAATTTTAGATACTAGAGGACACATGGTATTAACAGAAAAAGACAACGAGTTAATTCATAGACATAAAAATGCATTTTTAATAATTAGTATGAACCCATTTTCGTCAGAATTTGCAGGTACTAAACCAATTAACGCTGCAATGAGAAGAAGAATGAGCGTATGGTTGAATTTTGACTACATGAGTGTAGGGGACAAAGTTGATCAAAAAGAAATTGAAATGGTTGCGGAAAGAGGAAACATTTCATTAAATGACGCAGAAATAATTACAAAGATCGGTGCCAAGCTAAGACAAGAATACAAAACAGGTGATTTACCTTATGGTCCATCAATTGGTGATCTGGTTAACTGGGGAAAAATTGTTTCAGACGGTGCAAACATCTTAGAAGCAGGAATAGAAACAATAGTTTCAATGACAAGTGATGATCTGGAAATTCAAGATGAAGTAATAAAGATCATCAAGAAGTTTGTTGGCGAGAAGTGATGAAAGATACTCTTGCTGATGTTTCTCACGAATTATTTTTTGATCTCTCTGGAAAAAACCCTTCTGAAATTGACATATTTTTTGAAGAATCCATAGACTATCCTAAAATCTCAAAAACACCAAGAATTACAATCACTATTCCATTGCCAAGAGAATATGGAGGAAAATATCATTTGCTTGGATATGAATTTGCAGAATATGAAACCAATCATGAGTCAATATGGACATTATATGCGGGGATTTTAGTTAAATTTGCAGCATATGTTCATAATATAGAATATTTAGATTTGGAGGATTGGAAGAAAAATAAAACTTCTAAATTATGTGAAAAAGTAATTCAATTCATAGGAAATACACTTGCTGAAAATCATCTTCAAATGAACTATCCTGAATATAAAATCGAATTAGACAATATAGAAAACAAAATTGCTGAAATAAATTTTGATTCAAATTCTAAGCAAATTGAAACAAGGAAAAAATTTGCATCTCAATTTGCAGTAAATAAGACATCCATTCAAGAATTAAAAACAAAAATAATACAAGATAAAGAATCTAAAGCAAAAATAATTGAATATGCTGATTTTCTGTACAGACATCAAGACTATCTAAAAGATACGGTTTTTCCATTTTATGATGAAAAAGAACTTTCATTTAAAAATAAAAACAAGACTATTTTCATAAAACCAAAATCAGAATTTAAAAAATTAGTCGATTCGTTTGATGAAATGTGGATTGACGAAAAAATCAAAAAAGCAAGAATAACAAAAAAATATGATAAAATTACCAAGGATCTTAATTTTGACAAAATTGGTTTTGCCGATGAAAATATTGGAGAATATCTTAGATTAAAAAATGAAAGTAGCATGTTTCTCAAAAAATTGAGAACTCAATTAAAAATGGTTGCAAATATTGTTGATGATCCAAATGCTGAAGATTTAGGATTAGTAGAAATGCAAAAAGCAATTCAGGCAATGGCAAGTCAAAATGACAGCATACAGATTTTTGAGCAAGATGTTGCACGAAAAACAGATGAAAATTGGGCCATAATTTTAGATACTAGTGCAAGTATGAAACTAAAATTTGAGGATTTGAAAAAATTTGCATTGTGCCTTTCTGAGACTGCTGATGAAATGAATTCAAGAGGAGGTCAATGGGGATTGTTTTCATTTAACAATGAATTTTTGATTGTCAAAGACCACTCTGAAAAATACACTCAAATGGCCAAAGCCCGAATTGGAGGAATCA
Organism: Nitrosopumilus sp. K4; assembly: GCF_018128925.1. Lineage (NCBI taxonomy): Archaea > Thermoproteati > Nitrososphaerota > Nitrososphaeria > Nitrosopumilales > Nitrosopumilaceae > Nitrosopumilus > Nitrosopumilus sp. K4. The sequence goes on from NZ_CP067007.1 coordinate 699,319, forward strand.
AAAACAAAGGCTTATCGTTTATTCCAGATGCCATAACCTTAGGTGCCAGAATCATGCAAGACGACCCTACTGATAAAAAATTCATTTTTGTCATTACCGATGGACAGACATTAGGCCAAGATCAGGATGAAAAGGCATTTCAAGACGCAATAAAACAGGCCCGAAACATGGGAATTAACGTTATAGGCATAGGACTGCCTGAAAAAATCTCAAAATACTTTACTTTGAACATTCCACACGGAGATCTCAAGAAAACTGTGGCTAAATTCATTGATGCCTATATCGAGGTAGCACAGTCCTCGATGTAATTTTCAATCAATTTAGGCACGAATCATGAAGATTTTCATAACATAAGATAATTTGACCCGTAATTTCTAAAAAATACATACACCTTTAGATATTCTTCCTATTGCCATAGAATTCAAATGACAAAACTAGGCAACAAGCCAAACAAAAGAGCAATCAGTACTGTATTGACAACCATCATCATCTTGGTGGCATCTGTCGTATTGGGTTCAGGCGTTGTTTTGTACGGTACCAGTCTTTTCCAAGGCGGTACTCAGACAGAAGCAATGACTGTATCTGGAACTCAGATGTGGGTACATGCAACTGATTCAAATGGTTTAGCTTGGGGTGCTGCAAAAGTTAGAAACACTGGAGACAAGGTTATTTCAGTAGACAAAATCCAAGTTAGAGGTTCCGATGTACCTTTTGGAAACTGGTATCCTGACACAGCCCTAACTGCTTCTGAATTCCAGCAATCACTGCCACATCCAGGATGGTCTGGAGTTGCAGGTGGATTGACTGCTGATGGAGCATGTGGTGGCGGTGAAACAGTGAATATTGACTTGGCAGGAGTAGGTGATGTATGCGCAAATGCTGCAACAGGTCCAGTATCATTAAGTACAGGACAATCAGCAATCATATACTTCAAACTATCAAATGGCACATTATCTACACTTGACTCAGGTATCAATACCAGCGTGAATATATTTGCTGGAAACGCAGGAGCACCACAAAGCGTAGCCGTGAAAGGACAATCCTAGGTAGGGGGTATTTTTTTAATCTACCAAAAATCTATTTTTGAGGTAAATGAAAGATGGGGAAAAAGAAAAACGAGCAGGGTTTGGAAACTTTTCTAAAAAGTGAATTTTTAGATCAATATCAAAACAAAACACCTTCAGGATACAAAGTAGTGGAAAAGTATCCGTTATTAGCTCCTTTTAGCTATGTTAACATTTTGGAAGACAAAGAAACAGCAGGGTATCTGTATCAAGTAGATGAAGTAAAACTAAATAATTCCGAGCAAATGATTTTTGAGAAATTATATTCCTTAATTGAAGATTCTCTAGACTCACCTGAAAATATCACTAAAGACTTGGGCTTTACATCATTTCTCAACAAAACATTAAAAGAAAATGAAAAAATGTTTCAAGAATATCCCTTAGCAAGTATTGAAAAGGTAAAGTACTATCTAGAACGAGATATCGCAGGTTTTGGCTTAATTGATTCACTAATGCATGACCCAAACATAGAAGATGTGAGTTGTAGTGGAATCGACACCCCGATTTACGTTTGGCATAGAAAATATGATAGCATGCCCACAAACATCCAATTTGAGGATGAAAGATTAAACAATTTTGTATCTAGGATTGTCTTTAGAGCAGGAAAGCATATCAGCTCAGCATTTCCGATTTCAGATTTAGCCTTGGAGGGAAATCACAGAATTTCAGTATTGTATCAAAAAGAAGTAACACCAAAAGGCACTAGTTTCACAATAAGAAAATTCAGAGAGGACCCATATACGGTAGTTGATTTGATCAATTTTGGAACATTAGACATCAATATTGCTGCATATCTATGGATGCTAGTTGAATCAAAGATGTCAATTATTGTAATTGGTTCTACAGGTAGCGGAAAAACAACCATACTTAATGCAATTACAGGATTGATAAATCCAGATTACAAAATATTTTCAGTTGAAGATGTTGCAGAAATTAACATCAATCATGAAAACTGGTTTAGTTTAATCTCAAGAACAGGGTTTGGTGCAAGTGGTGAAGGGGAAATTGGACTATATGATTTGATCAAATCAGGGGTAAGACACAGACCAGATTATATCGCAGTAGGAGAAATCAGAGGTTCAGAAGCCTATGTGATGTTTCAAGCAATGGCTACAGGCCATGGCGGATTATGTACCATGCACGCAGACAGTTTGGAATCTGCTTCAAAAAGATTACAGCAAAAACCAATGGATATCCCCCCTGCATATCTGTCCTTGATGAACTGTGCCATAGTAATCAGGAGAGTTAAAAACAACGTTACAGGACAGAGCAGCAGAAAAGCCGTAACAGTTCAGGAAATCATCAGTGCAGATTCTTTTAACGATGTTTTTAATTGGAATCCAAAAACAGATGAATTTGATTCAAAGATTGAACAAAGTAAAATGTTGTACAAAATTTCTGAGCAAACAGGACAAGACATGGAAGAGATTATCAACGAATTTGAGAAAAGAAAAAAACTCCTCAGACATCTAACTGAACGTGGAATCCGAAGTTATAAGAAAGTCTCAGAATATGTGGGGATGTACTATCGTGATTCTGACGCTCTACTAGCGAAAATGGAATACGGGGTATAATTTCATGTCATTGTTAAAAGCAATGGGAAAAAACGGAAAACCTCAGAAGGAAGATCAAACAATATTATTTGAGTTGCCATATTTTATCACAATAGTAACTCTTCTTGCAACAAGTGGTTTTGGACCGTACACGATTTTTCAAAAAATGCGCGAAATCAAACTACTGCCAAAAATTAGCCTAGAGTCTGAGAAAATCATCAAAAGAATAGACATCCTAGGCATGGATCCACTAACAGTAATGATGCAAATCAAAGAAAAAACAACTTCAAAATCATTTGGCGAATTTCTTAACGGCTATGTGTCATCAATCCAAGGAGGGGGAGATGTTGTAAATTATTTGAAAAGCAAAATGAATAGTGCATTTGACGCATATGCAAATACACAGAAAGAATCTGTAGAAAAAGTAAAAGCTCTCATAGAGGCATTTATGACAATGCAAATTGTTGTTTTGGCAGTATACATAATCATTACTGCTACTAGTTCAACGGGAGTGGAACAGTCTTCTGAAGGACTAGACCCATTCTTTATGATCATAGTTTTACCACCAGTAGTCTCAGCATTTTTCATGTTTGTATCAAGCAAGTTAAACAAATCAAAAATGTCTGAACTTGATTGGAAAAAGATTGCAATGATAGGAATTCCGGGCGTTGCTATTGCAGGACTACTTTACTCTATGGATATTTTACCAGATTATGATGCATATATTTTAGGAATTGCGTTAATTGTAGCATCAATATTGCCTGCAATAAAATTCTCAAAAGCATATTCGTTGTCCTTAGATTCAGAAAATGCAACACCTCAAATTCTTAGAGATATTGCAGAGGCAAGAAAAGCAGGTTTGGGTCCAGAAAAATGTGTTGTGAGAGCATGTAAAAGAAAAGATTTTGGATTTTTCAACAACATTGCAAATTCCATTGCAAACAAGTTAGAATGGGGAGTGTCGTTAAACAACATTTACAAATCAATTCAAAAAGAAATCAAAGACTTTCAGATATTGATCAGTTTCAAAATTCTTTTTGAAATAATTGCAGCAGGTGGAGGCAATGTTCACACGTTAGAATCACTTGCAGGAATTGCAGAAAAAATACAAAATATTGAAAAATCAAAACGAGAGATGTTAAAACCATATGTAATGATAGGGTTCATGCTGATTGGAATTACTGGATTTACAACTTTGATGGTTATTGATTCACTTACAAGCATCAGTGTACAATCAGAGATAGAAGAATACAAAAAAGAGCAATTAGAATTGGAATCAAAATCAAGATTTGAACTAATGTCATTTTCAATTATTGCACAGGCATGGTTAGCAGGGCTATTTCTTGGAAAAGTAACTACGGGTAATTATTCAGGAGGATTCAAACTTTCAATCTTTTTGATAATAATTACGTTAATTGCAATATTTGTCATTAGTCAGGGATTATTTGACGTAGGAGCGTTTTTCTGATTATTAGTATGTCTCATAATGTTTCACACTGCTGAATATATCAAAAAATACCATATTTTTGACAGATGAAGAGTATTTTCTTATTTTTAATAATATTGGGAAGTTTTTTCACAATTCCTGTACAGGGACAACAGGTATTTGAGCTAGGATATCAGCAACATCCAGGAAAATTATTAGAAAATACCGAAGGAATTCTTCAGATCTATGTAAAATCAAACGAATACATGATTCCAAAAGAGATTTCAAATTTGCAAGTAACGAGCTCTGATAGAAAAATCATTGAGGTGTTAGGCGTTGAAAAAATGTCTGATGGTTTTACCACCAATGTTAAACTGAGTGCAAAAAATTCTGGAACTGCAGATATTTCTGTTGCAGCACCGGGATTTACATCTCAAGAAATTCCAATTACTGTCTATACAAGCAACAACAATCCTACTCATTTACTATTAAAAGCAACCCCTAATGACTTTGCAGTAGATGGGCCAAAGTACGGGTATTTGGCAGTAGAAGTAGTCACAAGTGGGGATTTACCAACAAAGACAAACAAAGATCTAGAAATTGAATTAACATCTCCAAACTCCGATATCATAATTTTAGAAGAAGAAAAAATCACTATAGACTCTGGAAATTATTTTGCTATTACCAAATTTAAAATAAAAGATTCGGGAGATGCAATGGTTTTTGCAAAAACAGAAGGAATGAAACCAGTTAGTGCACAAATTCATGTTAGAGAAGCCAAAGAACCATTGACGCTTAAACTATACACATACCCTGAAAATTATTTAACAGGAACAAATAACAAAGGTTTTGCAATTATACAGTTAGAAGATGGTGAAGGAATCCCAGTAAAAGCAACCGAAGATATTCCAATTAAAATTGCTGTAGAAAATCCAGATGCAAGAATTAACACAAGTAATGATTTTGAAGAAATAATTTTCAAACAAAAAGAATTAATGATAAAACAAGGAGAATACTCAACATACACAAGCTTTACCCCGAGACCCGATTTTTCAGATATCATTGAAAGTTATGTAGAAGATCCAGAAGCATCAGGCAGTGTAGTAAAGTCACTGTCGATTGGAATATCTGCTGAAAACTATCATGTCAAGGATGGTTCAATCAACATAGTTCATGATGAATATGTTAGTGAAACAACAGGTAAAGGACCGGTAGTGGTAAAGTCCATTCCATTCCTAGTTACGGGAGATCGAGAAATTTTAGGAGTAGCGTATCTTGAAACAGATGTAGAAGTTTCTAAAAAAAGACCTGATGAGACCAGATACAAAGAAACAGTTACCATTCCAGTCATGGCAGATGAAACTTTCAAAATGTATGCAGATTCATCAGATTTGAAGACAGCAAGTATAATTGATCCAGAATTCAATGTAGGCGATAATGCCGCCTTGGTATTTGGTAACACAGGAACCGTAATTCCAGAAACTAAATCAATGGATTTTACATTTGAGGATGGTGAGGGAATTAAGAAATTTACAGGCAATCCCACAGGACCAATAGAAGATGATCTGACCATAAAATCTGAAAGTTTAATTCCTGAAATTTTAGCAGGAGAAGAATTTTTTATAATTTCATACATGTGGGAAGAGGAAGAGGAAGACGAGGATGCAGCTACAACTGAAGATGAAGATGAAGAGGAAAATGGGAGAGAAGGTCCAACCCATTTTATTTCAAACACAGTAATTACATTTTCGGCAGACAACATAATAGAAATCGAACCACAGGTAGTGAAACAAAATGATGCATATGCAATACTCAACGCCAATGCACTAAAAGTCGGAGACACATCAGTTACAGGTACTGCAGGTAAATTTGAAACAGGATTAGATCTATCAAGTAAAACTACAGATCCAACTTCTATCTCAATGGCATACGTTAAAACAATTTTTCCAGGTACAACTAGTTTTGCAACAATTCAACTATTAGATTCAGCTGACAACCCAGTACATGTAAAAGAAGACGTTCACATAAAATTAGTATACGACGGAATAGATTCAATTGAAATTCCGGAAAACATTACAATTAAAGAAGGAGAATATTTTGAAACATTTGAGATAAGTGGACTAAAGGATGGAAAAATAAACATATCTGCACTATCAGAAGACTTTCCTTTGGCAAAATTTGAAATCAACGTATCATCACTTCACCCAAATCTAGTTTTAACATCTCCTGACGCCGTAAACCCAGGCGATGTAATTGATGCAGAGATGAAAATTTCATTTGAAGACGAACAATTACCATTATCTGATTACAATGTAATATGGGAAGTAGAAGGAGCAGAAATCAGACAACAAGATGAGATTACAAATTCAGACGGAATAGCAAAGATCAAAGCAGTTGCAACAAGTCAGGATACAGTAAAAATCACTGCAAAAATTTCTGGACAGGGATTTTTTGAATCATCAGTATCAAAACCCACATCAGTGATTCAACCACAAGTATCTCCAGAGGGACAAGTTGTTGAGGAAGAGAAAAAAGAATTAGCATTACCCATAACTGGAGAAAATGCAGTATTTGTGATAATACCTGTTGCTATTGGAGCTGCAATATTCTTTTTAAAGAAAACTAATAGGCTAGATGAAATTCTAGAGAGAGTAAATCTATCTGATAAAGTAGAAGAGATCAAAGAGAAAGTATCAGAATTAAGAGACAGATAGCCTATTGATGGAGAGTTTTGATAAATGTGTTGCAAAGTCATTTTGTGTTTTCCTATGTCTGCTGAGCATATACATCGAAGCAAATCCTTCAAAGAAAACTGCAGTTGCTTCAATTACAGAAATTTCAATCATATTCACAGACATGAAGATCACAAAAGACACAATTACTGCAAGAACAATAGCATAATAAGATGCATATTTTTCATGTGTGGGATCATGCAAAGATTTCAGAAATTGCACAAAATAAACAGTAGAAATTATTATAAAAATTTTGAAAGGTATGTGACATAGTGTTAAAAAACAATGTTACACACCAACAAAGAGGCTAAAAAATGAGTGAAATTTTTACCGATTTAGGTATAATCAGAATAGGTGTTGCATTATCTATGTTAGTCATAGGTTCCATTATAGATATCTGGAAAAGGGAAATACACGATTATTATTGGATAGGATTTGCTTCTTTAGGAATCATTATAACATTATTTGAAGAAAACATGCTTGAATCCTTTGTCCTTATGGGATACGCCTTAATCATTGCGCCATTTTCACTGTTAATTTGGAGATTGGGGTTGTTTGGAGGTGCAGATGCTTTTGCACTAATTGTACTTGCTGTAATTGCACCTGTTTCAACGTTTTCAGAAAATGCAATAACGCCATTTACAGTACTATCAAATGCTGCAATCTTGTTTGTAATTCCATTATTGGCAAACCTAGTAAGAAATATCATATCATTAGCTAACAAACAGGACATTTTTGAGGGGTTTGAGGAGAGTCTTTGGACTAAGATCGGCGCAATGATTATTGGGTATAGGGCAAAAAATCCAAAATTCGGATTTCCAATAGAGAGGATTGAAGGAAAAATCAAGAAAATTTCACTAGGATTTCACCATGCAGAAAATCAAGAATTTTGTAACAAATCAGACACATGGATTACGCCTGGAATCCCATATTTGTTGTTAATTTCAGGAGGGTATCTCATTCAATTAGTATACGGAGATGTGTTGATTTCTTGGTTCATGTAACATATACAAATCAAGGATCTGTATCACAACATAACATACACGTGCTTAAGATAACTTTATTGTAATTATTTCATATGACAATAGAAGAGTATGCAATAGAGCAATCAGGACTAGAGTCAAAATTTCACAATCCTATTGAGGAACTAAACAAACTGATCGGGGCCTATGGGCTGACTCCAAATCAATCAAAAGTTTACCTGTACCTTAGTAAAATCGGAACAAAAACGGCATCGGAGATTTCTAAAAATCTCAAAATACCAAGAACTGAAACATATCATCTCTTAAACTCGCTTGAACAAAAAGGAGTTGTATACTCCATATTTGGAAAGCCAACCAAATTTGAATCAGTAGATATCGAAAAAGCAATTGACATTTTGATACGCAATGAAAAAAACAGAGTTTCAGAAATGGAGTCAAAAAAAGAACACATTGTAAAACTTTGGAAGACAATTCCAAATCATGGAAAAACAGATTCTGAGGCAGAAGAGAACAAATTCCAATCACTACAGGGAAAAAACTCCATACTTGCAAGATTGCAGAAAATGATCCAAGATTCAAATGAAGAAGTGTTAGTTTTAGGAACAGAAGAAGACTTTATGAAATTTTATCATACAGAGTTTACAGAGTATTTGAAAAAATGCAAAGGAGATTTGAAGGTACTTACAACATACACAAACAAAGGCAATTACATCTTTGATGACGTACCATTAGAAAAAATAAAAAAAATTGAAGATAAAAATAGGGAGAATTTTTGCTTTATAATCAAAGATGACGATGAAGTCATTTTCTTCATCAACAATTCAATTATTGATAATGTGATGGCAATATGGACCGATTCAAAATCATTTGTCTCTACATTAAAGTCTCTGTTCAAATTAGTATGGAAAAAATCAAACCACATCAAAGAGTCTGATGCATCAAAAATTCTCGGATCAGAAATCACATATGAGCACAGACTAAGAGAAATAGAGCAAGAGAAAAGAATTCTAAGTTATCTTCAAAAAAATTTCAAAATGAACAAAAAAGGAGTTACTAAAAAATGAGTGAAAACAAGATGGATTCAGAGATAAAAGAAGACAACTTGAAAATTTTGATTATCGACGATAATGAACAGATTACAAAGATGCTGACGACATTTTTGAGCACGCAAAATTTTGCATGCATTATAACTAACGATGCAAAAGAAGGGCTAAAAATGATCGAAGAGGACAGATATGATGCAGTGTTGTTGGATCTGGCACTTCCTGATTTTAACGGATATGATGTAATTGATGCACTTGAAAAGAACGACATGCTTAGAAAAAACAAAATCATTGTCTTTACTGCATCAAATATCTCTGAAGACGAGCTAGACAAACTAGTAAAAAGAGGAGTGACATCGTACATTCTAAAGCCTGTTGATATTGATGAATTGTTATCAAAAATACAAAAAGTGATCAACACATAACAAGACAGGAGTCATTTTGCTTCAAATCAAGCACACGTTATTTCTTGTCTTTGGGATAACAAGTTTTATCATTTTCTACATAGGATTGCTAAATTATTTTACGTCTGATGATCACGATATGGCTTCATTAATTCTTGTGTTTACAATTATTGTTTCAGGTGGCTCTCTTATTGGCACGATATTTGTCTCAAAAAGCATTACAAGCCCCATTGAAAAATTGGCACAAAACATGACCGAGTTTTCTGAGACAAACAAAATAGATTCTAATGAGAAAATAATTACAAACATCAAAGAAATTCATGAATTAAACACAAACTTTCAAAATATGACGAAAACAGTACATGACACAATTAAAAAAGAAAAGCAGTATGTAGAAAAACTCAAAGATATCGATAGGCGAAAAGATGAATTTTCATCAATGGTTTCTCATGAATTAAAAACACCAATAGTTCCAATTCTAGGATATGCAAAGATGCTAAAAAAACAAGATGTTCTAGGAAGGCTAAACCCAATGCAAGAAGACGCAGTTAACGAGATATACACATCATCATTAAAGTTACAAAAATTAATCGGAGATATCTTAACTGCACAAAAATTAGGTTTAGGAAAAATTGCAATCAACAAAGAAAAACTCGATACTGGTATTTTACTTGAAGATGTTTTTAAGACATTTGATCCAATCGTTAAAGAAAAAAAAGTACAATTAATCAAAGTGAATTCAGACAAATCATTTGTTTATTCAGACAAAGACAGAATCATCCAAGTGTTCTCAAATCTGATTAAAAATGCACTTGATTTTGTAGATGAGGGCTCAGGCAAAATAGAATTTGGAGCCAAAGAAAATAATGAACATATAGAATTTTTTGTCAAGGATAACGGGATTGGAATTTCTGAAGAAAATCAAAAAGAAATTTTTAAGAAATTCTATCAGATCGATACATCAAATAGACGAAAAAGAGATGGTAGTGGTCTCGGATTGGCAATATGTAAAGGAATAATTGAAAAACTAGATGGAAAGATTTGGGTTGAAAGCAAATTTGGTCATGGTTCTACATTTTATTTTTCAATTCCAAAAAAATATATCAAAATAGAATCTTGAATTATTTTAATTCAACAAGAATAAAATGAGACAATCCTTGGACTATAACATCGAAAGAATAACATCCTATCGCATAGGGTTTTGTGTCAAAGTTTAGTTTGTATTTTCCTTCTGTTGCTTTGAATGTCTCATCAGATTCTTCTGAAATACCATCAATTATTGTTCTAGGGTATGCTGGACATCCAATAGAATTTATGGTAAATGTTATCTCTTCAGAATTTATAGGTGTTGAGGGATTACCCATTTCATCTATCAATTCAAACTGGATAGGTATGGTACTTCCCTGATTAGCAATATTTGATGAATTGTTTTCCAGAGGAGACAATACGTTGAATTTATGTACAACATTAACAGTTCTTGTTACTTGTTCTGCTACATTTCCAGACGAATCTGTTACATCATATGTTACAGCATATGTTCCTAGAGAATAAGTGTTGACTTCAGATGAATTAATCACAATTAATGACGAAATGTCACCATCCCTATTGTCAATTGCATTTGCTCCTTGTTCAGCGTAAGAAGTTCCAACTTCAACAATCAATGGATCATCACCTGTTAATGTAATTACTGGGGGTTCAGTGTCAGAATTCCCACAAGATGTTGATTCATGTGCATCAAACCTCATCAAAGAGTCAAATACACCAGAGCCATCGATATCTAATGAAATTATTATTTCACCATTACAAGATACTGCAACATTATGTGTTGGTGGAGAAGTACTATCCGAGGGACTCAAAGTTCCATAAGTGGTCCAGTCTAACTGCCATACACCATTTTCATCCACATGAAATCGATGAATATTTGAAGGATATCTTGAACTGTTAAAAAACCAATTTTCATCAATTACAATTACATTATCATTTGAATCAAAATCAATATCTCCTACTTTGAAGAAGGATGCTCCAGTTGCAGTTTCCAAATCAAGATCAGGTATGGATGATTGAGTAAGATCAGAATTCAAAACCTTTATTCCGTTAACTGAGCCAACCCCATAACCGAGATAAACAAGGCCTGATGAATCTACTGCAATGATAGTTGCTGCAACTCCACCAGGCAAAACAAATTGAACAGGAGGGTCTGCAATCCCATTGTTTATTCGAAAAACTTCATTAGTAAACGACTGCAGAAGATAAATTTCATTTTCGTTTTGAGGATTTATTACAAAATCAGCTATTCTGGCATCATGATCATAAATTATTGTATCAGATCCATTCTCGCTTAGTTTTTTAATTGCATCCTTGTCAGTAGTGGCATAAAAGATAGAGTCATTAGAATCAATGTTTAATGCAGTAATGGTTTGTGCAGGCACATTTTTGATCATAGAATATTGGTCATACCCATTTGTAGTGAGGCTAAATTTTCCAAAAACAGTTCCAAACCCGTCTCGTTCTGCAAGAATAATTTCATTTTGGGAATTAGTATCAAACACTACAAAGTTACCTCCTGCAAATGACTCAAATGGAGAGGATGTAAATTGAGAAGAGTTAAACGGAATCTGTGCAGGAGCAGAAGTTGCAAATGCAGGAATCATAGAAAATATGCCTATCAGAACGAGAGAAGAAAGTAAAACCTTATTCATTGCGTTAAGTATGAAGGTATTATGTTATTTAATCAACAATAAAGGATAGTCAATCATTAAGTAAAAAAACATCAACAAATTTCAATTAGGCATCATATGAGTTTTTAATTATTTCGCATTGAAAATCTGAATCATTACTACGTGCATCTTAAATCAAAAATGTACACTATCAAACATAATGAGCGTAAATAGGCATGGGTTATACTCGCTATTCATTGGAATGATGTTGGTTTTTTCAATAATTCCAGCATTTGGTGAAGTAACAAAACTTTCAACAAACACTGAAAGTTATCTTTTTGGAGACAACATCACATTTGAGGGAAAAGTAGCAAATGGAGACACAGGAATAGTAACAATAGTGATTCGTGATTCTGAAAATAATTTTGTCTTGTTATCTCAAGCAATTCCAGAGTCAGATTATTCCTTTAAAAAAACAATCAAGATTAATGAAAAATTTACCAATTCAGGAATCTATAATGCAACAGGATTCATTGTCAACATGACTGCAGGAATCACAACAGAGTTTGGAATCTCTGCAAATGACACTACGTTTACAGAAGAGCCTAGAAAAGAACAAACATTAACAGAAAAATATACAAAAACAACACCCATAATTGAAGAAGACATAATCATCGAATCAAAGGAACCAGATTTTGTTGACCCGCAAAAAGATCCAAAATACTATGTGGACAGATACTATAACGAGCCAGAATACAAGTCATGGTTTGATAGAAACTATCCTGATTACACTATAGAAGAAGCAGTAGGATATGATATGCAAGAAAAGGAATTAGCTGATTTTGTTGACCCGCAAAAAGATCCAAAATACTATGTGGACAGATACTATAACGAGCCAGAATACAAGTCATGGTTTGATAGAAACTATCCTGATTACACTATAGAAGAAGCAGTAGGATATGATATGCAAGAAAAGGAATTAGAAACGGCCGTAGAAGAACTGATCAACAAAGAAATCATTCCCAAAGCTGAAGCATCATCAATTGTAAAGCCATCATCAAAAGCAGATGACAATTCAGATACTGCCCAAATAATTCTTGCAATAGGCGGACTAGGAATTTTGTTTGGGGCAGTATATGGAGTCAAAAAAAAAGTCGATGATAATTCAAAACAGATATCCATAAACAAAGATACAATTCGAAAAAGGATCATCAACCCTCTGATGGGTAATAACCCATACGATATTCTTCAAACCAGACTTGCAAAAGGCGAGATAACCTTAGAAGAGTTTGACATGCTAGAAAGAAAACTGAACAAAAAATACTAGCCTGGAACACTCAAACTATCTTTTTTTGTTTTTAAATCTCTTACAGCATCTTGTTTTAGTTGCTCAAAGAATTTTTCAATCATTTTAATTCCTGCAACAATTTTTGGTGCATTTGATTTTACAAATTCTAATCTATCTGAAGTCGTTTTTGGTTTTTGATTCAAATAGTTCTCATAAACTTGGGCTCCATCATAGTCAACATATGCAATTCTTGCACTATAATCAGTTCTCTCCAACACCAAACTATCCCCACCAACAATTGCAGTATGATAGGGATGGACAATTAGAGATTCAGAGAGTCTTTGAGAAGTAGTGATTTTTGATTTTTGTAATTCAGGTGCAAAAGTGTTAAAATCAGCTAGAAGGTAAAACGTTGCCTCAGGCTTTGTGGCTTTGACTCCTTCGATTGCAGTTAATGCATGATAGGTGTAATCCCCCATGATTTTGTGGATGTTACGTGTCACATCAAAATACTCATTTAGATCATTACTAATTTCAAATCCTGCAACTGCTGCATTTTGTATCGGGGTAGAAACAGCAGTGTATTCTGTTGCAAGAATTTTTTTGAATTGTGCTTTAAGGTCTACTGCGTGTTGTGGGAAAATAACATAGCCTAATCTGTATCCTCCAGCAGCATGTGATTTTGATAATCCATTTGTGACAAATGTTCCTTCAGGATAAATTTTTCCCATACTGACAAATTTAGAAAAATCATATGTTGTCTGAGCATAAATCTCATCAGATATTACAGTGATGGATTGCTCTCTGCACACATCAGCAATTTCTTCAAGTTCCAACATATCATACAACAAGCCAGTTGGGTTGTGAGGATTATTCAATATGAGGATTTTTTGCCTATCATGTAATCGCAATGCAAGTTTTCTAAGATCACTAGGAGAAATCTTTCTGTTTGCACGTGTAGGCAACATGTGATAATTTTTTTTTAAGAATCTAATTTGTGGTAGATATCCAAGCCATGCTGGTGTTGGTAAAATCACAGTGCCATGAAGAATTTCAAGTAAATTGAAAATCAATTCCTTTGTTCCAGGTCCAACATAGATTCGTTGCGGATCTATATCCATAGAAAAATAATGTTTATTGTATTTGGATATGGCTTGACGTAATTCTGGAATTCCAGGTACTGCAGCATATTCACCCTTATGGGCATTTTTTATCAGTGCCTCTTGAACTAGTTTGGGTACAGGAAAAGGAGATTGACCAAAAGCAAATCCATAAAACCCAAAATTGCATTCAGGATGCTTGCAATCTGAATGAAATTCCTGTAAAAACGTGTTTAGTTTTAGATTCTCAGGCAGCTCAATGTCTTCAACTTGCTGATCTACAATAAACCTCATAATTGAACATGTTTTTGCTCAAATATAGACAAGAGATGTGAATTACTCAATATCAACATGTGAGATTTTCTCAACCCATTTCAGATATCTCGTCTAGAACCTGGGGGTTTTCCAGTGAAGAGAGATCTCCCAACTGCATGCCCAATAACTTTGCTTTGAGTAGCCGTCTCATAATTTTTCCGGTCCTAGTTTTTGGCAATTCCGAAATCTGAAAAATAATTTTAGGTCGTGCCAGTTTTCCAATTTTTTCAGAAACATATTCAGATATCTCTTTGTCTAAATTCTCATCTTTTTTATCAGTCACATAAAACACAACGATTGCCTCTCCTGTTATGTCATCAGGAATTGCAATTGATGCAGCATCTGAAATTTTTGGATGAGATATCACAGTATGTTCAATTTCAGCAGTACTCATCCTATGTCCTGAGACATTTATCACATCATCTGTTCTTCCTTGCATATACCACAAACCATCTTTGTCAACATGGACATAGTCTCCATGAAACCACACATTTTCAAATCTTGACCAGTATGTTTGCATATACCTTTTATCGTCATTAAGCAGACTTTTTGTCATTGCAGGCCAAGGAGATTTTATTACAAGATATCCATTTTTCTCCCTAACTGATTTTCCATCATCATCTACAACATCAAGATTCATGCCTGGACACGGAATGCCTACAGTAGAGGGTTTGAGTTTCATCCCAGGAAAAACAGAAAGCATTGCGCCACCTATCTCGGTTCCCCCAGAGAGATTCATTATTGGGATTCTTTTGTTACCAACTTTTTCATAAAGCCACCACCAAGAATCTGTATCCAATGGCTCCCCAGTTGTAGGAATATTCTTGATATGATCGAGAGGATGAAGAGACAGAGGGATCACATTATTTTTTTTGAACAATCGAACTGCAGTTGGAGATATACCAAAAATTGTAACCTTATACTCGTACAACATATCCCAGATTCGATTAAAATTTGGATAATCAATGCCTCCATCGTAAATTACAGCCGATGCTCCCATCATCAATAATCCATAGACATTCCACACAAGTCCCGTAATCCAACCAATGTCGGCAGGCCACAAAATAATGTCATTTTTGTGCGTGTCAATCAAATATGCTGCCTGGTGCCCTGCAAAAACTGAAAATCCCCCGTGGACATGGACGACACCCTTTGGTTTTCCAGTAGTGCCTGATGTATACAAAATAAAAAGAGGATCATCAGAATTCATGCTTTCTGTAGCGCATTGCGAGTTTTGTTTTTCTACTAATTCATTATAAAAAATTATTTTTTCAGATTTTTCATATTTGTCTATGTTTTTGTATGAAACAACAACAGTTTTTTCAACTGATGTGTTGTTTATTGCATCAATAACTGTCTTTTTTTGTGATATTTTTTTTCCTTTTCTGTAAAAACCATCTGAAACAAAAAGTACCTTTGCCTTACAATCTTGCAACCTAATATTCAATGAATCAGAACTGTATCCAGAAAATATCACTGTTTGAACTGCACCAATTTTTGCACAAGCCAAGATTGCCAAAATTGACTCTTCAATCATAGGAAGATAAATTGCAATGACATCTCCTTTTTTGACACCTAACTGTTTTAATCCATTTGCAAGTCTACACACTTTGGTGTCTAGTTCCGAATAAGTAATGTTGGATTTCCCTCCATCTTCAGATTCAAAATAATATGCAATTTTCCCAGGATCCGAACTTGCAAATTTCTCAACAGATGATTTGTAAATGTTTGTCTTCCCACCTACAAACCAATCTGACCACGCAATGCCTTTTGTAGTATCTAAAACTTTGTCATAAGAAACATCCCATACAACCCCTACATCTCTTGAGACCTGCTCCCAAAACCATTCTAAATTGTTAATGGATTTTTTAGATAATTCATCTAATGTTGAAATCCCAAACTTTTCCATGAATTGAAAAATATTGGATTCATTTTTTTGGTGTTCAGTTGGAAAAAATACAAAATCAGACATGATGTTTTTAAAAAATATACTCGACGTAAAAAGATTTTAGATTAAGAAATGTCAATCCCAAGTCTTCTTGCGCAAGCAATTGCTGCTTTCCCATCATCTTCTGAAATTCCAGCTTTTTCAAATTCTTGATTCCATCCAGTAGGGAATCCCATAGTGTTTTCTCGGTAATATTCTCTCAAAACAGTGCCTATCCTGTCATTTAATTGAGATTTTGTGGCATCGTTCATACCTAATTGTAAAATAGTCGAGTCAGAAGTTGCCAAAATTTTGATAAATTCAATATCTTCTAGAGAAAGTTTTGCCATTTGTTATTCTATTTTCTTTTTGAGTAACTCCAAGGTTAGTTTAGGGTCTGCCTTGCCTTTTGTCTTTTGCATCACTTTTCCAACCAAATAGTTTATTGTCTGAGGATTTGTTTTTGCTTGCTCTACTGCCTGAGATTCTTCGGACATGACTTCCTCAATCACATTGTTTAGTTCTGATTCATCAGATACATTTCCTAAATCAAGATCTGAAATTATCGTGTCAAGTTCTTTTCCGGTTTTTACAATCTCATATAATGCATTTTTTGCAGAATTTCTTGTAATTTTTCCTGATTGGATTGCATTTGCCAAATCCCTTAGATGTTTTGATGTAAATTTTGACTGTTCTCTTTTTTCTCTAGTGTCAACTAATCCCATAAGATCAGTTGTGATTATGTTAGCAATTTCTTTTGCATTTTTCTCATCATGTGATTCTTCAAACAAGTCAGAGTAAAATTTGTCTGATGACAATACATCTGCCACCTGTGGAGGGATTCCATATTTTGACACATATCGTTCTTTTTTAGAACTAATACTTTCAGGCATTATCTTTTGCAAGTTTTCTTTCATTTCTTTTTCAATCCTAATCCACGGAATATCACCTTCCAAAAAATATCTATAGTCTAATTCTTCTTCTTTTGATCTTGCAGAGATTGTGATTTTTCTTTGTTGGTCCCAATGTCTTGTTTCCTGTACAATTTCAATTCCTCTTGCATGGAGACTTTCTTGTCTTGTTATCTCAAAATGGACAGCTTTTTCCAAATCATGAAAAGAGTTGATGTTTTTAATTTCTACTTTTTTTCCTCCTTCAATTGATACATTTGCATCTGCCCTCATTGCACCTTCAAGACTCGGATCAGACACATCCAAATTTTCCAGTAAATCAGATAAAATATTGAGAAATTCTCTTACTTGTTTTGGGTTTTCAAAGTCAGGCTCAGTTACGATTTCTACCAAGGGTGTGCCTGCACGATTGTAATCTACAAGCGTAATCTGATTTTTTGATGAACTTCCCTCATAAATCAGCCTGCCCGGATCTTCTTCCAATTGGATTCTGGTGATGCGAATTTTTTTATCTCCCACCATTATGTGACCTGGTCCGCCAACACTGGTATCTCCATACATGTTTAATTGTGTAAGCTGGAAATTTTTTGGCAGATCAGGATAAAAATAATTTTTCCTAAAAAATGCAATTTTTTCAGGGATTGTGCAATTTAATGCCATTGCAATCATTATTCCTTTTTCTACAGCTTTCTGATTTAATCTAGGAAGGCTTCCCGGCAATCCCATACAAATTGGACATATGTTGGTATTTGGTGCGTATTCCCTATAGTTTGCCTTGCATGGGCAAAACAATTTGCTCTCAAGTTTTGTTAGTTGACAGTGAATCTCCAAACCTATTTTTGTCAAATTGGGGCCTCCGGTAGTTTAACCGTACTTTCAAGAGCACGTGCTGCTTTGAGTAGTGATTTGTCTTCCATAGAATTTGCCATGATCTGCATCCCTATTGGTAAACCGTTTGAAATCTCAAAAGGCACAGATATTGCAGGTTTGCCTGTAAGATTTGCAGTAACTGTGTTAATATCAACTAGAAACAGTGCAATAGGATCATCAATCTTTTCACCAATCTTAAATGGTAAAATTGGGACAGTCGGAGATATCAGGTAATCGTATTTTTTGAACACTTCCCTAACTTCTCTAGTTAGTTTTTGTTTTACCTTTAGTGCTTTGAGAAAATATTTTCCAGCATGTCCAGCAGAGGGAACAAATCCCCCTAAAATCATTCTTCGTGTAACTTCGGGTCCAAACTTTGTTCTGGCCTTAGATATGTATGAATTAAACTCGTATCCCTCGACGGGAAAATCATATCCGTATAACAAGTTATCATACCTTGCGAGATTACTTCCAGCCTCTGTTGCAGTAATTGTATAGTATGCTGCAACTGAATATTTCACCATATCAAGTGAAACAACTTCGCATGAAGCACCTAACCCTTCAAATTTTGAAATTGCTTTTTTTGTTGCAGAAGAAACAGCAGGATCAATGCCTTCTCCTATCATTTCTTGAATTATGCCTATTTTTTTGCCTTCTATTCCATCATCTATGCCTGAAAGATAGTCTTGACCAGAGTTATCAATAGTGGTATCGTCATTTTGATCCTGACCTGATATGATGTTTAACATAAAGGCAGTATCTTTGACAGTTCTTGTCATCGGACCTATTTGCTCAATACTGTTTGCATAAGAAATCAAGCCAAATCGGCTAATCAAACCATATGTTGGTTTGTAACCTACAACACCACAAAAGCTTGCAGGGTTTCTTACAGAGCCACCAGTATCAGATCCAAGAGATGCAACACACTCAAATGCACTAACAGAAGCTCCACTACCTCCAGAGGAGCCCCCGGGAACATAATCCAGATTCCAAGGGTTATGTGTTGGACCATATGCACTAAATTCTGTAGTCAAACCCATTGCAAATTCATCAAGATTTACTTTTCCAATAAACACTGCATCCTGTTCTTTTAATTTTGAAATCACAGTCGCATCATATGGCGCAACAAAGTCATGTAATATTTTTGAGGCACAGGAAGTCCTAGTACCGTTGATGCAAATATTGTCCTTAACAGATATTGGCATTCCAAAACAAGCACCAACTTTTTCACCTGATTTTATTTTCTTATCAATTTGTCTTGCTTTATCTACTGCATTAGAATCAACATGCAGGTATGAATGTAGTTTGTCATCTACATGACTGATTCTTTCTAACGTTTCTGCAGTAAAATCCTCAGCTGAGATATTTCCATTTTTTACTTCTTGCACATACTCTAAAGCAGAAATTTTGAGGTTCAATTATACCATCTTGGGAGCTCTAACATATGTTCCCTTGTAGTGTTTTAGTTTTTCAATCAGTTTATCTGGATATGTAATATGTTCGTCTTTTCTAAGACTCGAAAGAGGAACATCTTTCATCAAAATTTCTTCATCATCAACACCTGCCGAATCTAAGATGTCAAAATAGTCAATCATCGCATGGACCTTGTCTATGAACTCTTTGTGATCATGGACATCTATTTTCATTAATTTTGTTACTTGTTCTATTTCTTGTTCAGTTACCACATAAATCACCTAAGGTGTCAATCTGTCAACATCTCTTGGATAAAATGTTACATCTCGAATGTTTTCTGTGCCTGTAAGTGCCATAATTAGCCTCTCAAGGCCAATCCCACAGCCAGCGTGGGGAGGAACACCGTAATCAAATGCGCCAAGATGGTATTCAAAAGCATCAGTTTTCATACCTTTGTTTTTCATTCTCTCTTCGAGCTCATTTCTTTTTTCAATTCTTGTACTGCCTGAAGACAATTCAAGATCACCAAACATCAAATCAAATGATTCAGAAATTTTCTGGTTTTCTTTATTCACTTTAACATAGAATGGTTTTGGACCCATTGGCCAGTCTTTGATAAAGTAAAACCCTTCAAGACCAATCTTTTTGAGATTAGATGGATAAAGATCATCACCCCATTCTGTTTTTGCGCCTGCCTTTTGCATTTTATCTACCAATTCATCATAGGAATATCGCGGAATGTTGTCAGGCAACTCAGGCATCGTAAATTCTGCATCTGGGTTTTCTTTTACGTATTCTTTTACAGTTGAAATTGAAATCTTTACAATGTCTTCAATTCTCGTCATAACATCATTGTAATCGACAAACGCCTCTTCAAGATCAATAGATATCGCTTCAGCCAAGTGTCTGTTTGTCCTTGAGGGTTCTGCTCTAAAGATGGGTGCAATCTCAAATACTTTTTCAAAGCTCATAGTCAATTGTTCTTTGTACAATTGTGGACTCTGGGCAAGAAATGCTTCCTTGTTGTAATAAAATATTGGAAACAACGCTGCACCGCCTTCAGTCGCAGTTGCAATCATTTTTGGAGTGTTAATCTCTGTAAAGTTTTGATTGTAAAAATAATCTCTTATAGATTTTAAAACAAGACTTCGAACATTGAAAATGTGTTGCAATACCTGACGTCTCAAGTCAATTGGCCTTACTTCTAGTCTTGTGTCTATGTTTTTGACAGTTTTTGCTACAGGTTCAAATGGAGGTATTTTTTCAACTTCGGAAAACACTCTAAGTTCGGAAGGAACAATTTCATAACCCGAGGGGGCCTTTTCAGATGCCTTTACTTTTCCAACAACAGCTATAGATGAATGTGCTTTCAGAGAGGATAGTTTTTCACGAACTTCATCAGGACATTCACCTTTTTTGGCAACAATGGAGATTTGTCCAAATTTGTCTTTTATTGTTGCAAAGGTAATGTTGCCATGGCCTCTTATCGTTAAGATCCAGCCCATGACAGTCACTTCTTGACCATCCTTTGAGGAATCTAATTCATTTGAATAATGAGATCTACGTAAATTTCCCAGTTCCGTTTCTATCATAATTTACTAATTGCCTGTCTGCTGGTGTAATTAATTTTTACACAAAAAATATGCACCTATTTACTAAATTTAGCAAAAAATAGTTCCAAAGTAACATTTATGATTAGAACCCAATTCAGTACAAAACAACATGGACATATTAATCGGGATTGTAATTGCAGTTTTCATAATTACGGCAGTTTATGTGGGGTATTATGCATCACAGGCACCTGAACCAGAAGGAGAAGCACACAGCATACCTGCAGAGTCAAATTTTGAATCCCTCGACACGTCACAAATACTCAAAATACGAGCCGATCAAATATCTGTTCTTTAATTTTTACATTAATTTACTACAATCATGTTGGTTTTTTATGGCATTATCTGATAAAGAAAAAGCAGTAGCGATTATTTCAAACGGGATTGCAGTATTTTCATTATTTCAAGAAAGAGGGGAGCTTCCTGAAAATATCACCATGTATGATTTTATTTCAAAGGCAGTTCCTGAAAACATCAAATCAGAAGTGACTGCCGAATTAATTGACGAGATATTTGTGTACGTATCATCTGCACATAGTTCATAAAGTATGGAGAAATAGGGAAAATATCGCATGACTTCAATTGCAACTCTTGGTTCTCATTGTGCATTACAGGTTCTAAAAGGTGCAAAAGACGAGGGACTGAAAACACTTCTTGTGTGTGAAAAAAAACGTGAAAGTCTATACCGAAGGTTTTCATTTATTGATGAATTGATTCTAGTGGATTCTTTTTCTGAAGTCATAGAACAGAAATGTCAATCAACATTAGAACAAAATAATGCCGTGATAATCCCACATGGCACACTCATTGCACAGATGTCTTCTGAGGAGATAGAGTCCATAAAGACCCCTATTTTTGGAAACAAGTGGATTCTAAGATGGGAATCAGACAGGGAGATGAAAGAAAAACTCATGCGAGAGGCAAATCTTCCAGTGCCAAAACCAGTAACCACTCCAAGTGAAATTGACAAGCTTGTAATTGTAAAAAGACAAGGTGCCGCAGGTGGAAAAGGATACTTTATGGCTGCAAATGAAGAAGACTATAACACAAAAAGAAATCAACTAGTATCAGAAGGAACAATCTCTTCGGATGAAACACTGTACATTCAAGAATATGCAGCAGGAGTGTTGGCATATTTGCAATTCTTTTATTCACCGCTAAAACAAGAATTGGAATTTTTTGGAGTTGATCAAAGACATGAATCAGATATTGAAGGGCTAGCAAGAATACCATCAGAACAACAACTCAAAAGCAAAAAAGTCCCATCATTTAACGTGATTGGAAACAGTCCACTAGTTCTAAGAGAATCATTGCTTGACGAAGTATACAAGATGGGAGATAGTTTTGTTGAAGCTGCAAAAAGACTAGTCAAACCAGGAATGAACGGCCCATTTTGCATAGAAGGAGTGTATGATGAGAATGCAAAGTTTACAGCCTTTGAGTTTTCTGCAAGAATTGTTGCAGGAACCAACATCTACATGGATGGTTCCCCCTATTACTCACTTCTTTATGATGAGCCAATGAGCATGGGAAAAAGAATAGCGCGCGAGGTAAAAATAGCATCAGAGCATAATCAATTAGATAAAGTTACAACCTAAGAATATTTTTTGTTCGGGCAAGCATCGTTACGATTGAAATCATTATAGCAAATCCCAACATCACTCCCAAAGGAAATTCAGGAATCACATGAGTTCCAATAATCTCTACTTCTTCAGTAAACTCTGGAACATAAAACGAAAACGTTGAGCTGTCAGCATCACTTACAATGTCATAGTCTACCTCATAACCGTTGACCAATATAGCAAACTCATTATTTTCTGCATTGATCAACTCATGCTCTAGATCAATTACAAAAATAGAATCATGAGTGTTTTCTAGACCTACAAGCAAAGAAGTCAATTCAGGATCAATTGCCATTGCTAAAACTTTTGCATCAACTGAATACGAAATAGAGTAAAAATGTTCATCTACTTTTAATTCATAGATTGAAGGATTTTCAATTCCCATATACTCTGGATGAGATTCTGCAAATGCCGAAGAAAATATCAACATCAGGGGCAAAAGCAATAAAAATTTCATAGTTAAAAGAGAATATTTCACGTATTAGAGTATTTTTCATCATTTACACTAGACAAATTATTTTGTTTTTTCAGTTATTGGCCTAGTCTTTTTGGGATTTTTCAAAAATCCAGTTTGTAAGCATGTCGGTATAGACATTTTCGAGGTGGTTTGCAATATCCTTACCTTTTTCCATCATGTGAGTATGACAAGCAGTGCAATTAAACACCAAGTATACATTGCAATGCAAAAAGTACAAAAATTGATAAGACCAGAGTAAAAATGTGAAACGTTGACTGATTTTATCCATCAACCATACAAGACAATTTACGTCAGAGACATGATAAAGATGACACTTGACGATCTCCTAAACATGATGTCTACCTTAGAATCAGGAAACGCATATTGGGTAGATGGGGTTCTTTTTGCAAGTTTTGCAATGACCGATTCTGAAGAATTGGCAAAAAAGGAGATCCAAGGAGAAACATACTTGGACAAGATAATTTTTGCAAAATACGAAGATTATACAAAGACAATAAAGTCATCAACAAATCTTGAAATCAATATCCTAAATGTTCAGAAAAGCCAACTCTATAGAGATTTGATAAAATGGTTAAAACAGCAACCAATTTGGAAGGATTGAACAGATCCAAGATAATCAAAAACAGAACTAATTTACAATCAATACCCTTATTTCATAATTTTTTGACAGTAAGAGTATGCGATGTGATGATACAAATCCCATTTATGCAATAATGGAGGTAAAAAACCCCAATACAAACGAAATTGAAGTTT
The DNA here is from genome assembly GCF_018128925.1 of Nitrosopumilus sp. K4. NCBI lineage: Archaea > Thermoproteati > Nitrososphaerota > Nitrososphaeria > Nitrosopumilales > Nitrosopumilaceae > Nitrosopumilus > Nitrosopumilus sp. K4. The sequence continues at coordinate 723,468 of NZ_CP067007.1, forward strand.
GGGAGGTATGTAAGGCACATTATGAAAAAAGAGACCCAATTGCAGGTAAACAATATTGGGAGACAAGTGCAATCAAAACAAGAATCATAGACAAACCAAAATAATGTAAAAATCTAAAAATTACAAAATACAATCACATGTAATAATTACAAAAATTATGCTAGTTCTTCAATGCCACAGTGTATACACATCTTTTTTCCTTGAATTGCAAAAAAGGAATAGTTGTGAACATATCCATCTCTGCACTTCATGTTGCTAGTCAGAATGGTGAATAGTTTAGTATGATGGTCAAAAATAATGTCGATCAAGGGCCAATTGTATCAAAAAACTAGAGTTCAACCAATATTGCTGCACGATCAGATTCTTTGAGTTCTTCACGTACTCCATCTAATATGTGAGACGAGGATGTCAAACTTGAATAATCTACCAACTTCAAGTCATTTAACAAATATGTCTTAGGGGCAATTTCAGAATGTTTTGATTCCAAGAACTCATCTAAATCTTCTAAAATCGAAATTTTACCGCCTTGGAAGATTTTTCCATTCCTCAATGAAAGCTTTGGTTTTCCGTATCTATCTAAAACCAGAATGTAATGTTGGCTTTTCTTGCTGAATAGTTTTTTAACTTTAACATGCCCTGTAAGTACAAAATAATGATCAGTTTCAAAGCTCAACTCGATTAGATCTTCAGAGATATTCATAATCTCACTTGCCCTCTTTTTTGCATCCTCCAATGTGAAAATATTTTTAGAGTTATCTGCACTATCTAGTTCAACATTTCCAACAGCAGATACACGTAGTAAAGATTTTTCTGAAATATATTCACTATCAATTACAACAGATTCAGGTACAGCACCCTTTTCAACTAACATTGTATGAATTTTTTTGTGTACTTCGGAAATTTTTTCAGGAGTAGGATCAACCATGGTTTGTTCAATTTCTTCTTGAAGCATCGAAGATGCAACCCCTATTGAAGAAATGACTTCAGCATGTTCAGCTCGTTCATATTGGACACCTAATTGTTTTGCAACAAAAGGGACAAGAACAGAAGCTCCACCACCGCCGCCAATTATTTTTGTGTTTGAAGAGTTCATTTTGAATTCTTTTAGTATGTTGCTAATGGTTTTTGTTATTTGAAATGATGCAGTTTGAATTATAGACATTGCAATCTCATGATAAGGAACCCCAACATAGTCAGCCAAAATCTTTAATGCTATTTTTGCAGATTCTTGATTCGCATATGAATAATCTCCCTCTTCAATCATTCCCAAAGCATTTGCAGCACAAGTATTTGTGATTGCAAAAGTCTCCTTCTCACATTTTATTGCAACATATTCATCATCATCAGGTTTAGGTTTGATCAGTATAATTTTTCCAGTTTTCAAATCTTCAGGCTCTGCAAAGCAAGAATATTTCAATCCTGCAATGTGTGCACTTCTAGGCCCTACATGTGATACTCTATTGTGTTTTAAGCCAACCATGCTTCCTCCTGCAACTCCTAAAATCCTAACATCCATTGAACGTATGCATGTAGGGTGATCTTTGACTATTGCGTATTTGATTTCTGGTTTTCCGTTTTTAATAATGCAGATATTTGTGCTAGTGCCACCCACCTCTACAAAAATCCCATTTGTCACTTTAAGGTGAAGTAATGCTCCTGCAACACTTGCCGCAGGTCCAGAAAGAATTGTAAGAATAGGTTTTGTTCTAAATGTATCCATACTTGAAACCCCTCCATCACCTTTCATAATCATCAGAGGAGCTGTTGCTCCAGTATTCCTAATTGCTTCTTCAACATAATTGGCAACCTGAAATGTTTTTGGCAACACACTTGCATTTACAGCAGCAGTCAATGTTCGAATTTCTAATCCATAAATCCCTGAAATTTCATGAGATGCAGTAGAAGGAAGATTTTGTTTGGTAGATTTATTCATGACAAATAATTCATTTGACGGATCATCTACTCCAAATGCTTCTGTTGCCACAATAACTTCTGCACCTTTTTCTTTTAATCGTGAAATTACATCCTCTACTTCCTGGTCTGTAATTAAATGAGATGTGTCCAAGAACTCATGCGCAGTTTTAATGTCCTGATTGCTGTTAATTGATGCGTCTTGTAAATTTGTGCGTTTTATTATGTCCTTTTTTGTAGGGCCCACACCCATAGCTATGATTCCAACTTTTGATGTGTCAGATTCTAGTAATGCATTAATTGCCTGGGTAGTACTATGAGAAATCAATTCAATTTCTTTAATGTTAATTCCAGTTTCATTCAAAATGTTAGTTAATGCAGATACAATTCCTTCAGAAACACCTTTTTCAGAATTATGAGTTGTAGGCACTGTGGATTTTCCTAAAATAGAACCAGTTTTGGCATCTATTGCAACTGCTTTTGTGAAGGTGCCCCCCACATCAATTCCTATTCGAACTCGGCGATTATGTTGCATCTTCAATCTTCCTAGATTTTCGCATAGATGCTAACTGAGATTCTTTCCTTGGCCTCATTATCAGGATATATGCAGATGCCACCAAATAAACCCCAAGTAGAATTATCTGAGCAACAACAGTCTCAAGAGTAGGGTATATTCCAGTCATAGTTGCCAAGTTGATATCCAATCTAGGTATAATTCCAATCATTCCAGTGTATGGCACCACTTCAATAATTTGTAATTCTCTAATTGCATTGCCTAAGAATGCTATTGACAGGTATGCACCTACACCCATTGTCAAACCAAATAATGCACGTAGAGGCAATCTTTTTCCCAGTTTTTTCATGGCAAAATAAAGAACCAACAAGGAACCAATTCCTAAAACAAATCCTAATCCAACATAAGCTTCCATGTATTTTGCAAATCCCGACATTGCCTGATAGAACAAAACTGTTTCAAAGCCTTCCCTGTATACGGTAAAGAAAGACAGCATTACAAACACCATAACACTGCCAGTCGTTGTAGCTTGCCAAACTTTTGCTTTAACGAACTCCATCCATTTTTTGTGTTCTATTTTGTTCAAGACCCAAAAACTGACATAAAACAGCACCGCAGTTGCAGACAACGCGGCAATTGCCTCTACTAATTCTCTATTTGCACCAGAAATTTCTATAATATAAGATGCAATTACCCATGTAATTGCTGTTGCGCCAAACGCAGCCAAAATTCCATAGTAAATGTATTTTTTAAATTGAGTATTTCGTGAGGCTTCAAGATAAGTTACTATAGCTCCCAAAATCAAAACAGATTCTAGTCCTTCTCTGAAGATAATTGCAAAAGAGGATGTAAATGCAATAGAAGGTGCTAAAGTGCCTGTTCCACTTACAATTCTCTCAGATTCATCCAGATTTCTTTTTATCGCAATAGTCATATCACGTATTTCATCAATGTCTGCCTCTTGTTTGATCATGTTACGTAACTCAGCAAATTGGTATTCCACTTCCAAAGTAAAGTCAGGATCAATTGCACGAAGTGGAATTTCTACAAACTCATAGCTGTCAAGATATGCCGTTCTTGCCGAATTGTATGCGGATTCATAATCACCATCAGCATATTGAACCAACAATACCTGAAGTGTATCCCTAATGAAATCAATTTCATTTCTAACGCCTGATTTTTCATCATCAGATGCGTCACCCATTTCTTTTAAATTGCTTTCAGCATAAGCACTTGCTTCAATTCCCAAAGTAAAAAGATCAGCTTCCTTAACTTTTTGTTCAGCTAAATTAAGATCCGGTATAATTGATTTTTCAAGAAATAAAATTATACGTTCAGGATCTTGTTTGTTTTGAATCATTTGTCGAAGTTCTTCTCGCATATCAATTTCTAACTGATACAACAGTTCTGAATCTACTAACTCAATGTCTGCCTCAAGGTATTCAAAGTTCTCCAGATATGCTTCAATAGCTAGTTGTTCGGCTTTTTGATAATCATTTGATTCTATTGAGATAATTAATTCATCATAAAGATCATAAATTGTGTTGTAAATATTTTGTTTATCATAGATTACTGTTTCAGTACCATTGAGATCTCTGTTAATTGCTGAAATCAAAGTTCCAACAGACACAAAACTTTCTTTATTTTCGAGTTTTGTTTTTAATTCATCAAGAAAAGAACTTATTTCCAATGTCAGTCTTTCATCATAATTAGTAAATTCAAATAATTCTGAAGAGAGATCTACTAAAAGTACTGAAAGTCGATATGCAGACTCACTATCCTCATTAACTGCATGTTGGTATTGCTCATCAACAACTATTAGGAGTTTAGAAATCACTTTTCCAATGTTTGGGTTTTGTGGTTCAAGACGTTCTAAAAGTTCATTCAACATCAAAAAATCTTGTTTTAAAATGTCCTGATCGCCGTCTATTTGACTGTGAATGTCAAGCAATAAGAGATGGATTTCATCAGCAGTTTCCGAATCATGTTGTCTCAGGGAAGAAAGACTGTGCGGAAATACCTCAGAAACAATTCGTGATATTTCTTTTGCATCATCAGGGTTGCCTTGTTCCACATAATTTTGAATCAAAGTTATAGATAATGTCAGAAATTCCTTGGTAAATTTCACCTCCGTATCATCAGATGACTGTCCAAAAGCATGAAAGTAGGGGAACAAAGAGAATGCCATTATCACAAAAAACACGGCAGATGCTAACTTAGACACAGACAATACCAAAAATCTCGTTGTTCAACTTATAAACCAGATTTTCATTCTACATATTTGGAATTAGGACGTCCTAATTATCTGATAATTTAACTTTCTGGAAGTTAAAATTATCAAAGACACAGACAATACCAAAACAAGCATCACTATTGTCCCAAATTCAGGTACAACTTTTTTGGCTTGTGCCAAATCAGACAAGATCATATCCACATGAGCATCAATTTCATTTGCAGGAGCATTTGATTTGATCATATTTCTCAAATCTTCTCTTAATGCGATTTCAATCTTCACCATTAGTTCAGGATCAACTTCGGAAAGAGGATCTTCTACAAACTCATAGTTGTCAAGATATGCAGTGGTTGCCAAGTCAAAGGCCTCTTGAGTTTGTCCATTACGGTATTGTTCTTTAACATCTTGAAGCAATATTTCAATTTCTTCAATATACTGTACTGCATCGATTTGGACTGCGCCCCCTGCTAGGGCTTCAAGGGATGCTAAATTGTTAAGACTTTTTCCTACCAGAATACTGACTTTGCTAGGATCGTCTTTTGCATTAACAATTTTCTCAATTTCAAGCAAATTAGATTCTAAGGAATTAGCATCAGATGTAGAAAGAGTTGTTAGTTCGGGTTTATGTTCATTGAGAATAGCGATTGATTTCTTCAAAAATACAACAGTTTCGTCGTATTCTTCCTGATCAACTATTTGTCCGTTAGAAACTGCTGATAAATATTCTTCTTCCACCAACATCACTCTGTCTTTAATTCCAGATAATGCCAATCCTATTTCAGATGTATTACCACCTTCATATTCTCGAATAATCAACTCAACTTCTGCTGAAACATGTTTGAGTTCTTCAATCATTTCAGAAACGGTAGATGAACTAGTTGTAATTTCTACAGCTTCTTCCATCTCATGAAGTAATTCAGATGCTGATTCATTACCTAATTTTTCAACAACAGATGGGTGTAATGTTCTATAGTAATAAAGTCCCTCATAGGTGAATTTCTTTGCACTAGATACATCATCAGATTCCAGAGCAGCAATAGCCTCTTCCAATTCCTCTACTGTTTTGAGTTTAAAAATTCCTAACAACTCATCTCTTATAACATCCGCATACTCTTCAATTTCTTCAGAGTCTTTTGCGATTTCAGCAAGAGCATGATTTGTTACAAAATTGTCTTTTTCAGATATTTTGAATTTAGATTCCATAACAGTAAACCAATTTAACAGTTGTTCAGAATTTTTAGTATCTAATGCTTGATCGATTTTCAGATATGCGATGGTGTAAATGGTTTTATCAACAACCTGTCTGTTTAAGCTTGCCATAGACAAATCACCAGAATTATGATTTTCTACAATGTTTGAAAATGCGTTTTCAATTAATGAATTACTTTCAGGGTCCAATTCCAAAGCAGCTTGTTTGAAGCTGTTTTCATAAAGTGATTTTGCTTGATTTACTTTATCAAGGGCTTGAGTAATTTCAGAAGACTTTTCACCTTCAGAAAGTAAGGATTTGACAGAAGACCAGTCCTCACCCAACGTTGAAGAATATCCTAAAGGCATACCTGAAATCAACAATGTGAAAATTCCCAGTCCAAGTAATATTTTCAAACTTTTCACAAACTAAAAATCGTAGGTGGGTATTAGAACCCTTTTTTGATTCTATTTGGTTATTCTAAAATTTTAGAAGGTTATGTTTTGGGATTGGGGTTAGGATAAAGATTCAGACTAGGTTCCAAATCATTAATGGTGATTTCGACCTTCCCTATACGGCTTCTGTATTGTTTGATCTTTTTACCTTCATTTGAAATAATAAACTGATTTACTTCTGCCAACGCTAGTTCTTCAAGATTAGAGAGTGTCTTGTATACTGTAGACAAAGAAATCTTTAGTTCTTCAGCAATCTGATTAGCATCTTTTGGAGTTTCCTTTATAGAAAACAATACTGCGCGGGTACAAACATTGCTTAGAGATTCAATTATTTTTTGAGTGATATCAAATTCACTTAGTTGGATAATGTTTGGCTTTGTTTTTGACATACGACATCTAATTGGGAACTAGATTTAGAACAGGTTCAGGTTTTTTAATACTGATGTCTGCTTTAGATATTCTACTTCGATAAACTTTGTATTTTCGCCCTTTGTCTGAAAGCAACCATTTTTCAACTTCAATTAATGTAAGTTCCTCAAGATCTGCCAGTTTTTTGTATACAGAGCTAAGCGGAATTTTCAATTTATCAGATAATTCAGCTGCTGTTTTGCCAGATTTGATTATTGAAAACAAAATTGCTCTTGATTCAGTATCTGCCAATGCCTCTATCACTTTTTGTGTTATGTCATATTTTTTTAATTGTGGTAATGTCAATCGTCTTGTCATGTCAAATCAAGTGTAAAATAGAGTTATTTAAACGACGTGATATTGTTCTCATTCTAGAGAGTCAGAATAAAATAAGATTATTTTACAATCAATACAGGAATAGGAGAATTTTGCAAAATAGAATTTGACACACTAGAATAAAATGCATCCGTAGTTCCTGCACCATATGAACCCATTATGATTAATCGATATTTCCATTTTTTAGCATAATCTAAAATAGATTTTTCAACTTTTCCATTAATTATTTCATAATTAAGATCAATTCCATTTTGAGCAGCTTTGATTTTTGAGGCTTCCATCAGGTCTATCATTTCTGAATTTTGGGATTCAGAGATTGTTGTCGAAAATCGAACATGCAGTAAGGATATTTGTGAGTTTAATTTTCTGGCAAAATAGATTGCACTTTCTAAGGCTTTTTGAGAATGAATTGTACCATCAAACGGAACTAGAATTTTTGTAATTTCATCCATGGCCCCATAAGAAAAACATCCTATTTGAATTATTAATAAAATGCAAACCCTAAGAAATCATGCAGTAATTTCCTGATTAGGCTTGAATTTATTCCAGAGCAATCCCAGAATAATGGCAACTGAAATCCAAAAGGAAGATACAGCTAAAACTGAAACTGCTCGAAAGCCCTCAACAAGTTCCATGGGGGCAGTTATTGGATCAGGATTGTCAGGCATTGCAACAAACACAGCTCCAATAAAAATAGCATAACCAGCTAATGAGATGAATTTCTTTTTACTTTCAAATTTTTTGGACAATTTGTAAAATCCAACAGTTGCAAATCCAGATATTGCAATAAAAGACAGATACAAGATTGCACGTAAAACTACAGTCTCAGTATCTCCAACAGTTGGAGGGTTTGCAGGATATTTCAAGAAAGGGATGAAATACAACGTAAGCCACATTATGCCAGCTAAAACAAGTGCTTTTTTGACATTACTTTTACCTGGAAGTGAATGTCTTGACAATGCAAAAACAATTCCAAACAGTGCACCAACAGAAGTACCAAGTATAACACCTGCAAGTAATTGACCGCTCTTTTGCCATGTTCTATAGCCTTCGTATTCTACCCAAAATTCCAACGTATCCTCTTCTTCGCCAGACGCAAACAAGTTTTGGTTCTCAATCCCAATTGCTTCATCAAGATAGGGTTCAACAATTGCAAGATTCACGCTACCATGGATAAATCCTGCAAGTGCGCCTGACACTAAAACAATGATTAGAAAAAGAGATGTTTTCATGATATTAACTCCTAATGGCAGGGAAATCCTGCTGCATGTCTCATATCATGAGTAAGTTCATGAATGTACAAATCCTCAAAGGCTTGTTCACCATAAACTAAGCTAAAGACATGTCCCTGATCAAATCCAACTACAAACAAACCTGCAGCAAATACCACAGCTAAGGCAATAATTGCAATAGTTGGAACTCCTTTCTTAGAGACCGTTATTTGTCTTGATTCAGACATATTGGTTGGCATCAAGAGTTTGTATTTAAGTTCTTGGACAATTTATCCAATTAATAAACATAGAATAACATCATATTTTAAGATGTTATTTCTCAAAATGACAGACAATCCTTTATCATCAATTTTGATCGATATAAGACCAAGAAATGGAAGATACCCAAGCAAAAAAAATATCATCGATTATTGAAAATGCATTGATTAAGGAATATGGAGTAAATGGATACAGAACCATAATCAACACCATGAAAAATGAATCGGGAAAAACGCCAGAAAAAATATTATCAGATTATGACACATTTGAACATCTATCTCAAAGAGTATTTGGAAGAGAAGGAGAAAAAATAATAGAAATCATAAAAGAAAAAATTTCAAAACAAGAAATAAACAGATTCATTTCAAAAGAACCAAAAAATAAAAAAATCAAGTTGCTTATTGCAGAAGACGAACCACATATTTTAGAAATTTACAAAGAATGGCTAAAATTTGAAAACAAAGAAGTTGTTACAGCGTCGGATGGACAAAAATGTCTGGAAATATACAAAAAAGAACACAATTATGCTAAAGAAAATAATCTGCCAGAATATTTTGATGTTGTAATTTTAGATCACGTAATGCCAAAAATGACAGGAGTTCAAGTTGCACAAGAAATTTTGAAAATAAATTCAAATCAGAGAATTATATTTGCATCAGGACAGATACAAAAAATTCTTTCAGAATCAATATCCAGATTAAATAAGGTGGTAGAAATGATTCAAAAACCATTTTCAATTGAAGCCTTGGATGATATGATTAACAACAAAACGTTGTTAGATAAAATAGAACAAAAAAACATTAATCAAGTAGAAAAGTCTTCGTTTGAAAAATATAATGAAGCAATGCTGATTTTGCAGAATTTTTTTTAAAAATAAATTAAACATTATTGAATTTATATACAAAAAGAAGAAAAATGTAATGTGAAAAAAAATATCGAGACATTACAAAACATTGTTTCACGAAAAGGTTCAAGTAAAATTTTAACATTTAGCATCCCCCATGTTTTCAAAGCATTACAAATGCTATCAAGAGATAGATTCGTAAGCAGAGCAACATTTTGTAAGGAAATTCATCTAGGTGAAGGGGCAGTCAAAACTTTGATTTCCCATCTAAAAGAAGCTCAAATGGTAGAGTCTACAAAATCAGGCACCTTTCTGACAAACAAGGGGAAAAAATTTATTGCAGATATTCAAAAGGTCATGTGCAATGAATGTGTCATTAAAAAATCAGATTTTCTTTCTGGAAAATTTAACCATGCTGTTCTATTAAAAAAATATTCAAAGGCCATCAAAACAGGACTGGAGCAAAGAGATTATGCAATTTTGTATGGTTCTTCAGGCTGTACCACTATTTTGTTTAAAAACAATCATTTTGTTTTTCCAGATGAAAAAGATTGTTTTTCAAACGAACCCTCAATAAAAAACACTCTCCAAAAAGAGTTATCGCCAGAAGAAGAAGACGTGATCATAATTTCATCATCGGATGATCCATTTGTTGCAGAAATATCTGCAAAAAACTCTGCATTATGGACACTTGCAACAACGTAGACAAACTATTTACTTGAATTAGGAATCTAAGATTCGTTGACAAAGATCTTTTTGGTAATTCCAGTAATAGTAGGAATTATCGTAGGAGGGTTCATTACATTTTATCCACAAGAAGAACGACAAGACACACTGTTAACAAAATCAAAATTAATTGAAGGAGGGTCTCCAATTCTTGGAAGTCCATCTGCACCAATAACAATTTTAGAATGGGGAGATTATCAATGCACGTTTTGTTACAAATTTCACGATACAACATTAAAAATCATTGAAGAAGAATATATCAAAACAGGCAAAGTAAAACTTGTTTTCAAAGATTTCCCACTAAATGGTCCCGATTCTGTATTGGCTGCAGAAGCAGCATATTGTGCAAATGATCAAAGAAAGTATTGGGAATACCATGATGAGACATACAAGAATTGGGCAGGAGAAAGAACAGGCTGGATTACAAGGGACTCATTAGAAAAATTTGCCATGACTGTGAATTTGGATTTGAATAAATTCAACAACTGCATGGACTCGCACACATACAAAGAAAAGGTAAATCAACTCTATGATTTTGGACAAGAAGTTGGAATTGATGCTACGCCTTCATTTTTGGTTTTCAATGATGAAAAAATTATTAAAATTCGCGGAAATCAACCATTAGAAGTTTTTCTAAAAACTTTTGATGAATTATAGTTTTTAGTATTTTTTGAAAATGAATCAACCAAACTTAATATGCGTATTACAAGGAGAAGCCAACAATGGGTAAGATCGAGATTGAAAAGCAAGATTCTGTTAAGCTTTACAAAATTAGAAAAATTCTTGATGAGTTGTCCCAAAAATCAGGAAGAGGAACCGAGCTTATCAGCGTATACATACCTAAAGGAAAACAATTGCACGAAATCATAGGTACCCTACAGCAAGAACAAGGAACAGCTGATAACATCAAATCAGATCTTACCAGAAGCCACGTGGTAGATTCACTTGGAAAAGTTGTTCAGAGACTAAAACTATACAAAAAAACACCAGAACGTGGACTAGTAATGTTTTGTGGAGCATTGCCACCTGAAGGCGGAGGTCCATTGGGAAGTGAAGTTGTTCAGGTATGGGAAATTGATCCTCCAAAAGACTTGAATCAATATCTGTATAGATGCGATGATCATTTTCATGTCGACATTCTAAAAGACATGTTAAAAGATGACAACCTAATCGGATTCTTGGCAATTGATGCAAAAGATGCAGGATGGGGATTATTACATGGTGATAAGATCGAGGTTCTAGCACAAACAGGTTCAGGTGTTGCTGGAAAACACAGACAAGGAGGACAGTCTGCTAAAAGATTCCAAAAACTAAGAGAGATGGAATTATCATACTACTATAACAGAGTGGCTGAAACTACAAGAGAATACTTTATCGATATTTATCCAATCAAAGGATTAGTAATTTCTGGACCAGGTCCAACAAAAGAAGATTTCATTAATGGTAATTATCTAGAATACCGTCTTCAAAATATGATCATTGCAACAATTGATTCATCGTATTCAGGAGCAGAAGGAATCAGAGAGGCATTTGCAAAAGCAGGGGACATTCTGTCAGATTTTAGGATGGTTGAAGAAAAGAAACTTGTTGAAGATTTATTCAAAGAAATCAATGGTCGTACCGGATTAGGCACATATGGATTAAAAGAGGTGATTGAACTTCTCAAAAATAATGTCGTCAAAACCTTACTGATAACAGACAATACAAACTTGCATAGAATAGAGGGAAAATGTAAGAGATGTCAAAACATTCAAGAAGAAATTGTAGAAAGGCCTGAAGTCATTCCAAAAAAGACAGAGTTTGCAAACAATCCGTGCCCGGGTTGTAAGTCAATGGAAGTAGAAGCAAACGAACAAGACATAGTGGATTATCTGGAATTGCTTGCAGCACAAACTGGAACCCAACTTGAAGTAATTTCAGGAACAGCAGAACATGGAGTTATGTTATCCAGTCTAGGAAGCGTTGGTGCAATTTTAAGATACAATCCAGGCCACACTAAATAATATCTTTGATTTTTTTAGCAAGTTCAGATAATTCAGCATCATCAGATATTGCACGTTTTGTCCAAATTGTTCCCTTGTGATTATATCTAGGAATAATATGCACATGTACATGTGGGATTATTTGTTTTGCAGCTCTACCATTATTTTGTCCTAAACTAAATGCATCTGCACCTGTCACAGAAATAACGGCATTTGCAATTTTTGGTACAAGTGAAAACATATCCCCTACAGAATCGGAATCCATGTCAGTGATTCTTTCATGATGTTCTTTTGGAATGACTAAACTATGCCCGATGTCTATTGGGTACTTGTCCAAAATTGCAATATGTTTTTCATCCTCATAAATAATATGCCCATTTCGTTTTCCAGATAAAATTTCACAAAATATACAAGCCATATCAAACCAGCAATTTTTGATTTTATTTATTGTTTCATCGAACAGTTAATTAGGGCAATTTCAGAAATTTTTGTATCTCATGGGACGAAAAGAAAGAAGAGAACGTGAACAAAAAAGAGATAATTTTGCCTCTAAGCGTTCTGCAGAAAAACGAAAGCAGACACTCATTGCAGCGGGTGTTTTAGGCGTAATTGCAGTAATCGTAGGGTATTCTGCATTTTTGTTTGCAAATATGAGTGACACAGCAGTTCCAGGAGGGCCTGAAAACGCAGGAGCATTAGGCAGTGAACATTCACATGCTGCAATTTTGGTTAAGATATTTGGAGATAAATTTGACTTTTCAGCACCAGCATATCAAATCAAATCAAGCTGGATTCATTTTGAAGGAAGAGACGGTACTACTGTTCACAAACATGCAACAGGAGTAACACTAGGATATCTGTTTGAGACATTAGGATTAGGACTTGATGATCAATGCTTTATCTTCCAAGATGGGAGAGAGTTTTGCACTAATGAGGACTATTCGCTAAAGTTCTATGTTAACGGAGAGCAATTGCCAGACATTAGGCCATTGGAGATTCAAGAAGGAGACAGAATATTGATTTCATATGGTGCAGAAACTCCCGAAGAGATTGAAGGTCAATTATTAGAATTAGAAAACCAAGAAATCATCAAATAGAGTTCAAGAATCTTTTGCAGTAAACTGTGCAGAATTATCAAAGAACATGTAATATCCACACCTAGTGCATCGTAATACCGTCAATGGTGTGGTAAGAAATTCTTTGTCTTGAAATCTACCAGATAGTTTGACATCTTCTCCCGCAATCTCTGCTTTATTTCCCTGACATACTGGACAGTGTAATTCTTTTTGTTCCATATGTTTCGAACAAATCGTTGAAATTTAAACGCTCTACAATACTGAATAAGTGTCGATAATTTCAACAAAGTCTAAATTATAGCAATTTTGAATTTAGTATTATGGAAATTTCTAGCAGAAATGTTGTTGAAGGAACATCTCGTGCACCCCATAGAGCAATGTACAAGGCTATGGGATTAACAGATAACGATTTAGGCAAACCATTCATCGGTGTTTGTCATACAGGAAATGAGGCGACACCTTGTAACATTCATCTTCCAAGACTAGCCCTAAGAGCAAAAGAAGGAGTAATTGACGGAGGTGCAACACCAAGAGAGTTTTCCACTATTGCAGTTAGTGACGGAATTGCAATGGGTCATGAAGGGATGAAATCATCATTGATCTCTCGTGAAGTTATTGCAGATTCAATTGAATTAATGGTAAGAGCGCATCAATATGATGCACTTGTAGGTATTGCAGGATGTGACAAAAGCTTACCTGGAACCATGATGGCAATGGCACGACTGAATTTGCCGTCGGTTTTTGTTTATGGAGGAACAATCATGCCAGGCATGTTAGATGGAAAAGAGCTTACAGTAGTAGATGTCTATGAGGCAGTAGGGGCATATGATGCAGGACAGTTATCACTAGAGGCTTTGAAAAATATCGAAAACACAGCATGTCCAAATGCTGGTTCCTGTGGAGGAATGTTTACAGCAAATACCATGGCATCAATTTCAGAAGCAATCGGACTTGCATTACCAGGAAGTGCCAGCCCACCTGCTGAAGACGACAGAAGAGAGAAAATGGTTTATGATACAGGAGTAGCATGTGTAAAATTACTAGAGCAAAATATCAAACCAAGTGATATTTTGACATTTGAAGCATTTGAAAACGCAATTACAATGCTAAATGCAGTCGGAGGATCAACAAATGGAATATTGCATTTATTGGCATTATCAAACGAAGTTGGGATAAAACTAACTTATGACGATTTTGAAAGAGTTAGAAAAAAGACACCACATCTTGCAGATATGAAACCTGGAGGTAGTTACGTGATGAATTCTCTTGACAAAATCGGAGGAATTCCATTTGTTCTAAAAAAATTATCAGATAAAGGACTAATTCACGATAATTGTATGACAGTTACTGGAAAAACAATTCGACAGAATCTTGAATCTATGAATATAACAGAACCAGAACAGCAAATTGTAAAATCAGTTGAAGACCCATTGCATTCTGTTGGAACAGCAGTAGTTTTGAAAGGAAGTCTAGCACCAGATGGAGCAGTAATCAAAACAGCAGGAGTAGAAATGACAAAATTTACTGGAAAAGCACGCGTGTTTGACAGAGAAGAATATGCATTTGATGCAGTTTCAAAAGGAGAGATTGACGAAGGACATGTAGTAGTTATCAGATACGAGGGGCCCAAAGGAGGTCCAGGCATGAGAGAAATGCTGGCAACAACTGCAGCTCTTGTAGGTCAAGGATTAGGTAAGAAAGTAGCAATGGTTACAGACGGAAGGTTTTCTGGAGGAACAAGAGGATTTATGGTAGGACACGTTGCACCAGAAGCATATGTAGGTGGACCAATTGCGCTTGTAAAAGACGATGATGAAATTACAATAGATACTGAAACTAACATTATTGATCTTCATGTTTTACCAGAAGAATTAGAAAATAGAAGAAAACAATGGAGTCCTCCAAAACCAAACTATACAACAGGTGCACTTGCAAAATTTGCAACGCTTGTAGGTTCTGCAGCTGAAGGCGCCATCACTAAACCTAATCTATAAATCCATTGTAGATTATTTTGAAGTAAGAATAATGATCAAGGTAATTCCAATTGTTTTACTTCTATTGCTTGGAAATTTTGCTGTAAACACGTTTGGAGACATCCCTCCCCCATTAAAACAAACAGGAATTGATCCACACAATACGAAATGTAAATCACATTTGACATTGATTTTCAAAATTGGATGGATTCCTGCATGTGTTAAAGAAGAAAGTGTGGAAAAACTAATTCAAAGAGGATGGGCAGAGGATCACAATCCAACACATACAAAAATTATTACAAATAGCGGATTGATATTTGCAACGTTGCAAGGCGAAGATAAAATTGTTGAAATTAACTCCATGAAAAAATTTGATGCAGGAGAAAAAATGACATATGTTTCAACAAACATGGATGCAAGCATGGTAGCTGCAACAAGCAGTAAAGAAAATTCAATATTTGTATATGAAGCACATTCTGGAGAACTTTTGTCAAAAATTAGCGTAGGAGATACGCCAAAAGGTTTGAAATTTGACCCAACAGGAAATTTGATTTTTGTGGCAAATGAAGGTGCAGGTACGATTAGCGTAATTGATGTTCTTAGGCATACAGTGGTAAAAGAAATCAAGGTAGGAACAATGCCACACAACATAGTTTTCACACAAAATGGGATTACAGCATACGTTACATTACAAGGTCAAGACGAGATTGTGGAAATTGACGTTGATTCCTTAACAGTAGTTGACAGGTTTTCTGTTGGAAAAATGCCCCACAATTTAGACATAACACCAGATGCAAAACACATTCTAGTCACAAACATCGGAACAAATGATGTTTCAGTAATAGATCTGAACGAAAAAGAGATTATCAAAAACATACCAGTAACTAAAGGACATCATGGGATTGATATACCACAGTCAGGAAACAGGATATTTGTCTCAGGAATAGCAGAAGACAAGATCAGTGTGATTGATTCAGGGAATTTTGAGGTAATTGAAGAAATCACAGTAGGGGCAGGACCACATGGGTTAAGAACCAATACAGAAGGAACACTATTGTATGTTGCAGTAGTAAATGATAATCACATAGTAGTGATAGATACGGAGACTCTTTTGATCAAACACAGAATAGATGTTGGAGAAAAACCATTTTGGGTAACGGTACCAGCAAACCCTTAAAATTTTAACCTGTCAAAATCAATCTTTTCTTGTTCATTGATGTAAATTTTCAAAAGTTCCTTCCATGCTTTCTGAAGATCAGTTGAGAATTTTTTGAAACCCGATTGACTTGATAAAGATACTTTGTTTTGTGGGTTGTAAGTCACATCATTTAGAGAAACACAATGTACAGCATCATTTCTAACCTCAAAGAGTCTGGACATGCCACGTGTAAATTCAGGTCCAAAAACTTTCCAATCAAGAAACGTCCTAATTTTTCTGTTAATTGGAACAAGGTTCAGCAGATACAGCAATTCTGTGCTGTCTCGCTCATTTGAAACGCCAACAATTCGTAAACGAA
The DNA here is from genome assembly GCF_018128925.1 of Nitrosopumilus sp. K4. NCBI lineage: Archaea > Thermoproteati > Nitrososphaerota > Nitrososphaeria > Nitrosopumilales > Nitrosopumilaceae > Nitrosopumilus > Nitrosopumilus sp. K4. The sequence goes on from NZ_CP067007.1 coordinate 740,122, forward strand.
TTATCTCATCAAACAAAAATGCCATCTTTGAGAATGCTGATAATACACTGTCCCTGTTTTTTGATATCTTTAGCTTAGAATCAAATCCTTTTTTGACAACACCATTATTAACAAAGTAATGCTTTTCATTGTCAATTAGATATAGACGAATTTTTAACGGATGTTTTTTTCCTTTAATCTTTCTCAAATATTGTGAAACACTCAACATGCACTAAAAAAAGCCATAATCAATTAAGGATTTGGGAAATTCTCAGACATGATCAATTTGTTCACAAGGTTTATAGATCATCGATCAGTAATTCAGTCAGAGATAACAGGTAAAAATTACAATTTCCCCTTGAAAATTACTGTTATCTACTAAAGGCAGATTCACATTCGTTGTACCCACATGATGTTTGAGCAGATACAAATCATTACCATTTGACCCTATAGTTATGGAACTATGGGGTTTGAAGTCTTAAGATGCAGGAGAAATCAATGGTGTACAATGTAATTCAGACAAAAATTAACAGTTTATTTTATTATTAAAACAGGACATTTGGATGTCTGACTTACGGAGTTACTTACACTTCCCAGAAAGATTCGTTTGACTTTTGATTGGCCATGAGAACCAATTACAATTAGATCAATTTTTCGGGATTTAGCAAAATCTACAATTTGTTTTGAGATGGATTTTGTTTCAACTATATGTATGGAAAGTGAAATATTAGAATTTTTGGCAATTTTCTCTAGGTTTGAAAGAGATTTTTTTGCAAAAATCCTAGCATCGTTAATTATTTTTTTATTAGTTCTTTTGTCAATATACCAAGCACCTAAATTTTCTTTTTCTAAACATGTAATAATTTTAATTTTGGCATCATGCATTATTGCTATTTTTAAGGCTGCATTAAATGCCTTAACTGAGAAAGATGAACCATCAAAAGGAACCAGAATATTTGAGAACGCCATATCACTTCACAACCATCACAGGTATTTTTGATTGTTGAGAAACGGCATTTGCAACACTGCCCAAGATCATCTTGTTAAGTCCAGTCCTGCCATGAGAACCAATTACAATTAGATCATACTTGTGTGAATTCACATAGTCAAGAATTGCTTTTGAAACAGAATTATTCTGAAGAATTTTTAAGGAAAGCAAAATGTCTTTTTTCTTGGCAGTTGCCTGCAATTTCGAGAAAATATTATTTAGTATTTTAGTTTCCTTATCTAACAAATCTTTGCTATACTTCATTGAAAACCCTATAGATGGTTGATAAATTCCTGTAAGTACAGTTACAATGGTAATTTGACTTTTTGGTTCTGCGATGTCCAGTGCACTTTTGAAAGCCCTGTTGGAGAATCCTGATGAATCGTATGCTACCAAAATGTTTTTGAAATTCAACATTAAAGGTAAAGTAAACTTGCTTATTAATTCAATTCACAATATCATGTTTAGTAGAGGGCTCATAACAACCATTCCAATAAACCTAAGGCAAAAAATCATTGGTTCAAATTACACAAAAAATCATTATTCAAAACTGACTCTATACACTCCAATCATAAAAGAGAACAACGTTTAATGTCAGTTATGATAACAACACAATTACTCAAATAGTACAGTGCAGTAAATAATGCCTGTCAGAAATTGAACTAAAAATCGAAGAGATGCCACAGGCCTATGTTGGTAAGGGAATGGCTATCGTTGATCCAAAAATAATTGAAGAGAATAACTGGAAACCGGGACAAATTCTAGAACTGTCTGCAAATAAAAAAAGTCATGTAAAACTATGGTCTGGATTTCCAGAAGATTATGACAGTAAAACTATTCGTATAGATGGTCTCACCAGATACAATATAGGGGCAAGTATTGGTGAGAATCTTTCCATTAATGCAGTTGAGGGAGTAGAAGCAGAACAAATTGTGTTGTCCCCTATTGAAAAGATTCATGCCGAGGGGTTACATGAGTACATGTCTTCACTTTATCAAGGCCATGTTTTCACCACAGGTGACACAGTAATAGTCAATACTCAAATGGGAAGTAAGATTCAGCTTGTGGTAACTAGCACAAAACCCGCAAAGCCTGTTTTTGTAACCGATGATACAATATTCAAGTTAGGCAACATTACAAAATTAGATGATCCTTCCATACCAAGAATTACCTATGACGAGTTGGGCGGATTAAAAAATGAGATTCTAAAGATACGTGAAATGGTAGAGTTGCCAATGAGACATCCAGAATTGTTTGAGAAAATAGGCATATCCTCACCTAAAGGTGTCTTGTTGTATGGCCCTCCCGGAACAGGAAAAACATTACTTGCAAAGGCAGTTGCAGGTGAGACAAATTCCCACTTTACATCACTTAGCGGTCCAGAAATCATGGCAAAGCATTATGGTGAAAGCGAGGAAAAACTACGAGAAATTTTTACACAGGCTGAGGAGAACGCTCCTAGCATTATATTCATTGATGAAATTGATTCAATTGCTCCAAAAAGAGAGGAGGTTTCAGGAGAATTGGAAAAACGGATTGTATCACAATTACTGACCCTGATGGATGGAATGAAATCTCGAGGAAAAGTTGTAGTTATTGCTGCAACTAATAGACCAGATAGCATAGATCCTGCACTACGAAGACCAGGCAGATTTGACAGAGAGATTGAAATCGGAATTCCTGATGAAGAGGGAAGATTAGAAATTTTAAACATCCACACACGTGGAATGCCTCTAGACAAAAATGTGGTTCTAGAAAAAATTTCTAAAATAACTCACGGATTTGTGGGGGCTGACCTGGAAGTTCTGTGTAAGGAGGCAGCAATGAGATCCCTTAGAAGAATTTTACCTGAGATTAATTTGGAAGAAGAAAAAGTTTCAAAGGAAGTACTGCAAAAAATAATGATAACTAGTGAAGATTTTACTGATGCGTTAAAAGAAGTCAGGCCTTCTGCATTAAGGGAAGTTCTAGTTCAGATTCCAAATGTAAGTTGGGATGATGTAGGGGGGCTGGACAAACTAAAGGAAGAACTTCGTGAAGCAATAGAATGGCCATTAAAATACAAAGAGGCTTTTGAATATGCGCATATAAAACCGCCAAAGGGAGTACTGCTTTACGGTCCTCCGGGAACAGGAAAAACACTAATTGCAAAGGCAGTTGCGACAACAACTGAATCCAATTTTATCAGCATCAAGGGTCCTGAACTGCTATCCAAATGGGTTGGTGAATCTGAAAAGGGAGTAAGAGAAATTTTCAGAAAAGCACGTATGGCTGCCCCATGCATAATTTTCTTTGATGAAATAGATGCGCTTGTTCCAAAAAGAGGAAGCGGTAATTCAGATTCACATGTCACAGAAAATGTCGTCTCCCAAATTCTAACTGAGATAGATGGGTTGGAGGAGCTCAATAACGTATTGATAATTGGTGCAACAAACAGGCGGGACATTGTGGATCCTGCACTACTTAGGCCTGGCAGATTTGATAGGGTAATAGAAGTTCCAAACCCTGATGTTGCAGGAATAGAAATGATTCTCAAGATTCACACCAAAGACAAACCACTTGCAGAGGATGTCAATCTAAAGACCCTGGCAGAAATGTCAAAGGGATTCAGTGGGGCAGAAATTGAAGAGGTGTGCAATCGTGGAGCACTCTTGGGAGTTAAGAGATTTGTGGAAAACAAGGAAAAAGACGTAAAGTCTATCAAAATAACTCAAAAGGATCTAGAATACTCAATAAACGAAATAAAGAAGACAAAATCTTCATCCTGAATTATCATGACTGATTTTATTGATATTCTTTTTTTAAGATGATAGTCACTAAAAAATCATGGAATCCTCAGAAATCATTTCCGAGATTGAAGAGATTGTAAAGTCTCAATCAGGTGGAAATTACTCAAAATGGATGATAGGTAGAACAAATGATTCTGAAAACAGTAAGACCAAACGCGGAGAACCAAGCAGTTGGAGGGATTGGGATGCTAATTCCAAAGAGGACGCAGATAAGGTAGAATCTTATTTTATGGACAAAGGGATGAGGCAAGACTCAGAAAGTTATGGTAGTGCCGATTTTGTATATGTCTTCTACATAGGATCCCCTCAGGATAAAATCTGAATAACCGTATCAAAGCATGATCCTATCAACCATATTTTTGAGAAATAACATATCAAGAATAATTGATTCTAAAGTGTTGATGGAAGATCAGAAAATATGAGAAAGTAGCTTCAAAAATGGATTTTTACGAAATATACAAAAAGATGTGAGGTGTTATTTTGATATGGTTAGTTCAGATCAGCTACGTATTTGCAAATCATGTGGAAATGTATTCTCAAAAAAGATTCAAGACAAGATAGTAAATCGTTGTCCGGCATGCAACGTATGGAAAAAGGAAAGCACAAAATAAAGTCAGATGTATGTGATTATCTTAAGAATCTCTTCATTATTACTTCACAACAATATAAAAAAAGAAGCACTACTGGTGGAAAAAGCACTAGATGTGACAGACTGCTTAACTATGTCACAACAAGCACTGATTCATTTTTTATAAAATATTTGCATCTACATCGATTGTAATTATCGATTCCATGTATGATCAAAATCTAAAACCTCGATAATTCATGCCTAACAGATTTACTTTTTCTCACACTTTAATCTACTAAAGATTCTCTAATTTCAATACATCATAGTATGCCTTTGGAATCATTCTTTGTGCCTTAAAAAAGACATTATTTACAGCAGTATCAAGTACGTATGTTTTTGCCCAGTCAGACTCACTCCTAATTGAGCGGCCAAAACCCTGTAGTAATTTGGTAAGTGTTTGAGAAGTATACCATAGTGGGAATTTGTCCATTTTTGCTTTTGTTCTTTTTTCCTTGTAATTCGGATAAGGTACCTTAGCTATTATTTGAAATCTTGACAAATCATCTTTTAGGTCCACACCTTCCCACAACGAAGAAGACAATAAAATCCCAGTAGGATCTTCAGCATGTTCAGATATGATTTCATCTTGTGTTTTTCCGTCTTTGTTTGAGCTGTGACATATTCGTATTCGTCGAGTGTTTTTTGGTGAGAGGTATCTCAAAATTTTTTGGCATCTAGGAATTGAAGATGTAAGAATCAAACCACGTTCATTTGAGTGCTCATCTAAAATTCGGTCTATTGTCTTTATCACCTCAAGTTCATCTTCTTCGGTAGAACCATAGCTGAGTCTTCGAATGTTTAGAAGATTGATTTGACGATTCTCAATTGGAAAAGGTGATTTTGGCGTATCAATAAACGCAACTTGTTCTCCATCTAATCCCATGTTTTCACAAAAACTGTGTTTGTCAATTGTTGCAGACATGAATAATTGGTATTCAGTTTCAAAAAAAGAATGTGCAAATTTTGAAACATCAATTGGTTTGATAGAAATAGTTCGAAAATTGCCATTAAAATCCTTGACAGGATCGTTTACAACAAAATTATCTTTATCGCTTTGAATATCAATTCTTGCTTGTGCTGCCCTGTCATACCTTCTTTCCAACCTAGTGATCATTTCATAGTCAGGATCTTTTTGAAATACATCACTTTCCTTGATATCTTTTATTTTTTTAGCATATGAAAAAGCAATATCATCAGTCAATTGTAGCATAGAATCCAAATCTCCAAAATCGTATCGGTCAGCGTTCAAATTGCATTCTTCTACCTGTCCTGCAAAAATATCAAATCCAATAAACTGCATTATTTGGTCTTCAATTTTATGAGCCTCATCAAAAACAGATACCTTTCTGTCAAGGTAATCTTCAAAGAGTTTTTTGTTAAATTTCATTATTTGAAAAAAGGCATGATAATTCCACAAAGAGTGTTTTGAGACTAGAGCATCATATTTTTGTAAATAGTATGGACATGATTCAGAATCTTGAGTGTTTTCTTCAACTTGTTTAATTGAAGGCTTGAATTTGCATACTTCAATTATCTCCTTTCCGTTCTTACTGATCTTTTCTTGACATTGTCCTTTATCACATGTCAATCCCCAACGCATTGCTCGTCTTGGGTTATCTACTTTTTCAGAGTGCATCATTTTCAGACAAGGAAAATTCTGTTTTCCCTTTACGGGTTTTAGAAAAGGAATATCTTTGATATATTGATCTTGAAGATGTTTTGACGCAGTTACAGTAAAAGAACTATCAAAATATCTAGAGATTGTTGCACCGACAAGGGATTTTCCAACACCAGTAGGTGCACATAGTATTATTTTGCGGTAGCCTGACTTTATCTTATCTTCAATTTGAGAGATGATCTCTTTTTGAATTTCTCTAGGGGTGAATTGATCTGGGAATTTCTCTAAAAGGGACACAGGATTAATCCTCTTTTTCTTTAATATTAAAAGCATGAAGGTTCTTGTAATATCACATTATTTGTAATCTAGTTTAATATCTAGTAGATCTAACATAGAATATGGAATTGCTTGATGATAAAATGAGAGTCTGGTTAGAGAGTGCAAAATTTGTAAAACCAATTCCAGGAGTATATGTACTATATTCAAGAAACAAAGAAGTCATTTACATTGGAGAAAGCATCAATCTAGAGAAGACGTTTACAAAATATGTTGATGAAGAATTTGAGGGTGACGAATGTAAGCAAAAAACAGCATCATATCAAAGAGAATTTACGGATAATCCAAAAGAAAAACAACTTCAATTAATCGAAGATTTCAAAACTCAAACAGGAAAAATTCCAGTCTGTAATACAGAGATAGAATTAGAAACACATTAGATGAAATTCATAAAATGAGTGCAATGCAGTCCTACTGGATTAATATAAAAAATCCAATATTCATTTTATGTCAAACGCAATGGTTTATGCAGGAATTGCAATAGGGGTTGCAGCCATAGCTGCTGCAATTGTATATGCTACAGAAAACCAACAAAATTTCGTTCCAGAAGATGCAGTATTAGCACCTGCTGCCGAACAAGGTTCTTTCACCCCAGAATCAGGATTAGGACCACAATTAAACAAGGAAAGGTGGCATGACGATCCCTTTGCAGACGAAGCTGCAGCAGTAAGGGCTAATGCCGGAAAATAGATTCTAACCACATCATCTTTTTTCATTTTTTACATCATTTTCAATGAGATGAGGCGTAAAATTAGAGAAAATAATTAATCTAAGATCAACATATGATAGGGATGCATCAATGCTATTACTGTGAGCAAATTTTTGATACAAAAGAACAACTCTACGAACATGTAGAAGTGCACTCAGATATTGAGAGAAATAAAGAAATCATGTCTAGGAAAAAATCAAAAAAACAATAGAATTTTCATAGAATCACCAATACACACTAAAGAAAATTAGAGTAAAGGTTGAAAATTTCACATTCAGGGATGGAAATAATAATTTTGATTTAACATAACATGGACTGGATTGACGCATTGTTACAAAAATCATGTGATAAGACACTAACAAAAGGAGAAGTGTTACACAGTTTGTTTCACATGATCGAAATCAATGAAAACACGTTAAATCACATACAATCAGACACAAGAGATTTTGGACCAGAATTAGAAGAATTAAAAAATACAGAAATTAAAGACTTGGAATTTCATTTAAAATACTACCGCAGTCTAGTAAACTACATTTCTGCAATTCCAGAAAGTAAAATTGCTCAAAAATAAACAAGATGTTTTCAGAATTACGGCTATCTTAATTGTGCAAACGTTGTATTAAATTCATCTTGTTTTTCAGCATTTTGCCCAAAATCCGTCTGTTCATCATAGTCTTGTTGTCGTTTTAAGAAAACAGCCTCTAATTTTTCAACTTGTTTTGCAATCATAGCACCAGAATCTTCACGAGCAAATTGTTTTCGTTGCTCTTCATTTTGTCCTCTAGTAGGATACCATTTGTTTTCAAAAAATTCTTCGATTTTTTTGGTCGTATCATATCGTAAGAGTTCTGCAAGATCAAAATGTCCCTGTTGATGTTCTAAAAGATCAGATGTTGCCATTTGTTTTCTTACCCAAGACAAGTGTCGGTGAAACTCAGGAATTATAGCAATATCTGAAATACAGAATTTAATATCACGTCCAAAACTCTCAGAGTTAACTGTCCAAGTTGATCTATATTTTACAAAACTATATGCATCCTCAAACGCTGCTGGATTTGGTTCTGCTTTAAAATCAGACCATTTTAATCGATAGTCTTTAGACCAACTGACAATATTATCATCATTCATGATTTTCCGTATCAGATTAAGAATAAAATCATTGACGTGTATTGAACATCATTCACGTTTTCCATCTCTACCGCTGAACTTTCCAAAAAATTGAGGCACATCAAAACCTAGCCAAAATTCATCATGAGTCATATTTTCATTATGAAATTTTTCATGCTCCACAAGAGCAGTATCTCCCCAATTCCCATCATAAATGAACTTGCAATGTTGAAGTTTTCCAGACTTTCGAATCCCCTTACAAACAATCATCAACATAGTGATTTAGTCAACACATGTGAAAAATATTTGTATAAAAGAGATGTTTGACGGCCGGGAATTCTAGGGGCATGGTCTGTTAAGGCAAACGTAGGACAGCCGTCAAACGATGACTCAATACAATATACCCATAAATGATTAAAAGAAATAGTGTGTTTATTTTGAAACACATGTTTTGTCAGCATCATTTTAGGCACAAATTTCAATGTGGATAATTTTTTCAAACCATTTTGATCAAATATCAAGACACGTTGAATTTTAACAATTTTTCAAAAGAAAAACCAACATAAAGCAAGGTTGTTTGCTTGTTTGGTGTTTTCAACATATCCCCCAAAGGGACTGAAGCTAGAGAAAACATCAAACATGCTTGCTTTCAAAACTATTAATTTAACAATCAAGGCCCACAATCACATGAATGTCAGATTTGTGGCTTCAATGGCTATTGCGATAATATCTTTGGCAGTGGGATTTTATCTTCTAAATGACATCAATCAGGAAAATGCAGCAGAAATCACACAAAAACATCTAGACAAACAATTAACTGAATCAAATGAAAGACTAGCCATAATCAAAGACAAGTTTTACAATGGGGAATATCACGGGGAATTGCAGACAGAAGAAGTAATCAATATTATAAAGGCAGAAGTTGCCACACAAAAGAAAATTCTTGAACAATACAACGAATTGCCCAGTGAGCTAAAAACAGATAAAACAATAGACATGAGATTCTGGCAGTTAGGAAAATACAGCTGGGCAGGAGAAGAATCCATGCTTAACAGTTTAGAAAAAAACCAATAGTCATTCAACAATTACAAAATTAGGTTGACAACCTAATTGTTCTAAAAGTTCATTGCTTTGATATACAAGCATATTTCGCTCATCAATGGAAGTGTTGATTTCATCAGAAATAGAACTCAGTTTGTCAAATATTCTTTTTGTCTTTTCAAGTTCTTCATCAGATAATGATTTACCTTCATAGAACAAATATTGCTCGAAATATTCATCATACTGAATTTGTAATTTGGATATCTCCTCATCAAAAGATTCAATATTATTTCTAATTTGTCGATCCTGGTCTAACAGTTCTTTTTGGCCTATATACAACTCATCAAATTTTTGAGGAATTTGTAAACCCAGAGTATCAAAATTTTCCTCAGGGAATTCATTAGAATACATCAAGTTATTTTTTTCCATAGTGTGTCGTAGTCCAAGTGCATGCCCTACTTCATGCATGATAATATTTGCAACCATGTTTTCATCGTTTTGTACATAGTTGCCATTACAGTCCTCGTTTCCAACAGAGATATCCAAAATGCAACTATTCAGAACACCAAACAATGCAGAGTTGCATGTGGCAAGTCCCGTGTGAGTCTCCGAGGCATAAACCTGCCATCTAAATACAATTTCAGGATTTTCTGCCTCTACAAAGGTCAAATTAGGATTGATAGATTCCCAAGAATAAAGAGCTTTTTTCAAAGCATTAATTGGAATCTGACTATCAGGCAAATTTGGCACATCATGTATAGAATAAGAAATTATGCGTTCACTGTTTTGTTTTATTGTCTGAACAATCTCTCTAGTTTTCTCAGATGTTTTTTCTAGCCCAGAAAAAACGTCATCCCCATCAAATGATAAAACATCAGAGTACAAAAGAAAGCCCACAATAATGATGACAAACATGGCAATTACAAACCCCTTCAATGAAAACACATGATTTTAAACATACCTAAAACTTTCTATTGAAAACTCAGACAATACAAAAAGGTTGAATTAATTTATTTGATAACATAGAAAGCTTTTCAACACTTGTTTTATTTTATGAAGTTTTTTAGAGGGAAAACATTGCCATAGAATAGCTGGGCTGATTGGTAATCGCAATGAAAATTGCAAACGGCACTGATTACCAACTTCTTCTGTGGCCAAAACAAATTTGAAAAGAACGAATTATTTCAAATAGAAAATTAATGCGTGTGAATGAAAATATAAAAAACATCTAATTTACAAGATGTTTAAAATCCACTTGCATAGGAGTAGGTGTTATTAAAAGCAGTGAGGGTTTTTTGAATATTCAGATTTTTCAGATTCTGTAAACAAGGTAGCATTGCAAGAAACAAGATAAAGCATGTCTTGAAATGCAGGACATTGTTTGTCAATAGAAAATAATTCCTGGCAATTTGGGCATTGAATCACATCATGATGCCCCATATCACATTCTATATCTTCAATTAGTTCAAAAAATACGTTTTTTTTACAAGAACTGCAACAGATAGTTTTATTTTGGAATTTTTCAGTGAACAATTTAAAAAATAAAATAAAATTCAATATATGTCATATCCACAATTGAATCAATTGTCCATATTGTTTTTATTTAACAATATCTAAATTAAGTCATAACATGGCAGCAGCCATAAAATTATTTTTTCATTAGAACACATCAAATTGCTTTATTACCCACAAGGCAAAAATATGAAATATGACACAATGTCCTACCTGTAAACTATCAATGGAATCACACTCTACATCAGAATTGATGGAGTGTTGTATGAAACAAGTAGGAGATGAATTTTCTGATGCACCTACAGGAATTTGTCCTAACTGTATGCACAACATCAAAGAACATACCGATTCTGAACTTGCCGAGTGTACCTTAGCATTTCTTAAATCAGGGATATCAAGTTAAGCATAAACAAGAGAGAAATCGTGATAAGAGCAATGGATCAGGGCACTGCAATATTGATTGAAAAATACTCTCCAATGTGGACAAATAAACAGATTTGGGAGTACGAACAAAAGAATCCAGAATTAAAATTCGATGTGTTATTTGTAGAACCTAAAAATAAAAACATAGATTGGAAATCAAAATTTGCATACGTGAAATCAGATATTAGAGAAGTCACTATTGACAATTTTGATTTTCTTGCAGATGGGTTTGAGTTATGGATATCAAACTCTAAAGAAAAAAAAGAGATAGACAAAAAGATCATACCATACCTGATGGCAGTAATGGCAGATATTATGATTGATGAAGAAATAACATTAAAGTTTCGAATTGAAGAGGAGTGTCTTGTTGTGTCAGTTGATCATGATGCAGATGTAATTGACTGTAAAGAGTTTTTTGAAGAATTTTATCATCTTGCAACAGGAGTAAACTATGATACAGATACTGGCATACCCGAAGATCAAACAGAGGCTGAAATTTATCTAACAAGATTACAAGAAGAGTTTGATCAAAAGATGACTGAGAGGTTAGGAGACAGGTATTTGCCAGGAAATAATGATCCTGATTCAATCAACGCAGAATGATTTATCTAAAATAACAGAAAAGAAGATCAAAGAAATTGGCTGAAAATAAAAAACCATTTAGAAGATTTTCCAAAAGATCAAAGCCTCAGACCATAGAGGACAGAATAAAAGGATTCATTTTAAGAAATTCAAAAAATGGTTTCTATACACGAGCATCAACAATATCATACAAATTCAACGTGTCTGATGAGCAATCTTGGGAAATAGTCGGTGCCCTACTAGTAGAAGGAGGTATCGAAGCAGTTCATGATGAAAGAACAGGAGAAATGAAACTATGTGAAACGGGAAAGACATATCAAATTCTCAGTAAAGAAAGCAAAAGAAAAAGGCAAAAATCAAACGGAACTAGAAAAAATAAACCCAAAAAAGCAAAGCCAATACCTTAAATCACACACCAATAATAAAAAAATCATGGGGAAAATTCTTGTCGCATTAGACGGCTCAAAAAACTCCATCAGAGGTTTAGGAAAAGCAATAGAAATAGCAAAAGCAGACAAATCTAAGATAGTAGGAGTGAATGTTGTTGAATTACCATTATCATATTTTATTACAAGACCAAAAATGGAAATAAAAAACAATATGGCAAAAAAAGCCAAAAAAATTATCGAAGATGCAAAGAAAAAATGTAATTCAGCAGGAATTGATTTTGAATCAAAAATAATCCCAGGTGGGGATATAGGATATGACATTGTAAAATATGCAAAAAAGCAAAAAGTCAACACAATAGTAATTGGCGCAAGAGGTCTCAACCCAATAAAGGAAATGTTTTTGGGTAGTGTTTCAAATTATGTTTTACATAAATCAAAAATTCCAGTGTTAATTGTAAAATAGCAAATGTTAACTTCATTGACTTGGAAATAATTTTATGAATACCGCTCCTTATTGGAACAAAAAAATTTGTTCTGACTGTAAAAGAATGAAATGTGAAAAAGGATGTTTATGTGATTGCCATGAATTAAGAGACAGGCCATATTAGAAAGCATTAATTCAGTTTAAATCTAAAATTAATTATGGAAGAAGGTCAAATCCTCGTACCATTATTAGTCATACTTGCAGTAGGAATTTTTGTAGGTAGTAGAATTTGGATTATGTTTAAAAAGTAACAAAACTCTTAATTTCATTTTAAAACAGTACTGAATCATGGCTGAAGATGAAAATCTACCTTCACAGTGCCACCCCATTACCAAGACTAAAAAGAAAAAATTTGAGGTAAAAACAGATGAATGAGTTAACAGAAAAAGAAAAAATAGAAATCAACAGAGTTTTAGATTCAATCAAGGGGAGACTAGATGACAAGCTAATCAAATTAGTAATTGATCTAGTGATGAAAACAAAATGGTCTCAAGAAGTAGAAAAAGTTCTGTACAAAAAAAATATCGAAAGAATTCCAGGAAAACAGGTAGATGCAGTACTTATTGGAAGTCACATAGGTCAAATCTATCAAATATCATTAGATTTTGCCAAGAAATTCAATATCGAATTAAAGCCCATTCAAAAAAACATCTTGCGAGAATTTATTTTCTTCATGGTGTTATTCCGCACTGACAGAAAACCATAAACAAACCCTTATTTTTAAAAATTATTTAGAAAGTTTATGATCCAGTGCAAAATTTGCGGAACACCATTAGGAAAAGAACCAACAACTAAAGAACTTGAAACACATTGGAAGAAACATCATAGTTGGCATTGGGAAAGCAACAAAGACAAAACACCAGAAGAAGCAATACTAAAGAAAAGGTAACTAATTGCGAAAAAAACGACGTCTTGGAATAGTAGTCGTTTATAGCATGCCTAGACCACTATACGAAGGCGTCAAACATATTATGCGAATCTGGTATAAAATAAAGATCAAGCAAAATCTAAACATTTGTTTAGTTCATTTTGAAAAACAAAACTAATTTTCAGATCAGCAGTAAGAGGTTTTATCAATTTTGGTACCCAATATTACCTATGAGAGGTATTGCCAGATGAATGAGGATTTTGCAGAATATACAAAATGTGTTTCATGTGAGCAGCCACTTCTTTATTGTGACTGCAACTGCCCTTATTGTGGAAAAAGAGACGCCTGTGAATGTGAATTGCATCCAATCGCAATAGCACCATAGGCACATTTTGTTTTAATTAATTTTATTTTGAGCTTAATGATATGAATTTTTTTACACAGTTCCTATAATAAGAAATTTTTCAATTACTGCAATGTCAATTCAAGCCTATGACATCAAAGCAAGAAAAAAAGTTTCAATGAAAAACCCACAGCCATATTTAATGAAAAATGGAACATGGGCATTAAAAGGAACTAGCGCAGAAACGGGCATTACGTTGTTTAAGATTGTAGGGAAAAAGCAACCAACAATCCCAATATCAAAAATAGGCATGCTAAAAAATCTATTTACAAGCAGAAAATGTGAATGCAGTAAAATGTGCTAGTGATTTTTTATTTCAATTCTCATAAAAAAGAATCACAGTCACACCTTAAGTATGAAGAAGAAAATCAAACAGTATGGGAAATGATCCTTATTGTCACTGTGGCTCATGCGGTCATGAAAAAATAGATGAATGCTACTCAAAACAATGTGCTTGCTGTCTAACTGATCATCAAGGTGCATTTGGGAAAAACAGATAGTCTCATTTTATTCGATTGTATGTTTGATGGAATTCAACACAGATAGTATACGCAATATCTTGTAGATGAAATACATCTGAGATGTTCTTTTTACCTTTTGCAATAGTTCGCATTATCGTCATACATTTTGTATTTTTTAGAGAATCAGGTTCATGGCTATCAGTCCATGATTTATAACAATCCTCAAAATCAAGACAGAATTTCAGAATTATTACTTCCCAATCATTAGAAATGGTAGGAATTTTCATAGTTTCAGCCAATTCCCTAAATTCGTTTTTTCTGTCTCTTAACAAAAGTTCCAATGTTTCTCTGACCAACACAGGATCATATCCTTCAATTAGTGTAATTCTATCCACACTACAAAGGAATTAATAGATTTTAAAAACAATTATGTAATTTTCAAACTTGAAAAAGATTCTCAATTATGAAAACACTGTGAAAAATTAAATTTGACTGCATTAGAAGTGAATCATAGCACCGAGAAGATTCTTCATTTACAAAGCAGATGGAAGTAGGGTTCCATTCAATGAGCGAAAGATTTTGAGTACAATCATGAGGGCAGGTGCAAGTAGGAACACTGCAAAAAGGATTCTGAAGAAGGTTAAATCAGAAGTATATCGAGATATGACCTCAAATGACATCTATAAGAAAGTCCTGCATGCAATTGCCGAGGAAAAAGGCCTCAGGGCACTACATCAAAGATATCAACTCAAAGACTCCATCATGAGAATGGGTCCTGCAGGATTTGCATTTGAAAATTATATCGCATCATTGTTGGAATATTATGATTATCAAGTATCATCAATTAGATCTAAAATCCATGGAAAATGCGCATCGCATGAAATAGATCTTGTAGCATCAAGAGGTCAAAAAGAATTCTTGGTAGAATGCAAATACCATTCAAGTCGCGGAATCTATACAGGGTTAAAAGTGGCACTGTACACGCATGCAAGGTTTTTAGATCTGCAGCCAAAATTTGCAGGAGAAATAATTTTTTGCAACACAAAAATTTCAACAAATGCAAAAAAATATGCAAAATGTATAGGACAACAAGTGGTATCATGGAGATACCCTGTTCAAAATAGCCTAGAAAAAATAATTGAAGAACACGATTTGTATCCAATAACAATTCTAAATTTAACTCAAAAAGAACTCCAGGCATTTTCAGAAAACAACATCATGATTGCAAAAGATCTATTGAGATACGATGATTCAAAAATTGCAAAAATCACTGGAGTGTCTAAAAAAAGAATATCAAATTTACAGAAACTAGTTAAACAAATTTTTAATCCAAATTAGATCAACGATTTTAGTCAAAACATTAATTTGAGAAATTTAAATGAATTTCATGTCTTTTGATATAGAGTGGCATGGGGACTTTTTTGGCATTTCTTGGGCATATGAAAAAGACAGACTGGTGGTATCTACAGTTTTTGAGGATAAGAATGAGGCAACAGAGCTTGCAAAAGAAGTGGACAGTTGGAGTGACAAATTTACAAGACTGACAATAATTGAAAAAGAAAACGGAGAATATGCCATTTGTTGTTACCAAGATCCACAAATTTCAAAGGGGAAAAGTGTCGGATTATATCGAAATGGCATGCGTCAAGCAGGTGGGTACGAACAGGCAAAACCAATGATTGAGGAAAAATCCCCATTACTGCAGATTGCATATGCAGCAGATGTCAGAGACATGAATACATATGAGCAGATTTCAAGATTAGTTCCACTACGAAAATGTAGGATCATATCTGAAAAAGACCTAAAAAAACAAGAGTTCTTTTTTGAGAAAAATGCTGAAATGCGTAATCAGTGATACTTGTTGAGAATTTTATTAACCTGACTATCAGAAATTTGGGAAAAATCATCATAAAATTGACCAACTGCAGAAAAATTATCGGGGATTTTTAATACCACCATCTCATCAACTTGGTTTTTCATTTTTTCATATGTATTAGGAGATATGACAGGTATTGCTAAGGTTATTTTTTTTGGGCTTTGTTTTTTAATCCAGTTCAGAATTGCAAACACGGTAGAGCCAGTTGCAACACCATCATCTACAAGTATGACAGGTTTATTTTCGAGTTCGTAAAAATCATGACCACGGTATTCTTCTAACCTTCGTTTTACCTCAGATTGTTTTTTTACTAACTCATGTTCAAAGCCAGGTTCATTACAAAATTTTGACCAGTACTCGCTTTTGTAGAGAGTTCCATCATGAGTTATTGCACCGATAGCATATTCAGGGTAGTTTGGAGGGGTGATTTTTTTTGAAATTACAACATCCAAAATACAACCTAGTTTTTCTGCAAGAATATCCCCAATAACTATGCCTCCACGAGGAATGGCAAGAATCACAGCATCAGATTCAGGATGAATTTTTTTGGCAAGCTCATGTGCTGCCTCTATCCGATTAACATACACAAGACATCAATGCAGTTTTTGGTATTATTGTATTCAGATTACAAGATACAAGTTTGAGAATCACCACTTTCCTTAAATGCAATAATTACGTATAATACATGAGGTCAAGGCCTAATCAAAAAGGATAGTGGTTTGTGCGTTTGCGTCCAATCGTACAGATGAAAGGCTTTGAATCTCATTTTTATAAAATATGTCACAAAATGGACAGATTCAAGGTTTGAACCATGAATCAAGCCCATCTATGGTCGGGTATGATTTCTGTCACATATTAAATAAAAAGAATCACTACTAATTTGATCATAGAAATTGCACTGATAAATTGTTCATTATCGTTTTAAGCAAAATCACGTAAGACATAACATGACAAATTACAATGCAGAACAAATATCCTGGGAAGAAGTCATCGGATTATCTTGGCTTATCTCAGATGAGTAAAACAATAATTTTAGCTAAAATTATGAAGAGAATCGGCAGAATTAACTAATGCCTCAAAAAAGCATTATTTTTTGGGGAGTAAAATAGTAAATTCTACACCGTTTTCAAGATTCTTTACAGAGATCTTTCCACCATGTGCTACAACAGCATTTTTACAATTTACGAGTCCTAAACCAGTACCAAAAGACTTTGTAGTAAATAGAGGCTCAAATATAGAATCAATTAAATCGTCAGAAATCCCAGGTCCGTCATCAAAGATTGTGATTTTATGATAATCCGTATCAGAGGTCACACCTATTACAATACGTCCTTCATTACCATCAATTGATTGAATTGCATTTATAATTAAATTAGTCAAGACGTTGTTTATTTGAAATTTATCACAATAAATTTCGGGGTTTTCTTTTGGTTTGATTAATGAGATATTTTTTGGGATAATAATTTGTGAAAGTGTCTGTTCCAAAATATCACCAAAGGGAGTTAATTTTTTTTCTGGGATTTGGGTTTTCACATGAATTAACACATCATTGATTTCAGTGTTGATATTATCAATCGAAGATGTTATCCAGTCAAAATATTGTAGATTTTTCTCTACAAGTTCTGGATTTTTTGTTTTTATCAATTCAACAGCATTTTTCATAGTAGTGAGTGGATTTCGAAGATCATGTGCAATTCTTGCAGAAAGTTCGCCAATGGTAGACAACCTTTCTGTATTAATCAAGTCCTGCTGATAATCACGAAGTTTTTTTTGCATGTCATTTATCCCATCAGATAATTCTTGTAATTCAACAGTATCAAAGTGTTCATCGATTTGAGAAAAATTGCCTTCAGATATATCAGATACTTTGTCTTTTAGTCTCAAAATTGGCCGTGTGATTTTACCAGAAATTAAAATAGTCAAGGGAATAAAGATGCCTAAAAGTAAAGATGAAATCCCAAACACAAGAAATAGTGAATCACGCATGTGAGAATAATACGGAGTGAGAGAATAATCAACAGCCAAAAACCCAATAGGTTCATTGAGGTAAATAGGCATTGAAATGCGAATATAATCATCAATAACTTTTGTCTGGAATGTGTCAGAGGAAAGAGAAGTTAAAAGAAAATCATCATCAGAGACCAAACCATAATAATCATTGTCACTTCCATCTGTTAAAACTCGACCATCTGGAAACAAAACTAAAGCTTGTGAAACACCTTCTTTCTGTTCTAAATTATCAATTATATCATTCAATTTATCAACATCGAGATTATACATTGGGTTTCGCATTTCATTAGCAATAAATGCGGTAAGCTGAATGGTGTCATCCAAAGCTGAGTCTATTAAATTGCTAGTTGTAACATAATACTCCAAAATAGAAATAGCCACTGCAAACAAAATTATGGGCAAAATTATCAATAACAAAGATTTTTGTTGTAATTTCAATTCCTACTCCAGCCCCAACAGTTTTTTAGTTTCTTCCAAATCAGCATCAGGGTTCAGCGGAGAGAATTTTGAAATTTTTGAATCTTCAAGAACAACAGGATCAGCATTGGTTTCCATATCTAAAAATATTTTTTCTAAAATTTCCTTGTCATTAAGACTATTTGAAAAAAAGACCAATTGTCGAGGGATTTCAGATGTCTTTCCAATAATTTTTAATTGATTTTTTATTCGTTCTGGGAATTCTTCATAGTCAATATTTGAAACTGAGCCAAAATCTCCCCTGCCCTCCAATATCCAAACAGGAGTGTTTTGATCATCTTCACTAAATTTAAAGAAAATATTATTTTGAGATGTGCTGTTGAAAACATATCCCATATCTTCCAAGTGTAATTTTGGAAGAAAATAACCAGAGGATGATGCAGTATCTTCAAACACAATAGTCTTTCTATGTAGCGTGTCCATAGATATATCCAAATCTTTAGGAGCAATAAACACAGTATGATATGAAAAAGAGTTTTCTTTCCACGCAAATAATGTAGGAGAAATATCAGTTTGGTTTGCTACAAATAATCCGACAAGTGGACTGTCAATAAATATGTCAATTTCACCATCATTAAGATACATAACCAATTCATCAATCGAATCAGGGATCATTACTCGGCCTGAATATGTTGTTTTGCCATCACTGACCTTTTCTGCAATGTAGTTTGCCATGGGTTGAAATCTATCAGTCATTTTTGAGGCATCTCTGTGAATAGTAGCAATAGTAATTGTTTTTTGAGACAAATCAGAGTTTTTTTCGTCATAACTCTGAAACACGACAAACAGAACAATTCCTATTACCAGAAATGAAAGTAAAGTAAGAAGAATTTTTTTCACAATGCAATGTAAGAAAATCCTTTTAAAATAATTTAACAGTCAAACCATATGACAATTCGGGCTATTGTTGTTGATGACAACAATGGGATTAGAAACACATTCTCAGATCTGCTCAAAATGCATAAAATCAACGTGGTGGGTTCTGGAAATAACGGATTAGAAGCAGTAAAAAAGTTTCAAGAATTAAAACCAGATGTCATATTTTTAGACATAATGATGCCTAAGTATGATGGCATTTATGCAATGCAAGAGATAAGGAAAATAGATCCTAATGCAAACATCGTTATCATATCCGGTGCAGGGCCCAATGAAATGGAAGTTATAAAAAAAATGAAACCATCTGCAATAATTCATAAACCATTTGACATTAACAGTATTTTGCATGTTTTAAAAGAAGAGTTATGTCTTGAGACTGAATAAAAAATAAAAAAATTAGTTTGTGGTACTTGCCAGTAACATCTGATTTACATCTAGCACCATACATGCAGGATGTTCAATTTTTTCAGCAATCACACCACAAGTGTGACAAAACAGACGTGTAGGCTCGTTACAAAATTTGCAAGTTTTCTCTACTTCCAGATTTGAATTACAAACTGTGCATTTGTTGCTCATGAGAAGAGTATGTTTTCTTGATTAAAAAACAATTTGAAAATTAGAAAAAGCTAATTAGGCCATTCTAATTTTTCCAATGTTTTAGAATTGGAAGAGAGAATGAGTAGAGCAAGATAGTTAACTAAACCTAACTTTCACATAGTTTAAATGAAAAATTTTATGAGATAATTTATGCGAGAAGAGTCATGCAGGAGATGTGGAAATAAAATGGAGATCAGTACCAAGTGTGATGCATGTAAATTACCAAATAGATTTTATTGTCACAGTTGTGGTTTTGAGTCAGAAAAACAAATTCATAGTAAATGTACCATGAATTATTTCCATTCACAATTACTAACATGAGTTTTTGAAATTCTTTAATACAATACTGTTGTGATTCTTGCATGTCTGAGGACAATGTTGAAAAGGTCTACCCTGCAGGATACAAACCGAATGTAGAGATAAAAGAGAAACCAGGAGTCCGAAATCAACTATTAGATGCAATTCTAAAAAGCTCACCAACAGAAGTTGTTAATACTGATCTGTTTGCAGTAATGGCAAAACGTCGCTCCACTAGAAAATTTTCAGACAAAATAGTAGAAACCGAAAAGATCGATAAGATAATAGCTGCTGCAGATACTGCCCCTACTGCAGGCAACTATCAAGGGTTTGAAATATTTTATATCAAGAGTCCTGAAAAAAAGAAACAGCTTGTTGAAGCATGTAATAAACAACCATATGTTGATGCCCCAGTTGTTCTGGTTTTTTGTAAAAACCCATCTAGAGTAAAATTTGATTTTCCAGAAGAAGTTCTGAAAAAATTTGCCATTCAAGATGCAACCTTAGCAGCAGGATATTCGCAGCTTGCAGCACAAGCCTTAGGGTTAAGTTCAATTTGGATAGGCATGTTAGATGAGAAAAAAGTAATGAATGTGATCGGAACAGACCTTGTGCCCTCATCTGTTTTATGTATAGGATATCCAGAGAAGCAAAAATTCCCAAAACCAAGAAGAAATCTAAAAGAATTAGTCCATGTCGTTTATTGAGAATGTTCGGTCGTTTCCGTCGATCCCGCAACCAAACGACCGAGATTCGCCACAAAAGTAGGAATCAAACAACATAAAACAAAATAATTAAAAAATTTTGTCATGATTAAAGACACTATTGTCTAAGAAGCAGTGAATACCACATAATAAAATTCAAAATCAAACAATTCAGACATTTGTAGTTCTGTAACACCCATACAGTTCAAACAGACTGTTGAGATTTTAGACCCTTGTATCTATTTCTGATTGTGACTTCTGTAACACCGGCAGCCTCAGCAAGATCTCTTTGTGTGATAGAGACACCATTTTGCACACATGCCAGATACAGTGCAGTTGCAGCAAGTCCCATTGGATCTTTTCCAGATGACTCATGATTGTCTTGTGCTTCTTGTAGAATTTTAATTGCATATCGCTTTGTTTTCTCAGACATTTGCAAATTACTGGAAATTCTTGCAATACACTGAATAGGATTCACAACAGGCATTTTCAATTCTAATTCGTGAAATAGTAATCGATAACATTTTGCAATGTCTTTACGTCTAACATTTGATGCGTCAGAAACATCTTTTATTGTACGAGGTGTTTCAGCATTTCGACATGCTGCATATAGAGATGCTGCAAGTAGTGCAGATATAGAGCGACCACGAACAAGCCCTTTATCTAATGCCTTTCGATAGATATATGCTGCTTTTTCAACAACACTTGCCGAAATTGTGAGTTTGTCTTTAAGTTTGCTTAGTTCACTTAATGCTTGTCTCAGATTTCGATCTGCAGATGAATGGGATTGACTTCTACTGTCCCAAGTTCTTAGTCGTTCAACAGTAGTTTTCATTGCAGATGAAAGTGGTTTTCCTGAAGAATCACGGTTTACAGGACTAATAATTGTAGAAAGTCCTTTATCATGTCGTGTAAGAGATGTTGGAACACCTGTTCTTGTAGGGTCGGCACCTCCATCTTTTGAAAATGATCTCCATTCAGGTCCAGAATCTTCCACGATTTCAGAAATTACATATCCACATTTTGTGCAGAAGTGTTCTCCAGTGTCACTGTCTGTCACAATAGAGTTTTTCCCGCACCGTATACATGCGGATTTATCAAAATTAGAAAGCACCATTAACTCAAACCAGTACCTTCTGTCTATGAAATCCTCTTGATAGGAATTTCAATAGTAGAGACATCTCTTTTTCTGCCGTCTGCAGATACAAGTTGTTCAGAGCTTACTTTGATAGTCCCAATTTCAAAAATTTTGGTCTTTCTCAATATCACTTGAGAAACATCAATTGCCAATCCCATGGTATAACCTCTAGCCTTTAATGTAATTTCAGGAATCGAGGATAGTTGGATTATTGCAGAATTAACATAAGTCATAAGGGGTTTTTTTCCAATAAAGATAACATCATTTGTATCATTTGACATAATATCTTAGTTCTTCAGTCTAATTTAAACCGGTCATATTCATGTCAATACGTCAAATATAGATAAAAAAAGAAGTCTTTAGAATATCTGTTTGATAATTGAGTTCAAAATTAATTAAACAAAACTAGCTTAAAATCTTCTACTACGGTGTTTTGGTAAACATTCACGACAATACACTGGTCTTCCTTCTTTTGGTTCAAAAGGAACTTCAGAGTCTTTGCCGCAATCTGCACATGTACATTTGTACATTTTTCTGTCTTCAGACATGATCATTTAAGAGTTGTCGACTATAAGAACGGTAGGTATTTTGAGACAGAGAAACAATGGTTCATCTTGTTAAAATAGGAGGTAAAGAGGCAAGAGTATGCAAAGTAAAAGAGTAGGACTGGCATTTGGGATTCCATTTGCAATATTGGTAGCAATCATAGCAATAGACATAGTCTGATTTGAAAAATAAGTTTTATTTTTAAAACTCCACAGTAAGCACAAAACAGAACATTAATTGTATTTAAGAAAAAGATACTAATCTGCCAAATATTACCCAGTATTGTGAAGAGTCATTTAGAAACATCAGAAATTTCACCTGATGAATGGTTATCAATAAATCAATTTCTATTTGAAATAAAACAAATTGAAAAACCATGTGTTTCAGTATACTATCCATATGGAAAAGGCACAGAAACAATATCATTATTAAAAAATACAAAACGAGAAGAATCTATCGAGAGAATAGAAAAGGAGATTGAAAAAAGAATTTCAAGGTTAAAGAAACACCCTACAACGGTCGGAAAAACTACAAAAACATTATGTATTTTCGGATGGATTCAGAATGGAAAAGTCACCATTAAAGAAATTGGAACATCAAAAAAATTGCCATATATTTACACAGTGAGCAAAAAACCACACATCAAACCATTTTTTGATATTCTAAAAACAAATCACGATGTGATTTTTGTAATACTCGATCAAAAATCAGCTAAAATTCAAAAATTTCACGGTGGGCAAAGTATAGAAGAAGCAAAACTAGGAATTGATCTTCGAGGAAGGCATAAAAAAGGTGGGCAAAGTCAAGGAAGGTTTTTGAGAGCCCGCAATACAAAGATTCACGTTTTTTTTAAAAAAATTGCTGCAAAAATACGAATGATGAGTCAAGACGTAAACCTCATATTAATAGGAGGAAACGGCAATGCCAAAACAGAATTCTTTGATGAATTAGACACAGAATCAAAAAAGAAATGCAGATTTGTAACAAATGTTTCTTTTTCTACTCCAAAATCTAAGGTTTATGAAAAAATTATCCATCATTTATACAAGCAAAGAAGACAACATGTATCAGACGTCATATCTAGATATGAAAAACTCGTCAAAGAAGGACTCACTGCCAAGAAAAATAGCGTAATTTACAAGGCATTAGAGTTAGGAGCTGTGGAAACACTGATTGTTTCTGCTGACTACCACACAAGCACACAATTCAGGAAAATAATGAAAATGTTGGAGATTGCAAAAAACACAGCAGCAAAAATAGAATTTGCCACATCGCCTAAAATAATTGAAAAACTAGACATTAATGATTCAGTTTTGGCCATTTTACGCTATAGAATCAAATGATGGAAAAAAATTGAGTCAATAACAAGAAATTTTGTTAAAAATTATTTTTTATGATTAAACAATTGAAAAACAAATGACAGAAAACAATCCAGAGAATTATGAGAAATTACATGAAGATTACAATAAACTGATGAACGAATACAAAGAGTTACGAGACAATGATGCAAGCGACGATGAGATCAATCAGAAAAGAACACAACTAGATGAAAAGCAAAAAGAAATTACAGAAATATTTTCAAAAATAACAGGTAAAGAACAATAGATTTGTTGAGCTTTTCTCAATTTTTTCTGATTAATAGTATATTTAATTTATAAAATTTTGAATCAAACATGGCTGCAAGAAAAAGAACAGCAAGAAAACCAGCTAGAAAGGTCAAAAGAGCAGTAAGGAAAACAGCTACTAAAGCAAAAAGAACAGCAAGGAAAGCTAAGAGAACAGTAAGGAAAGCTAAGAAGGCAACTAGAAAAGTTGCAAGAAAAGCATCTGGCACTGTAAGCAAGGCAAAAAGAAATGCTGAAAAAGTAGCTAACAAGAGAAAACGCGATCTTTCAAAAGCAGATAACAAAGTAAAGAGTCTCAAGAAGGCACTGAAATCTGCTGAAAAAGCTGCAAGAAAAAAGAAATCAGTATATCAAAAGGCATTGAAAAGGGCAAAGTCCCTATAGCCTATCTTTTTTAAAATCGAATTTTTTATTTTAGTCACTAGAATTATCTACGCTTTTTTCGTTTTAGATAATCAGCAATTATCTTTCCAGCAAGATCGTCGGGAGTAGTATCCAGAGTATCAGAGGCTCTAGCAAGTTTTTTGGCGTTTGTTTTAGACAATTTGAAGGATATTTTTTGCTTTATTCGTAGAGATTTTGCCTGTTTTAGTAGTTTTTGATGAGAAGACTTTGGAGAGCGAGATAATGCAATCAGGTATTTTTTTCTTAATTGAGGGTCTAGTTTTGATATTTTTTCAACAATTTTTATGGCTTTTGAGACATTAGGTACTGTCTGATAAAGACGAGTCATCTCGTCTCGAGATAATTGTTGTGGAACAAATGCCTTTAATTTGTCAGGAACTCCTGAAAATCCAAGATATTTGTTTAGAGTAGGCAAAGACATACCCATAGAACGGGCAGCAGCTGATTTTCCAATGGTTTCAGTCAAAAATTTACATGCATCTGCAGTTTCTTTATGATTCATGTCGTTTCTGTGAATATTTTCTACAACAGATGCAGCTTTTGCATCCTCAAGATCATATGCAGTTTTTTTAGTCAACAAATGAACAGGAATTTTTTTGGCACCAAGTCGTTTCATTGCTGCCAATCTGCGTTGACCAGACATCAACAAGTAAGACTTGCCTTCTTTCTGTACAAGAGGAGGGTTTAGCAAACCTTCACTTTTGATAGATTTTGCAAGCTCAGAAATTCCTTCTCGATCTAATTTTCTTGCCTGAGCTTCTTTCCAAATATGAATTTGTTTTATAGGAATTTCTTTTAATCTATAAGAAATAGTGGGTTTGTAACGTCTTGCCACAAAGTATCACAAACGTGTTATTTGTTAAATGATGAAGGTCTAATTGAAGTGAATTTAGCTCTATTTTTTTGAACAAGGTTGATCGACTAATAAAGCGATCAAGTGTGTTTTGGTTGCTCATAATCTTTTTTCACAATCAACTTATCAAAACCTTCGTCTATTGTTGGAGTTTGCAATTCTTTGATTTGTTTGTAAATAACAGCAAGTGGGAACGGATCTCTTCTCCTTTTCTGTCTTTGCTCGAGTATGTTTACCGAAGTATTCATAAAAATTCCAATTGTTTTTGCATCATATTTTTTTGCAAGATCCAAATGACGTTTTCGAATCTCTACAGTTAGATTAGTATCGTCAATTACCACACTTTTCCCATTCTTAAGGCAATCTTCAACATATTTCATCTCTTTTTTACGATCATTGTCAAAATAAGACAATCTAACTAACTCATGTTCAAAATTTGCCTTGACATATGTTGATTTTCCACTCAGAGCAACGCCGATCATCAACACATATTCAATTTGTGTCATAGTCACCCAAATAACCCCATCTCATATTTTAGTTAAACATCAGAATCTTATCTTAAATATCGGAATTTGTTTAGTTTTTTCATGATAAAGAAAATACTAGTACCCTATGATTTTACAAAATTTGCAGATACTGCTTTTGAAAAAGCTGTAGAAATAGCAGAGAAATTTGATGCAGAAGTGATACTTCTCACAGTAATTGGAGGAGACGTTGACACATCTGGAATGTCATTTTCAAGAGCACAGGAAGTTCAAGATGAAAGAGAAGACAAAACAAAGCAGGATCTAGAAATGATAAAAAATTCTGGAAAATATCAAGACCTAAACATATCAGTAGAAATTATCAATAATCCATCAACAGTAGATGGGATTATCGGATTTGTTGACAAAAACAACATAGATCTGATTGTAATGGGTTCTCATGGAAGGTCTGGAGTCAAGAAACTAGTTTTAGGTAGTGTGGCATCAGAAGTCACAACAAAAGCAAACTGCCAAGTACTAATTGCAAAACTGCCAAAATCAAAAAACTAGGATATCCTAATATCCCAGAATCGCAAATGAGAGTCATGTCTGCATTGAGTTCAGAGCAATTAAAGGAATTAGATTTAGCATGTAAACGATTGATTAAAGAAGAAAAAGAAGTTTTTCATGCAGGAGTAATCAACCAATTAGGAAATTTGATTGCAGGAGGATTCAAAAATGAGAAGGATCCCATCTTTAACAAAGAAAGCATGAAGGTAACATACATGCAAATGCAATTAGATTTTAACATGAGGCAAGAAATGGACGAAGTGTTAGGGCCAATTGATTACATTGCATCAAGAAGAGAAAAACAACTTGTAATCAGCGTGCCAATAGGAAAAAATATTGTTTTGATTACAGCAGAACCTACTGCAGATGATAAGAAAATTATCAAAAAAGCAGAGGAATTATTTGACAGTATCAATATCATGACCATCAAAAAATAAGATTATCAAATTAAGAAATTTGTAATTTTTTTGATGCAAACCACATTCCAATCATTCCAAACACTGCACCAGGAATGATGCTTACCATCCAAATTTCATACACAACATCATATGCTGTAGGAAGGACATCATATGAAAATACATCATTAAACACGTAAAAATCTAAAATGGTCATCGAAAACATTGGAAAACAAAATACAAAGAACATAGAGCCCAAAAGCCCACCAGCAATTTTTGTAGAGAATTTTTTTATCACTTTTTCAGAGTTTAGTAAATAATCAGACGCAACTGCACAAATCAAAGGGGCTGCAAACCAGGGAATGTATTGAATCAAACCTTCAGAAGTCAAAATGTTAGACGTCACATTCATCATCACAAAAGACAAAGAGGCTGCACTTGCAGCACCAAACACACCCATAGTTTTGTAGCATGTCCAAAACAGGACAGAAAACACAAAGGGCAGCAAAGTCAACCCCAAGACTAATCCAACATAAGGATCAGGGTTAAAGTTATGAGTATCACCCTCAGATATAGGTAATACAAAAAGAAAAACAAGCCACATAATGCTAAACCAGAAAACACCAAAAGATATCGGCAATACTAGTTTGAGAAAAGAGGGTTTCTTTTCTAAATTAAGATACATCCTTCCAAGTCCCATCACAGGGCCAAGTAATACAATGACAATTCCTAAAACCAAAAGCAAGTGAGTGGGACTAAGTAGACCATCAATACCAAAGGCGTCATGCCATACAAAATCACCAGGTCCTGCTATCAATTGCATCATAGTACCCACCAGAATTAGTCTAAATCCAAAACGATATGATTTTGGTTCTCTGTTTTTAATCAGTAAAACTAAACTCAGAGCAGCGCTGATGACAGATACCCCAACACCTGCATACAGCACGGTATGAGAAGGAGTAAAGAAAGTTTCAGGAGTTCTCAACAAATGAGACGTAACATCCCAGCTTCCACCCCACATCGAAAGAGTTCCCCCTGCAAGTGCAATCAAAAACGAGATTATAGGAAATCTAATCTGGGAAATTTGCAGTAAATTATCAGATGTTGTCAATCATATCTTGGATTTTCATGGAAGATAAAATTGTGTCGATATTTCATAACTTATGATGATTCGTCTATGCCTTTTGAATCAGAGTTTCCAAATATCTTATCTACCCATTTGAAGAAAGGACACTTGCCATCATACATGACGTATAATATGCCATTTCTGACTAAAAAGGAGTTCTGTAGTCAAGCAAGAATAAATCTCATGAAATCATAATAAAATCATGCATTGTGATGACAAAAGAATGCTACATGTTCTAGAACAACAAATTGTTGCAAATTGGGAAAATCTCAAAAAAGATGGATTTCAAGATGACTCGTTATTAAAGGAACTAAATGAATCAATAATAGATTACAATGAATACAAAAAATCCATCCAATAATGGATCTTTTAATTAATTTGATAACATAGTAATAATGTGGAAAAGTATGAAAAACTACTAAACATGTTGATGGATTTTAATTCATCCATCAGATTTGCCGCAGTGTGTAATTCCACCGGAGACATACTATGGCACAGTCAAAGAACAGGAGTGAAAAACAAAATTCCGTTGTCAGACACAAAAAAAACACTTCAGAGAGCTGTTGGGGCATGGCAAGAACGTTCCAAAGTTACAGACAAAGTAGGCAGAGGCCTATACGTAATTGCAGCATATGAAAAGATAAAGAGGATAACAATTCCTCTAGATAAAGGAAATCTTCTTTTCATAAGCGTGACAAACGAGCCACTTCAAAAAACTAAAAACAAAAGCTATGGTCATTTAGTAGACATGGGAAAGATAATGTCCATTGTGGATTTTGTCAATTCTGCAAAATGACTTCTAAATCTTTTTTCCAAAAACATACAAATCACATAAGAGAATAAGCAGTTCATGGAGTTTTTGCAAACAGAAGAACCAGACATCAAAAAACCAATAATAATTGCAGCTATGCAAGATATGGGAAATGTTGGAAGTATAGCAATTAATTTCATTAACAAAAATTTAGATACCAAAAAATTTAGAACAGCAAAGACACCATATCCAACATTTGTTGTAGATAATGGAGGATATGTTGACCTGCCAAATGAGAGTTGGCAATATAGATACACAGAAGATTTGATTGTTTTTGGAGGAGGGACGGGCCAGCCTCAAGAAAATCAAGAACTTAATGAATTATGCCAAGACGTGATAGATGTTGCAAAAAAATACTCTGCAAAGTTCATCTACACGTTAGGAGGGTTTCATACAAACAGAGCATTAGATAACAACCCAAAAACGTTTGTCACGTCAACATCAAAAGATCTTACAAAACACATGCAAACATTAGGAATAGAGACAACACCTCAACGCTCACTAATCACAGGGTTTAATGGGTTGATTTTGGGGTTTGCAAAACAAAACAACATACAAGGAATTGGAATGTATGGAGAATTGAATCATCCAGAAATTCCACAGTATAGGGCAGCCATAAGCATTATCAAGACATTGGAAAAATTGACTTTTCGAAAACTCGGAGACACATCAAAACTGGAATTAATGGCACAGGAAATTGAAAAGGAGTTTCAAAATTGAGCCTGGCAGTAAAAATCGGAGTTATTGTAGGATTTGTAATCGCAGGAGTGTTTTTGATGTTTTTAGTAACAGGAATGAGCCAAATATTAAGATAAACTCAAGACCAAGCATCCAATCCTTTTGATTCTTTTTTGACTCCCCATTTGTGTTCTATTTGTAAATGAATTTCTAGTTTTCTTGGAGAATCCAAGACAACATTACAAATCAAACATCTATAACTCAAGGAATCAAAACTATGACAAATTTAGTTTAAAGATGATGGTTATTGTGAAAACCTACTTGTGGCAGTAACAAGAACAACTGTCAGGAATGCACCTGTGCTTAATACAATCTCTGCAACCTTTACTTCTACCGCTTTTAATACGAAGCCATTCTTTATCCATAGACAAAAAACAAACTCCTAGAACCTATGTTAAATTAATCAAGGAAGACGTGGAAGTCCAAATCCACTTGCAGGGTCATCGCCATCATTATTAAAATCAAATGACAGATTTTCAAGATATGTCAATGTTGCATCTGCACTTCCCTGCCAAACTTTTGCAGCTAATCCGCTAACATGAGGAGTGGCCATAGATGTGCCAGATTTTGTACCATAAGTTCCATCATTTATCGTAGAATACACACTAACGCCAGGTGCTGCAAAATATACTTCCCTTTCACCTATTTGATAATCACCGTTGTTGATGCCTCTGCTTGAAAAGTTTGCAACATTATGATTTTCATCAAGTGCACCAACAGCTACAACATTTGAGTTTGCGCCAGGATAATCAATTGTACCTATGTTTGGCCCATCATTTCCTGCAGCAGCAATGACTAGAACTTTTCGGCCATCAGCGCCAAGAGCATCCTGAGCTTCAGTCACACTAAAGATAGCATCGCGGATAACAGAGCTTTGGCCATCAGCGCCAAGACTCATACTAATAATATCGGCACCGTTTGCATGTGCAGTTATGATAGCTGTTGCAATATCATCACCCCAGCAACCACCACCACCACATACTTTGTATGCCATCAATTCAGATTCAGGAGCAATACCGAAAATTCCGTTTCCATCAAACCCGCCATCTGCCATTATGGTTCCTGCCACATGAGTTCCATGTCCATTTCTATCATCACAGTTTTCTTTTGGACCACCAGTTTTTCGGTCAATTTTGGTAAAGTCCTTACAATCAACAATTCTAGATACTAAATCAATATGATCAACGTCAACACCTGAATCAAGTACTGCAACCTTTACACCTAGACCGCCAGAAGGCGTAAAATCATCCTCACCGATATTGTAAATGGAATTTATGCCCCAAGGTATCTGTGAGGAAGGTGTTGCAATTCTTGCAGGATCACTGCCGCCAGAATCACCGCCGTCGCCATTCTTGCAACTAGGCCAAGGCTCACATGCACCAGGAGGTGCGAGTAATTGATAATTATAGATTTTTTCAACATTCAATCCAGCTTTTTGTAATGCAGTTACCTGATGATCATTAAGAGTAGCAGTAAAACCAGTATCAAAGTTGTGTCTAACACCAAACATGTTTTTGAGTCCCTGTTCATGAGAAGGTATCAAATAAACCCAATCAGAATCAGGCATTGCAAATGACTCAGATATGGTAAATATGCTAAACAATAATGTTGTAGATAAAATTACAGAATACAGAATATTCATAATATGTCATTTAAAAAAACGAATTTAACCTTTACTCATAAAATCATCAGATAGTCATCAGAGAAAAAAGCAGTCTCCTTTACTGTGGAGACTTTGGTAATTTCGTATTAACTAGTTTATGTGAGCTTGCAGGCCCCCAGCTAACACCGCGAGATGTCTCTGACTCAATGGACAGAATAAGAACGTGTTTGTGTTAAAAAATTTGTCAGAAAAAAAGTCACTTTTGTGTGAATTTTTTTTAGTGATCCGATCTGAATATCAGGAACGGTGTTTTCCAGTAAAGCACCATTTGCAAATTCTACTTCCAACTCTAGTTTTAAGAAAATTAATCTGCTCTTCAGTTAGTCGTCCATGTTGAATCAAGTTAATCAGTTCCTCAGCCTCAATAATTTCAAATTCGTTTGTGCAAGAGCAGCAAATACAGTTGCAAGAAATTTTTTCACCCAACAACAATCTTGTAAAAAATAACTGTTTAAGATTTGAGTCGATCAAAACAGTATTGAGCAGATGTAAACAATATTGCCATCATATATTCATTAATGGCAAACAAATCTAAAATTCATTCATGAAGTTTTGCTCAAAGTGTGGCACAAAACTAACACACAATCCTGAGGATGTAAGCCTGTGGATATGTCCCAAGTGCAACCCTGAAAAAATTATTCCAAAAAGACCAGTGTATGGAATGAACTACTCTGGAAGAACAAAACCATGCTCCAAAGGATGTGGTGCAGAGATTTACTGGGATGAGGCATTCAAGTCAGACTCAGGAAAATTTATCCCAATTGATGCAAGAACAGACGAACCACATACATGTGAAGTAGGTGAAGCAGAGCCATACTATCCAGATGAAATCAAAAGAATCAAAAAAGAATCAAAGCCGCCAGCACCCAAAATTCCCATACCACAAAACATATTGTTTGATACTAGAAAAATTCCACAATCATTAGTAGAACAAGACCCAATTATCCATGAAGTTATTCAAGGGCACAAGGAGAAATCACATGCAATAATCCATTATGAGAACATGACATCTCCAGAATCTGAAAAGATACCTGTGGATAATCTAAAGGATATGTTATCAGATGGCATCATTAAAGGAGTTGTAAAATATGGTTTTTCAGGATTATTGCCATTTCAAGCAGAGTCCATTCAAAGCATTATCAGAGGAGAAAACACAATAATTTCAGCTCCTACAGGTTCTGGAAAAACAGAGGCATTTACCATACCTATTTTAGAAAAAATCTCTGCTCAATCAGAGCCAGGCGTATTTGCATTGTTTGTATATCCTCTCAATGCACTAATTGATGATCAAGTATCCAAAGTAACTGATTTGATTCACAAATGCAAGTTAGATGACAAGGTAGGAGCGTATTCAATTCACGGAGGTCAGAGTACAGAATACAAAAACATGATAATTTCAGAGGCTTCAAAAAAATCTCTGATAATTGCCACAAACTTTGATTTTATCAACTATCATCTAATTTTACAAGACAAAAAATGGAATGAGTTGTTCAAGAATGCAAAAATAATTGTAATGGATGAGGCTCATTCATATACAAGCTTTCACGGTTCAAACGTTTACCATGTTTTAAAGAGAATGAAAAGATACATGGGAAAAGTTCAGTACATCGGGTCATCAGCAACATTGGACAACTCAAAAGAATTCTTTTCAAACATGTTTGATTTACCGAAAGAGTCATTCTCTTACATCAAAAGTAAATTCAGAAGAAAGCAAAACATGCACATGTTTTTCATAATGCCACAAAAATTTGGACAGAGAACAACAATGGAGATATTATCATCAATATGTCACAGGTATGGCACAACACAGCTTGTCTTTAGCAACTCACATAATGATGCAGAGTTTCTTGCATCAAACCTAGAGGAATCAAATGAAGGAATGAGAATACAGGTCCACAGAGGAGGCCTTGATCAAAACTATCGAAAATTATATGAAAATCAGATGAAGGCAGGTGAACTTGACGTATTATCATGTACGCCTACTTTGGAGCTTGGAATAGACATAGGTCATGTAGATGTTGTTATCTCAGCATTCAAAAATGAGTATGATTCTTTTGTTCAGAGAATTGGCCGTGCAGGAAGGATGGGGCAGAAATCATATGCAATTTGCGTGTTTGACCCTGATGATGCATCATGCCACTATTTTGCGCGCCATATTGACCAATATCTAGCCCAAGAGCACATCATTCCAATTAACAAGAAAAATCCAATCATTGCTGACAAGCATTTAGAATCAATTGAGATAGAAAAAGAGGCTGCAGAAGAATCAGATAAGTCACAATACTTTGACTTTGCAAATAGCATTAATCTCCGAGGGGCATCAGGAGAGATTTCAATATATCACAACTCTAGAAAAATAGGGACCAGAGGAGTGCCTGTGGGATATTATCAGTTACATCAAAATGCAATATATCATTTTAACAAACAAAACTATGTTGTAAAAAATTTGATCAAATCCCAAAATGGGGCAAGGGCGTACCTCGAGAGAACATTTGAGAAAGGAAAAAGGACCATGTCAATTGTAAAAACATCAATTATACAAACATCAGAAAGAAATGCAGTAAACAAAGACATCACAGTGAACAACAGAACAATTTCACTGCGTTATGGAATAATAGAATTGAATCGCACCATTACAGGTTATCTCAAGGGAAACTATAATGAATCAGTAGATACTTTTCAAACATTTAACAGAAGTAATGTTTCATCTTGGAGAAATTTCAATTGGAAGTCAAAGCATTCAGCGGTGAAGATAAAAATTCCAGATGAGTACATCTCAGATCCTAAAGACGATTCAAAAAAAGCCATGAGTCAAAATTCTAGAATACACACAATAACGCATATTCTTGTCAATGCAGGAAAGATCCTAACAAAGTCAGAATCAAATGACATTGATGCGTATTATGAAAACGGGGTAATCTACCTATACGACAATTCATCTGACGGATTTAATGGATGTAGTAAGATTATCTTTGATAACTTTGAAAAAGTCCTTCAAATGTCCTATTCTCTTTTGGCAGA
This sequence comes from Nitrosopumilus sp. K4, assembly GCF_018128925.1. NCBI lineage: Archaea > Thermoproteati > Nitrososphaerota > Nitrososphaeria > Nitrosopumilales > Nitrosopumilaceae > Nitrosopumilus > Nitrosopumilus sp. K4. The sequence goes on from NZ_CP067007.1 coordinate 774,631, forward strand.
CTGTGACTGTCCTACAGACAAAAAAATAATTCAGAAAGGAGAAGACTGGGGAGGATGTCCCAAGTGTACATTCACTACAAATTACTGCCAGACAAAAAACAAGGATCTTTCAAAGACCTCTGCAATGAGATTTTTTGCAGATTTTCAACACACATAAACAAGAAACGAGGCAAACAAAGTATGGGATTTTTAAAAAAACTCAGCAAGTACTGTGTACTCAAAAAGGTAAGAGACAGGGCAGATGAGCCTGAAGAAAAATAATCTCCAGAATTCAAAATTTTTCCGCATCGGATCTTAGTTTAGTCATATTATTCCAGCCGTCTTAAGTCAAAAGTAAGCCAATAATAGACATGAGAGGGACAATCGTGTCCATTTGTAGTATTGCATTACTGCTAAGTATAGGAATGGCATTTCCGGCAATGGCAGATCCATTCCCACTAAAGATAGTGTCAAATGCATCAGCACCTGAAGGGAAGGTCTTCATGTCAGCTGACTTTGATCAAGACGGCATTTGTGATGAAGAAGCAGTACTAGTCTCAACATCAACTGTGCAAAAAATAGGAATTGAGCAACAATGTGTTTTATCCAGTATCTAATTTTTATTGTAGAATTTTGATACATCTAAGAGATTGAATTTTCTATCAAAAAAAATTCTAGAATATCACAAAAAGAAACTTGCAGAAGCACAAGATAATTTGAAATATCATATTTCCAGAAAAGAGCAGTTAAAAGACATTCCTGAAAATTCTATAGAAAGTAAAAATCAAGAAAAGATGATAAAAATTTGGAGCAATAACGTAGAAAAAATAAAAAAAGAAATTAAGAAAATAAAAGAGAAAAACTAATTCAAACGAATTGGTTTTTGATGAAATTGAACAACAATTTGGTTTATTCCATCAATTAAGATTGCAATTCCAGGGTAAGTTTCCTGGTTTTTAGTAAGATCATTTTTGATAATTCTAAGATAATGAAGCATTTGATTGATGGTTTTTCTTTTTTTAGTTTTTGATATGTCAGACTTTATAACTTCTTTAAGGTTTGCAGAAACATCACATAGTTTGATTAGTTTTGCATCAATGGATGCATTCTTTAGCTGTTTTGTATATTGAATCTCTTTTTCTTTTTTTGAAAGGGTATTGTCTTTTGATAGAGACATAACAGTGGTTGCCACATTTTGACCAAATCTTTCAAAGAGTTCATCAAAGGCGACATTAGTGTTTTCTAAAACATCATGCAGCCATCCGGCACACAAGACATCCTCAGATATCACGCCAAGTCCCTTCAGCCTACTAACTACAGACTCCAGATGAGTTACATGTTTTGTGATGCCGTCTTTTTTGAGACTTTCCTTGTGTTTCTCTTTGGCAAATTTTTGTGCAGTTTCTAAATTAGTCACAAATCAAAAACCACCATCATCAAGATATTCCTTTAGAATAGATTATCATCTAAATACAACGAAATTGCAACACAGATATGAAAAATCTCAGAGCAACGTCAATTGATCATATCAACATGAAAGTAAAGAATTTAGAAGAAAGTGTAAAATTTTACCAAAAATTGTTTGGTTTTGAGGTAAAACAAGAAGACAACCCAAACAAAATTGATGCTCCGTCTAAGATCATAGGAAATGATTCGATCAAGCTTTGTATGTATGAGGTTCAAGACATGTCCCCAGAGGGAGGCATTGCTCATTTTGGTTTCAACATCGAAAATTATGATGAAGTGCTAGAAAAATGTAGAGAGAATGGAGTTAGCATACTCTATGGAGGTCCAATTGATTGGGAAAAATCCCAGTCAATATACATAGTAGATCCAAGCGGATATGAACTTGAGTTAAGCAAAGTGTCAGGTGGTGGACTGTAAATCAAGGATAAGGTAAATTGTCTTGTATGTTCTAAAGAAAAAAAAGACTACGAAGTGTGGACAAACAAAATAGTAGTGGGAGCGTTGTATGATTCTGAGTTTCAAAATCACAGGATTATTCGTAGCATGACAGCACAATCTGTGATTTGCCATGAATGCATGACAAAGATTCAGCACGAAGTAGATGAGAAGAGAAAATGAGCAAGGCAATCGGCATCGGCATTGCAATCATTGTAATGATTTTGGTTGTGGCAGGATTGTTTGTTTATTCATACACACAAATATCAGTAGAATTGAGCAATGTTCAATTACACAGTATTGATTGGGCCACGCTTTCTTGGCCTGCGTTGATAAATCTGGGTTTGGATGCTTTAACGGGAAACTGGTTTGGTGCTGCGTTTGAATTGATAGACGGAGTAAATCTTAATTTGATTTTTGCAGTCCAAAACAAAGGAATTCTTCCAGTGTATATTCCTGATCTATCATATGATATTTTTGTAAACGGAATATCAATCGGCAAGGGCAGTAGTAAAACAGACATTACAATAAATCCCGGAAATACAAAAGAAATCACTTCGTTTCAAAACTTCAAAAAAGACAGAATGGGGCAAGCCGTGTTTTCCATAATAGATACAAAAGGAATAATGGACATCAAGGTAAAAGGCACGGCATTTGTCAAATTTTTGGGGATAGATATTCCAATACCCTTTGAATCATCGAGGCAAATTTCAATTTATGATGAAGTAAGAAACACGCTAAATAAAGAAATTCAGAAAAATAATCAAAAATCAGTGGGGACAACAGTAGGGAAGTCGATAGAAAATGCAATTGGAGCTTTTGTAAATGACTTGCTTGGAGGAGAAGAACTTGAACTGTCATTGCAGGGGCAGAAATTCATTGATTCCACATATACAGTTGAACCAGGATCATATACTTTTGTGTCATTTTCACTGAATTGCGATGCAAAGATTCAGGGAGGATTTCTCTCAAAATCCATGCTTGGGGATGACATCATGGTATTTGTGTTTGATGATTACAACTTTGGAAGGTATTCAGACGGTCTTGAAAATGCGCCCATATATGACAGCGGTAAAACAAAATCTGCAACATTTGAGATGACGCTCCCATCAGGAGAATACCATATCGTAATGTCTAATGAATATTCGATAATTTCTACTAAAAATGTCCAATTTCAGGTTGCATCAATTTGTGTCTAGATGTATCATAGTGCCAGTAGGTTATTTTCATTATCTTGTTTTTTACAGATGGGTTGCAAGTTAGGTAATGGATATAAAATTCAAAATCCGCAATATGTGTGCTACATGTAAAAAAGAATTCACAGATAGAAAAAGCCAATACCACTCCACAGATTGCAAAATTCTTGAGATGTGTTGTAAAATTTGTCCATATACAAGATGATCAAATTTTTCTGCAGATATAGAATAGGCATTAGCTAATTGTCATCATATGTTAAAAGAAACAATTCAAGTAGAAATCACTACATAAAATACACAATCACAAATGAACAAAACGACACAAACTCAAATCAACTTGGGTGATTACAACAAACCACAGGAGCAAACAAAAGCAGTTGGAATCGGAAAGATTTCAGGCAAAATAATCAACATCAAGGACTTTAGGACAAACAGGGGAAAACCCTCACCGTACACTCCAAAAGAATCAATCGGAGAAGACGGAATGACAGATTACAATGTCATCGATACTGTTGAATCTTTTGAAGTAAATGGGCATAACGTAAACTCCTTTTTTGTAACACCTGCAATAGTAAAGCAGATTCAGAGGGTTCCAAATTATCAATCGGAACTTGCAGCCGGAAAAGTGTTTGGTCCTTGTAAAATAGGCCAGAAGAAATCTGCTAAAACTAGTGCAAATTATTGGTGTCTTCTTTTCCCCGGAGAAGAAGGCTACTAGAATTTTTTAAAAATTTATGTTTGGCCAACTTTTATTCCTGTAACTACACAAAACAGGTGTGATTATCTGTGTAATATCGAAAATTTCCACTACAGGAAATATTTCTCGACTCCCTTGTGCAGCATTCTTTGTTATTTTGAGATAATCCAAAAAATAGCAAAACGGCATAAAGTGTATTTTTTCATATGATACTCTAGATCATCCTTAACTATTTTCATGACTTCATACTATTAATGACAAAATTATCGATGAAATTACTGACAGCGCTTGCACTTTTATCAATAACATCAATGATAGTAACATCCCCAATGCAAAACGCATTTGCAGATGCAGACGGTGACGGTTTAGAACCTCCATTTGACTGTGACGATAATGATCCTCTCATAGGTGAAGCAGTACCATACTTTCTTGATGAAGATCAGGACGGCTATGGTTCTCATATTATGGACTTTCTTTGTCCAAACGATCCTGATGTGATATTCTATTCAGTGTTCTCTGATGACTGTGATGATTCAAATCCCGATGTCAATCCCGGTGCTACCGAAGTAGATGACGGCATTGACAATGACTGTGATGGAATTGTAGATGAAGGGTTCGAAGATTCAGATGGTGACGGAATAATTGACACTGATGAGGCAAACTACGGAACAGATCCAAACAACTACGATACTGACGGAGATGGCGTTTCTGATGGAGAAGAAATACTAAATCTACTTTCTGATCCTCTTGATGCATGCAGTCCATCCTCAGACAATGACGTTTGTGATTCAGATGGTGACGGTATCCCAGACTCTACAGACCCTTGTCCATTTGATCCTTCTAACGAGTGTATCGTGGTTCCACCATCATGTGAGGAAGAGTGTACAATAACTGCTGTAACTATTTTTGAGCAATGTGTTGTAAATGGAGGAGACGACTTTACATGCAGTCAAGAGGCAAATGCATTTGAAGACCAATGTATCTTGCAGTGTAGTCTTCCTACTGATGATTCAGATGGTGACGGCATCCCAGACTCTACAGACCCTTGTCCATTTGATCCCCAAAACACATGTGTTAGTTGCAATCCAGACGGTGACTCTGCAATAACACCAGACGAGCTTGTGTCGTATCTTGATGCATATGGGATTTCAGAAAGCGACCTACCATATCCAGTTGAACAGTTAATTGCATTGCTAGAACTTCAAGTAGATGGCAGCAACCAAAATGGACTAATTGACACACCAAGCGAATTAGAGGCAATTAATCAAGGATTATCAGATTTTGGCATACCTTACTGTAGTCTAGACTTTCCAGACACTGACGGTGATGGAATTCCAGACTCTGTAGATGAATGTCCCTTTGATCCCAACAACGAGTGCATAGAACCACCAACACCTCAAGTATCATTTGTAGAAATCGAAACAATCAATCTCAATGGAAAGTTAGATGCACAAGATTTCAAGTTGCTAGTTGATCTGACACCGTTCCAGTCAGTGACAGGACATATTGCAATGAAGGTTCCATGTGACAAGAATGGTCAGACACCTCTTGTCATCAAGGCAACAACAATAGACATTGAAATTGTCCAACTGGACCTTGTTTCAGTAGAGCCAATATCAGTTCCAGGAAAATCATGTGTGTATCATGGTGACATTCTGCCAGGAATAGTAGACATTATTCTGTGGAATGATGATGCAAAAAAGCCAGTTCAGTTTAGTCCAGAAAATGCAGGCCATACTGTTACAATAACTGTAGCAGGGCAATAACATCCCCCTTCTTTTTTCTAGCAAAAAGGCATAATGTTTTACCTCCCAATTGAATAAACAAGCAATGATTGCAGTATGTGCAGACATACACAAAAAGAATTCCCTACCACCATATGTTAACATCATATGTTAATATTTTTTACATCAAATCAATTTTCTCCAATCACAAGGGGTATAATAATGCAAATCTTGGATTGGTATCATGGCAAAAAGAATCACCATAGTACTTGATGATGAGATAGTAAAGAAACTGCGCAAGATTCAGGCAAAAAAGATTCAAGATTCATCTAAAGCAGTAAGCTTTTCATCAATCATAGCAGAGTATCTCAAAAAATCAGTCTAGTACCACAGATCAAGGTTATGCTTCATGTTTCTGACGATTTTTGGTTTTTCCAAAATCTTTGCATCACATGAAAACCCGACGGATATGATCTCGTGGTTCGTGTATCGTTCAAAGAACTGATGCAGATCCCAGCAGGGATAAAAATAATGAAAGTGGAGCACTTTTGGGATGTCACTGTGGTCGGCAAGACTTACTATCCTGTATGGCAAGAACTCTATCTTTGTGAGACAGCAATCACATACTGGCATGTCTTCATCTTCTATGTGCTTCACATATCATGATACTCTCATTTGAGATAAAACATTTAATCAACACTTTAGCTCACTTGTTAACAAGGAACATGGGTGAAAAAGAACTAGACTTGTTATCTAGCATATCAAGTGGGCCTCGACTTGAAATACTGCAAATGCTTAGACCTGCAGAACTAAAATCAAGTCAGATTGCAAAAAATATGCAAACATCAATTCAGGCAATTACAAGACATCTTGATAGATTATCTGAATCAAAACTAATTGAAAAAACAGTCACTGGAACATACAGACTTACTCCAATAGCTGATGTCTTGATGCTGCAAATTCCTCTTTTTGAATTTCTTGAAAACAACAAAGAATTTTTTTCAACACATGACTTTTCAGGAATCCCACCACATCTTGTCTCAAGACTAGGAGATTTGACAAACTGCGAGTACGAAGGAGATGTAATGAAATCAATGCAGAGGGCACGTGATGTGTGCGCCAATGCAAAAAAATCACTTGTAGGTGCAACATTTACTGTCCCCTTGGAATTATACGATGTAGTATTAGAAAATCTCAAACAAGGAGGATACAGCAAACTAGTCTATGGAAAAAACACCATAGTCTCAAAGGGCTTTTCTGAATATGGTCCGCGAAAAGAATACTTGAAGTATGCAGAGTCTGGTCAGGTAGAAGAAAAGATTGTAGAGAACATTCCAATATCTGTTGCAGTATCTGAAAATGAATGTCACATGCTTTTTGCAAACAAGGGACTGAGGATTCCTGACTGCAAGGGGGTTTTTTTTGGCAAGGACCCAAGAGCCATAGCCTGGTGCAGTGATTTAGTTGACTACTATTGGAGAATGCCTGCAATTGAGGGCTATGCATTAAAAGAACAATGATGCCAGACAAGGAGTTTCTCTCAAAGACTTTGGGGAACTTGTTTTTTGAAAAGATGAAGGGAATTGGCTTTGTTTATGAAAATTCTGACTATTTCTCAGAACACAGATTTCACGACATTCCTGAATCTCTTCGGATCAGAGTCGAGGCTTTTGCAGGATGTGATATTGTCAAAAGTGTCTGGCCTACAAACACACGCTTCAAGGAGATTACATCAGGCGCGTCTGAATTTTTAAACTGCATTTTTACCCAGCCCCCATTTTTGTTGGCAGACCTGATGTACCAAAAGAGTCAGGACTCTGTTGATCTCAAGATGCTCTTTGGGAAAAATAGCAGTATTCCTGAGTGCAATGACCTAGTTGACAAGTTAGAATTAAACAAGCCATCAAACTCTGAAATGTTTGAAAAGAGAATATGTGACAGAGTTGTCTCAAATGTAATTGTCTCTGATTCTGGTGCATGTCTTATGCTTGCAAACAATGAAGAAACTGACATGACTAATGCAGTTGTAGGATATGAGAAGAAGTTTATTCAGTGGTGCAATGACTTTTTTTACTTCAAGTGGATGCAGGGTGAGAACTTTGCAAGGCTTCGAGTGTAGTATTTCTCAGATTTTCATTTAATCAACCATGTTTGAAGTAACCGCATTTACATAATTTACAAAACCTGCGGAACTCAAAATAATTGCTCCAACAATCATAGACACGACTATTGTTTTAGTCATTAAAATAATGAAAGTATGAGTTTATTTAAAGATGATCTGTGTAAGAAATCAATTGTACAGATTCACTGTAATGGATAATGCACATCGCAAAACAAGACTACACCGTTTTGTAATGTCTTTGCAGTAATGGAATGTCCATCATGAATTCCTTTTCCACAAACATAGCATTCAACTGAAGAAACAGAAGAATGAGTCTGTTTTGAATACTGCATCTTTTGCAACAATGCTGAATTTTGTCTAACCCCCTGCATGAGTCAATAATACTACGATCCAGTATTTAATAAAGGTACCGTACTAGTACTGTATTCTACTTTTTTACCTCAAAATGAAAATTTCAGGCACAGATTACTCTCAAAAGAGAATAGGCCATCACTTTAAATAATAAACGTCAAGAGTTTTGTTTATGGGTGGACGTTTTTGGAAACTCTCAACCGCATGTAATACCCCTAGATTTATCTGAAAACCAATTTCAAATTTACAATAAAATCTCAAGAAATTATTCACATTCATTTCTCTTTGAATCACTTACGGGGCCGGAGGTCTTAGCAGAGACATCAGTCATGGGTTTTGACCCAAAAGTTATCATAAAAGGATACACAGATAGAGTAGAAGTCATAGAAAACGGAAAAACTGAAACGATAAAAACAGACGACCCATTTGATGAGCTAAAGAAACTCCTAGGAAAATCCACGGATCAAAGTTATCGATATCTTGGAGGAGCAGTAGGAGTTGTAAATTATGATGCAATCAGAACGGTAGAAGATATTCCAGATTCCCACAATGCACCGCAGCCATTAATGGAGTTTGGAATTTACGATGACGGAATTCTGTATGACAACTTGCACAAAAAATTATTTTATTTTTACCATGATGAAAATAGATTCGATAAATTGAAAATGAGCAAGGATGAATTTGGAGAATTTCATTCAAGTGAAGTCACTGCCAACATGAACAAAGAGCAGTTCTCAGAAATTGTCAACAAGGCAAAAAAGTACATTCATGATGGAGACATATTTCAGGTCGTGTTATCCAGAAAGTTTTCATTTGACATAAATGGAGACAACCTTGCACTATACAAAACACTACGCCAACTAAATCCTTCACCATACATGTATCATCTCAAGCAAGATAACAAAACAATCATAGGAGCATCACCTGAAATGCTTGTTCGAATCACAAATGACAGAGTAGAAACATTTCCTATTGCAGGAACTAGAAAAATCACAGGCGATGAAGAAAAAAATAAGCAGTTAGCAGAAGAATTACTTCACGACGAAAAAGAATTAGCAGAACACACTATGCTTGTGGATTTAGGCAGAAATGACATTGGAAGAGTTTGCAAGTACGGAACTGTGCATCCAGAATCACTGATGCAAATAAAGCGATTTAGTCATGTTCAACACATAGTTACGCATGTTGTAGGCCAATTAGCACCTGAAAACGACATGTTTGATGCGTTTAAGGCAGTATTTCCAGCAGGTACGGTGTCAGGTGCCCCAAAGGTTAGAGCTATGGAAATAATCGACGAATTAGAACCAGAGTCAAGAGGACCGTATGCAGGAGCAGTAGGGTATTTTTCATATAATGGATGCTGTGATTTTGCAATTGCAATCAGAAGTATTTTCATCAAAGACAACAAAGGGTTTGTGCAATCCGGTGCAGGAATTGTTTCAGATTCTGTTGCAGAAAACGAATTCAAAGAAACAGAACACAAGGCAGGAGCAATGCTGCAGGCCCTCAAGGAGGCAACAAAATGAAATTTCTGATTATCGATAATTACGATTCATTTGTGTACAACATTGCACAATACTTGGGAGAGTTGGGAGTTGATTGCGATGTCATTAGAAATGACAAGATCACGCTACAACAAATCAAAGATGCAAATTATGATGCAATAATAATTTCGCCAGGTCCAGGTACCCCAGAAGACAAGAAATACTTTGGAGTGTGTTCAGATGTAATAAAGCACATGGGTCCAACAAAACCAATACTAGGAGTATGTCTAGGACATCAGGGAATTATCGATGCGTTTGGAGGCAAGGTAACAAATGCAGGATGTGTCAGACATGGAAAGACAAGCCCTGTGAAACATACAGACTCCAAACTCTTCAAAGACGTAAAGAATCCATTTAGGGCTACACGGTATCACAGTTTAGTAGGTGATAAAACAGTAATTCCAGAAATTTTGGAAGTGACTGCAACTGCAGCAGATGACGGAGAAGTCATGGCAATAAGACACAAGGAATTTCTTATCGAAGGAGTTCAATTCCATCCCGAATCAATCATGACTGAAGACGGGAAAAAGATTTTAGCAAATTTCATAGAACAGGTGAAAAAAAAGAAATGATTTCAGATTTAATTTCAAAACTGCAAGAAAAGACAGACCTCACATATGACGAGATAAACGGAATAATGGCAGAGATGCTTTCAGGTAAAACAAATGATCAAGAAAATGCAGATTTTCTTTCACTTTTGGCAGACAAAGGAGAAACAGATGATGAGTTGTTAGGCATGCTAGATAAAATGCAAGAATTTTCCCTCAAAGTTGAGCCTAAAAACAAAGGGACTGTGATAGACATGTGCGGTACAGGAGGAGACAAGCTTCAGACGTTTAATGTCTCAACTACAGCATCATTTGTTGTTGCAGCAGCTGGTGGAATTGTTGCAAAACACGGAAACCGTTCAAGTTCCGGAGTATCAGGCTCAGCAGACATCTTTGAGTATTTCGGATATGATCTAAATGCAGAGCCATCCCAGATTGCAGACATATTGGAAAAACACAACATCTGTTTCATGTTTGCACAAAAATTTCATCCTGCAATGAGGCATGTTTCAACTGCTAGAAAGCGACTTGGAAAAAGAACTGCATTTAATTTACTAGGACCGTTATCAAATCCAGCAGGAGTAAAAAATCAACTAGTGGGAGTGTTCTCAACAGAATATCTAGACAGACTTCCAATGATCCTAAAAAGAAAAGGAGCTGAAAACGTCATGACAGTACGTTCAGATGACGGCATGGATGAATTTTCAACCAGCTCCACAAACAGAGTGTGTGTTTTACGAAACGACAAGGTATTGATGAATGCAATAGATCCAGAAGTTATAGGATTGCACAAGTCAAAGCTAGAAGATATTCAGATTAAAACAAGAGAGGAAGCAATAAAGTCATTTGTAGATGTTTTAAATAACAGAGCAAACCAAGCAATGATTGAGACAACAGCACTAAATGCGGCGGGAGGATTAATTGTTGCAAACATTTCTAAGAACTTTGAAGAAGCTGTAGAAACTGCGTTAAATACAATTAAAGACGGGAAAGCCTTTTCATTATTAGAGAAATTTATACAAGATACAGGAGACATGTCAAAACTAAGGGAGATAATAGATGGCTGAAAACATTTTGAGAAAACTAGTAAACAATTCTCAGGCAGCAATTGATGATGGCACGTATGATGTGCAATGTGACTTGCAAAAATCAAACAAAGATTTCATTCAGATAATTAGAACAAATGCCCATGCCACTTTGCTAACTGAGGTAAAATTTTCATCGCCATCACTTGGAAAAATTCGTACATTAACGGATCCTGTAAGCATTGCAAGTCAGATGATTGCAGGGGGAGCACGTGCGTTGTCTGTGTTGACACAGCCTCATTTGTTTAATGGTTCGCCAGAGTATTTCATGAAAGTCAGGCAGGCAGTAGATGTTCCATTGCTCATGAAAGACATCATGATTGACAAGATACAGATTGATGCAGCAAAAAAGATAGGGGCTGATTACATGCTAGTAATCCAATCACTGTTTGACCAAGGATTCCTCAAAGACATAGACGAGTTTATTGGGTATGGGCATAAACAAGGATTGGAGATTTTATTAGAAGTTCATACAAAACAAGAGTTTGAAAATGCTCTAAAAACAGAAGCAGATCTCATAGGAATCAACAACAGGAATTTAGACACATTAGAGATTGATTTGAAGACAACAGAAAAGGTTCTTGAAGGGTATGAAAAAACCAGACCGATCTTAAGTGAAAGCGGAATAGAAACTCCAGAAGACATTCAATATCTTAGAAAATGCGGAGCAGATGCTTTCTTAATAGGGTCCAGCATAATGAAAAGCGATAATATCGAAGAGCAGGTTAGAAATTTGGTGAACGCATATTGAAATATCCTAAAGACGGCAGATTTGGAGAATTTGGTGGAAAATACATACCAGAAACGCTGGTTCCCGCAATTGAAGAACTAGAAGAAAATTATCTTAAATTCAAAAATGATAAGAATTTCAAAAAAGAGTTAGATTACTATCTAAAACAATATGCAGGAAGGCCAACACCACTGTATTATGCCAAGAATTTATCTGAAAAAATAGGCGGTGCAAAAATCTACCTAAAAAGAGAAGATCTGTTACACGGAGGAGCCCACAAAATCAACAACACATTAGGCCAGGCATTGCTTGCAAAAAAAATGAACAAAAAAAGAATCATTGCAGAAACAGGAGCAGGTCAACACGGAGTTGCAACTGCGATGGCATGTGCTGCATTAGGAATGAAATCTGAAGTATACATGGGTTACAAAGACACCATTCGACAAAAGCTGAATGTTTTCAGAATGAATCTTTTAGGTTCAAAAGTCCATCCAGTAAAATCAGGCTCAAAAACACTCAAGGACGCAATTAATGAGGCAATTCGAGATTGGATTACAAACGTAGAAACAACATACTATTTGCTTGGCTCTGCAGTAGGACCACACCCGTATCCGGTAATGGTAAGAGACTTTCAAAGTGTGATAGGAGAGGAAATAAAATCACAAATGAAAAAAATAAACAGCAAGACGCCGGATAGTGTTATCGCCTGTGTTGGAGGAGGATCCAATGCAATAGGAACATTCTATCCGTTAGTAGATACAAACGCAGAGATAATAGGAGTTGAAGCTGCAGGTCACGGATTAAAGTCAAAATTACATTCAGCAACATTGTCTGCTGGAAGCAAAGGAGTGCTTCATGGAATGATGACGTATTTGCTACAAGACAAAGAGGGACAGATTACAGAAACACATAGCATTTCAGCAGGTTTAGACTATCCAGGAGTTGGACCTGAGCATTCTTATCTAAAAGACACTAAACGTGTAAAATACCACTCTGCAACAGACACCGAAGTGATTGATGCATTCTTGCTTCTAACAAGAACAGAGGGAATCATCCCTGCACTAGAATCAGCTCATGCAATTTCAGAAGCTGTCAAAGTCGCAAGAAAAGGAAAGAAATCAGAAACAGTAGTAGTCACATTATCTGGCAGAGGAGACAAGGACGTCGAAGAAGTACAAAACTATTTGAATAAAAATGTCAAGGATTAATGAAAAATTTTCAGAGCTTGATGCCAAGAGCGAAAAGGCATTGATTGCATACATTATGGTAGGATTTCCAAATGAAAAGGCAACAATGTCAACCATAAGAGGACTGATCAAGGGAGGCGTAGACATAATCGAATTAGGATTTCCATTCTCAGATCCACTTGCAGATGGCCCTGTAATTCAAAATGCAAGTACAGTTTCATTAGAAAAAGGAACTAAAATTGATAAATTCTTTTCACTGGTGAAAAAGATCAGAAAAGAAACAGACATCCCACTAATCCTAATGACATACACTAACATTCTATACAACAAAGGATATTCAAAGTTCATTAAAGAAGCAAAAAATGCAGGAATTGATGGGGTTATTCTGCCAGATATGTCTATCGAGGAATCAAAAGAATATCTGTCTGCCGCAAAAAATAATGCAGACACAATATTTCTCATATCACCAAACACTAGTAAGAAAAGAATTCAGAATATTGCAAAGGCATCATCAGGGTTCTTGTATTTGGTAGCAGTTTTTGGCACTACGGGTGTAAAGTCAGGAATCAAAGAATACACACTAAAGGCAATCAAAGACGTCAAGAAATTAACCAAAGGGAAAATTCCAATTGGAGTGGGATTTGGGGTTTCAACCCCAGAAGATGTAAAAAGATATGTCAAGACAGGGGCTGATGCAGTGATTGTAGGAAGTGCATTTTTAAAACTAATTGAAAAAACTCCACAAGCAAAACTAGAATCAAAAATCACATCATTTACAAAATCACTCAAGAAACAGACAATTCTATAACAAACAGGCTTTAACTGCTATCTACAGCACATCGGTTTGGACCAATTTCCAAGTCAGGAATTTCAGTAATGTTTAATGGAACTTCCCCTTTGTTTATTGCAATTATTTTTCTATAATTCATAGGCCTTGGAACAGTTATTGCAACTACCTTGTTGATAAATTCTTGTTTTGCAAGGTCAAGCCAAGGTAATTTTTTTGATTTTTCTATCGTAGAGTAAAAGGCGCCATCTGTGTCCAGGACTCCTTCACCATGATGAGTTGGAAACACCAGACATTGTTCAGAAAGAGAAAGCAGTTTGTCATGCAGTGTGGCGTATAATTTTTCTGCAAATTCTTCAGCTTGATCTCGCAGATCAGGCCTACCGATTGATTCAACAAATAAGATATCTCCTGTAAATACAAATTTGTCATCAACAAGATAGCTTAAACTTCCAGGAGTGTGACCAGGAGTGTGTATGATTTTGAGGGTTGCATTTCCAAATGAAATTTCATCATCATCGCCAACAAAATTTGCATCAACTTCATATCCTTCATATTTTGAAAAATATAATTTTGCATTTGCATGTTTTGCAAGATTTCTGGCAGCTGAAACATGATCTGCATGCTGATGTGTGTCAAATACTCGTGTTATTTTGAATCCATGTTCTTTAGCGACATCAGAATATTTTTCAAAAGGATAAAGAGGATCAATTACTATTGCATCACCATTTGACACTACAATATAAGATAGACATCCTTTGCCGATTTTTTGAACTTGAATTACTTTTGTAGGTCCATCCACAACAGTTACAGGCTTTAGGACTTGATTCCATCCTGCAAGTCCACCTTCAAGGGTTTTAGAAGAGATTCCTGCTTGCTCCAAGGCAAAGTTTGCAACCATTGCACGATTACCATGTGGACATATGGTTACAATTTCTTTGTCTTTTGGGATTTGCTCAAGTGTTTTTGTATCAAATATGGCATTTAGAGGAATATTTACACTTCCAGGGATTTTGTATTCGGAGAACTCATCAGCGTTTCTCACATCAAGTAAAAAAACATCATCAAGGTTTTCATACAATGCATCAGGGGAAATTGTTTTGCCAGTTCTGCCTTTTACTGTTTTACCACTCCAAGAAGAGAACCCACCTTGCAGATAATGAGCATCTAGACCAAATGAGACCATCATTTCTGCAATTTCTTTTGAAAAATCATCAGGTTCTGATATCAGAACAATTTTTGTGTCTTTTGGAATATTTGGCATGATTTTTTCTTTTGCATCTGTATCACATACAGCATGAACAGAACCTTCTACATGCGATTCTTCAAAATCATCTCTCAATCTGAGATCAAATAACAGTAAAGGAACATGGTCTGCAATATTTTTGGTTAGTTCTTCAGAAGATATGCTCAAATCATCCAAATTTTTCACAGAATTTGCTTATCAATCATTCCAAATAAAACTTGAGGACCACATTCAAAAATAGAAGGGATGAAAATAAATTAGAATAAGGCCAACCACGCTTATGGCAGAAAAAATTTCCGCTGAAAGCCTAAGAGCGCAAAAGGCAAACTTTGTAGTCATAGATGTAAGAGAAGCAGACGAATTAGAACTAGGAAAAATAGAAGGAGCAATACACATGCCTTTAGGATTGGCAATCAGAAATGCAAAGAAAAAACAAATCGAAGATCTTAGAGGCAAAAAAATTTGTACGTATTGTGGAACCGGGTATAGAGGAAATATTGCAGCTGACGAACTTGCAAAGGAAGGGTTTGATGCAGTAACATTAGAAGGCGGATACCCATCATGGAAGCAAGAATAAATTAACCATCAGGTTTTTATCCATGATCAATTTCTTGTCCTTGCCGTCAAAAGGTTTGTAGGCACAACCTAGTTGGGTAATTCCATACGGAAAGAAAAACCTTCATCGACATCTACAATAACTAGAAAAACAGGTTAGCAAAGATCACTATCAATCCATAGTTCTCAGCTGTTTTTCAGTATCGCGGATAAAATCCTCATATTTCATTATCTGAGTAGTAAGACGAAATGAATTCATCTGATCCTCGTTATCTTTTGAGCCCAAAAATTTTTTTCGCATTGACATTAATTTTTGCTGTTCCTCATTTGCCTTGAGAATATCATTTTTTAGATCTTCTCTAGTTGCCATGAATACTATACATCATTTTTGAACTTAAGAATTTCTTTTCATACTGTGATTTTTTTAAATTCAGTTAATTTTTTTATATGCTGAAAATCAACATCAAACTTTGCTTTTTCCTTAAAAGATGCATCCAATTGTATGACGTCAGATAAGAGACCTAAACCTTCATCGAATCTACCCGATTTGACAAGAGACGAAGCCTTGTTGTATAGAGCAGTGGTGTTGTTTGGTTTTGAATCTAAAACCATGTCAAAACACCTTATTGCAACATCGCATTCTCCAACATAATGATGAGCTAATCCTTTGTTCAGATAAGCTAGCAAGTTTCCAGAATCTTGTTGTATCACAGCATCATAGCAATCAATTGTGTTTTCGTATTTCCCAAGCTTGCCCAAAACATGTCCTTTTTTTAGCAACGCTTCTTTGTGGGTAGGTTCTTGAAATAGAACCTTTTCATAAAGCACTAATGCTTCTTTTGGATTTCCCAAATTTAATAAGATTTGAGCATTTTTCAAAAGAAGCTCAATAGATTCAGACACAATACAAATTATCAAAGTTATTTTATGAGATTTGCGGTTGTCTTACATGTTCTAATTTTTAAAATTACATATAGGAACATAAAAGAGATACACACATGAGCATATTAGAAAAAACAATTTTAGAGTTTGTAAAAAACAGAGGTCAACAAAATGAAACTACAACCTCACGTCATATTCATAGAAGATTTGACATACCAATAGAGAAAGCTGAAGAAATACTTACAAAATTGTCTGAAAAAAACATAATCAAAAAAATTTTTGATGAAGAATACCAAGAATACAGATTCATGTTAAAAGAATAATTTCCCGATTTAGGGAATTTTTCAGAATTGTTTGTAATCATTAGAAATGACATTTTCTTAAATCATATTCTGACAAGAGTAATTATGAAAACATCGTTTGATAACGACAGTAGATCAGAGATTGACGAGTCGCTAGAAGACATCTCACATTGTTACAATTGTTTGAGAAACGATAGCCTATGTAGTATTCATTCAGAAATGCTGAAAATAATTTTGTATAATGATATCATGAATTGGTTTGGAGAGATGCAAAAGACAAAATAATTCAAAAAAAATGAAAACACCGTCAAAGAATAGTGGCCGATTTTCTTTTGACTGCAATTGAGGGGAACTCTATTTCAGGCAAAGGCCACTATCTAGATGTTCTCAAGATATCATACTACAAAGATAAATAAAAAAATCTCGATATACAATCAAAACAAGTGTAAAAAATCTTTGAAAAATTTTAACAAGTGTTAAGATTTAAAATCTAGGAAATTTAGATCGGGAAACCATTACTGCTGAAAGCACGCCAATGCCCAAAATAATCATTGTCAGTATTCCAAACTCAGGAATCACATGACTCCCCATTATCTTGATCTCTTTTGCACCAGGTTCAATTGGGATGATAAGTTTTGTACCGGTTTTTGTTACTTCAGTATCAAAGTCCGTTTGCATGCCATCAATCCAAACGGTGTTTGGATTTTCGATGAGTTCAGTAGGCAAGATTAGTGTAATCTGTTCATTTTGTGTTTCTCCTGTGATCAAAAAGGTCAGTGTACGTTCATCAGGCTCAACATCTACAGTTTGTTGAAGAGTACTATCTAAGATGTATTTTACTTCAAATCCCACACCAGTTTGACTAAATCCTGATGCAACACCTTTGATAGATTTTACACTGCCAGGATCTTTTACAACATGCACTACACCGTTCATCCAAGGATGAAGACTGCAAAAATAGTAAAAGTCACCTAATTCAGGAAATTGCTTTGTATAAAACTCACCTGCTGTAAAGAATCCACTATCAAACAAGTCATTTGGTTCTCCTTCACGGGTAACAGACGTAATGGTATGGAAAGCAGTGTCAGCATTTTCCCATGTAACAGAGTCACCTGGATGAATTGTAATTTCACCTGTTGTCACACCAGTGGTTTTTTCAGACCAAAAGTAAGGAGCATTTGGATCTGATGCGCCAGAGGGAATTTTAATCTCATAAGTTGTTGCAAATGCATCTACGCCAAGACCAACTGAAAAAAGAATAAAAAATGCAATTGGAAAATAACGAAGTTTCAACAAATTCCATACAAAGTGCAAGTATTTCAAATGATCGGCAAAACATACAAAAACCAGATACTCGTTTCATTAATGTGCAGACGAAGTTTATTTTTGTCACTGGCGGTGTCATGTCAGGCCTCGGAAAAGGCGTCACAACATCATCTATTGCAAAACTTTTACAATTGGCAGATCAAAAAGTTTCTTGTATCAAAATCGATCCATATCTAAACTATGACGCAGGAACTATGAATCCAGTAGCCCATGGCGAAGTTTTTGTCACGGACGATGGAGGTGAATGTGATATGGATATTGGAAATTACGAGAGATTCTTAAATCAAAATATTCCAAAAACACACAACATTACAACTGCTCAAGTTTATTCTTCGGTAATAGAAGCAGAGAGGAAGGGGGAGTACCTTGGTGCATGTGTCCAAATCATTCCCCATGTCACTGATGAAATAAAAAACAGGATTAGAGGGATAGCAGAAGATGAAAAGCTGGATTTTTTGATTGTAGAATGTGGTGGAACTGTAGGAGATATTGAATCTCTGCCATTTTTAGAAGCATTAAGACAAATGAGAGTAGAAGAAGGACCTGAAAACGTTCTATTTGTGCACGTTACACTGGCACCATCATTAGATGTGGTAGGGGAGCAAAAAACAAAACCAACACAGCATAGTGCTCAAGAGCTTAGGAGAATAGGTATCCAGCCTGACTTTTTGGCAGTAAGATGCACATTACCTCTAGAAGAAAAAACAAAGAAAAAGATTGCATTATTTACAAATGTTACAGTAAATGACGTATTATCATGTCATGATGTAAAATCGATATTTCAAGTTCCACAGATTTTGTATGATCAGGGAATTTTAGATTCTATTTTCAAGAAGTTTGGCATTGTAGGAATGGTTAACGCATCTGCAAATTGGGACAAGTGGAATAAAATCGCTGAATCAATGATTAATCATGAAGATCAAAAAGTCAGAATTGCAATGGTGGGAAAATATGTTACACTTCCAGATAGTTATGTAAGCGTAAATCACGCATTAAAACATGCAGGTGCAAAGCTTGGAAAATCAGTAAAAATTGATTGGATTGATTCTGAAACAATAACAGATTATGAGATTTTTTCAAAATATGACGGAATCTTAGTGCCAGGTGGATTTGGAACAAGAGGTTCTGAAGGAATAATCAAAACAGCAAATTATGCAAGGGAAAAAAACATCCCATACCTTGGAATATGTTTTGGATTTCAACTAGCTGCTATTGCATTTGGAAGAAACGTTTTGAATTTAGAAGATGCAAACTCTACAGAAATAAAAGAAGATGCAAAAAATCCGGTTGTGGATTTGTTACCAGAACAGAAAGAGCTTTCAGATATGGGTGGAACCCTAAGACTGGGAGCAAACGAGGTATTCATCAAACAAAACACAATTGCACATAAAATTTACAAGACAGACACTATCTCAAAGAGACATAGACACAGATATGAAATAAACCAGAAATACATTTCAGAGTTTGAAAGGAATGGAATGATATTTCCTGCAGACAGTGACAATGGAAAAAGAATGGAGATGTTGGAGATTCCAAGCCACAAGTTCTATCTAGGCGTACAGTTCCACCCAGAATTTAACAGTAGACCGGGCTTTCCTGAAGAGGCCTTTGAGGCATTTGTAAAAGCAGCATCAGAAAAATAAGAAATCTTGCAATTTAGATGAAAAATGATTATTGGTAAAACAGGACCAAATGAAAAAAGAATAAAAATCAATCTGGATATTAATTGTACAAATTGTAATTGCAAGGTACCAGGAGGAATTCAAGTATCCGAATCATATTATGAAACAGAGGAGTTTGAAAAAGAATTAGAACAATTCAAAAAAAACTATCTGTGTGGAAAATGCAGAGATGAAAAAAGAGTTGCAAAAAGATAAAATCACTTCATAAAGGCCAATGCCTTTATGATGTCAGTTTTACTAACAACACCGATAATATTTCCATGCCCGGATAGCACGCCAATACCGTTGATATGTTCATCTAGCATAGTTTTTCCAGCTTTTGCCAAGTCATCATCATAATCCACAGATACAATGTTTTTGCTCATTATTTCATGTGCTTTGGTACTGCCACCAAATCCCGTTTCAGACACAAAGCCCTTTCTAGGAAAAATTACAGATATTACAGGATCCGTATTGTCAAGAACATCTTCTTGTTCACCTAGTTTCAGTGCAAGGTTAAACAAATCTCTAAAAGTCACAATTCCTACGGGGTTTTCTTGATCATCACGTAGTATCACCCTAGATATTTTCTCATCAACCATTTTCTGCACAATCTTGTAAAGAGAAGTATCAGCATATTGCCAAGCATAGTAAGGCGACATGTATTCACCAACAGTTTTTTCACCAGAGTAAGATTTGGTAAAATATCGAACAAGATCAGTTTTTGTCAAAATACCAACAACCTCATCATTTGAAGAAACCACTAAAGAGCCAATTCCATTTTTTAGCATGATTTGTGCACATTCGTTAAGTTCTGTTTTCTCATCAACCGAAATAATTTTTTTAAAAATTTCAGACAGAGGTATTTCGTCTAATTTACGCTCGGATTTGTCAGTCAACAAAAAGAATCCTAGATCTTTTTCAGATACAATGCCAGTAATTTTTCCATTTTCAGTAACTAAAATTCTACTTTTTTTCTCATCAAGTATTTTTTTTAAAATATCAGCTAGTGTGGATTCATATTTTATAGTTCGAGGGGAATTTAGGATATCTTTTGCATATTTCATATGTTGACCATTACAGAGAGTTATAAAAAACACAGGATCATTTCCATGAATGAAAATCGTCAGAGTAAATCAAAGAATGATAGACATTGCATGAATTCATGCCAATGCCAATCATTTGTGCTTGGTGAGCAATCCTTACAAAATTTGTATTTAACAGAAATGGTCAATTCATTAGTTAGTCATTTATGCAATGAATAATGACGTGATTAATTTAATCATTAAAAAGGGGAAGATAAAAGTAATAGAGATTTAAAATTTGAAAGTAAAGCAAAAAATCGCATCCATTGTAATGGTACAGATCATTTTAATCATTGTTAGTTTTTTGGTGCTTGTATACATTGAAACAGAATGGCTTGATTTAGGAAATAGCATAGATTACGCAGGTCTGAATAGATTTTTGGCCCTAGGTTCTATAATGGAAATTCATCATGAGGAGAAGTATTTTGATGAAAAGGACAAGATGATCAATATGCTTGAAAAAAATATCCTCTTGATAAAAAATGGAGGCAAAATAAACGGCGAAAGCCTCAAAGAACTTCCAACAGAATTAGAAAAAGAATGGAATGAGGTTTATGAAAATTATTTAATTTTTAGAGAGAGTATTGAAAAACTAGACAGTACTAAATCGGAGCAAGAAAATATACATAGTGAAATAGAACAGAATGGAAAAGCAGTAATTCAAAGTTCAGATAAATTAGTAGAAGAGATTACAATATTTTTAGAAGGTAAAAACCAGTTATTAATCAGATTAGAGATAGCACTTTTGATAACAAACACAATTGTGCATATAATACTGGTAATCATAGTTTTTAGAATTTTCAATAAAGAAGCACTAGAAAAAATACAGTTAGAGAGATTTGCAACAATAGGCAAGATGGGTGCCAGCATTGCCCATGATTTAAGAAATCCACTAACAGTTATCAAAGGAAGTTTAGAAATGTTAAAAATAAAACAAAAAGAAGTGAATGAATTTCAGAAAGCACAGTTTGACAAGATAAGTAAAGCAGTTGATAAAATACAATATTTGACAAAAGATGTTCTAGATTTTTCAAAAACATCTTTAATGAAAAAAGAGGATGTTGAATTGTTAGAGATTCTCAATAACTCAATAAATGAAGTTGAGATTTCTGAACAGATTGAGGTCAAACTACCTAAAAATAATTACAAAATCAAAGTGGACAAGATCAAGATTCAAACGGTAATTACAAACCTGATTAAAAATGCAATCGATGCAATTGGAGAAAAAGGAGTGATAGAAATAGATTCAGAAGAAAGATATGATGACATAATGATTACAATTAAAGACACTGGAAAAGGCATTGATAGAAAAGATATTTCCAAAATTTTTGAGCCATTATATACAACAAAACAGTCAGGAACTGGATTAGGATTAGCAAATTGTAAAAGAATCATAGAAGAGCATGGAGGAAAGATAGGTGTAAAAATAAATCCTACAATGTTTATCATAATACTTCCAAAAAAATAGTCTATTTACCGTAGAATTTTTCTGTTATTTTCTTTAATTGTTCAGCAGAATAAGGTTTTTCAATTAATTCCAATACATTTTCTTTTTTTGCTTTTTCCCATTCTGAATAATCAGCATGAGCAGTCATCAAAACTACATTTGCATCATGAAACTGTTTTTTTAATTCAAAAAAGGTAGCATAGCCGTCCATCTTAGGCATTTTTACATCCAAAAATACCAATCCAGGTTTGAATTTTTTATATTTTGTGAGGGCATCAAGCCCATCATGTGCTTGAATTACATCATAGCCAAAGAACTCTAAAAAAGTGCAAGTAGTATCTAAAACAGCAATGTCATCATCAGCAACCAAAATTAATCCCTTACTCATAGCAATCACCAAAAAATACACTAAGTAAAAGAAACATCCTCCAAGATATTTGAACGCTCTTTGTAATATTTTTTTGCAGAATCAACATAATCCAAAAACCATTTTTCAATATTTTTTCTTTTTTTAAAAATTTGTTTTAGCATAAAGGAAGGCTTTCTCTTTTTTTCATGTTTTAAATTAGGAAAATATAACAAAGTGATATAAAACCAGAGCGAAATTAATTCGCCTATTTTAGTTTCATTTAAAGACTGAGAGAGTTGATTGGATTTAATATTGAAAAACATAATTAGTTCATAAAATTCAGAATTATCTATAGTCAACACATGAAGATTGTCAAACAGCAACCCCTTTCCAAGTAACGATAAATTGTAAACATTATCCCCAATTATTGATTTTAGTAAATCCCAGTTTCCAAAAACCAACGGAAGTACGACTGCATAATTTTTTGCCATTTTGTCAACCTCAAATTTTTCCAAATGAAGTCGATCAAGGCAATAGAGAATCCCAAACAGTGATAAGCGGTATTTGTTTCCAGGATTGCGTTTTGTAGATATGCTGTCAATTAGTACAAGTTTAAGACCCAATATACCATCAGAATGTCTCCCCCTATCAGTACGCCCAACAAGAAGTCTACGGTACTCTTTTTCTTTTGAACGAATTTTTTCAATATCGTTTGGGAATCTGATTTTTGCCATATCCCACGTAGTCATCGGGCCGTTTAATGCAAGGATCTTTAAAATTCGGTGTACGTTTTGTTGATGTTTTGTTCTATTTGCATAGTCACCATACAACCTATGAGCATTGGGTCTAATGTAGTACTTGTAGGTAAGAAGACTCGGCAATCTCTCTTCATTTAATATAACCATACCGCAAATGGGGTGATGTTCTTATATAAGAATTATTATTTACTCATTATAAGGAGATATGAAATGTCATCAAGAATAACCATCATGTTAGACAAAGATTTAGAAAAGAAGCTTAGAATCAAGCAATCCAAAATGATTCAAGATTCTGCTAAATCCATTAGTTTCTCACATGTAATTAATGAAGTGCTACGTTCCAGCATAAAAGGAACAAAATAATTTTTATTTTTTACGTTTAGGATTAGCTGTTTTTTTGTCATTTTTTGAGTCTTCAGTGTCATCAATGTTATTCTGAAATCCTTCTAGCAATTCCTCAGAGAGTCTATCAAAATGCATAGAAATGTACCATGAATTTGCATGAACCACGTAATATATAGGAAAAACTAGTAAAAAAAGATTTTATTAACATAATAATTTAAGACCATAACAATCACAATATTCAAAAGAGGATGTAAAAAATCTAACCCTTAATTCCATAACCTAAAAGTACAGAATAGCACCCCAAGCCACACTTCTCACAAATTGGCTTCATGGAATCATTTTCTGCACTTCCTATACAACAAGGGTGTTTTTCTCTTCCCATATGATCAACCGATGTAATTGCCCACGTAGGACAATCAATAGGAGTAGTTCCCTTTCCGCCCCAATTTTTCTTCATGACTTCTAATTGCTCTTTTGGATTAATTATGTAGTTTTTTAGATTACCAGATTTCAGTTCAAGAATCTCATCTATGACTTGATTACGTTCTTTTCCAAAAGGAAGCCATAAAGGATCTCCATCCATAAACGGAGTATGAAATTGAAACCCAATTTTATTTGAAAAGTCTTTCCAGTCTTCAATTACTTTTTTTACAGTTTTGTAGTTTTTTGTATTAATCGTCATGGTTATCCAAATGTCTTTCCAAGCTCCTGAGCCATTGTTTTGAACATAGTTCACTACATTTTGTCTTGTTTTTCTCCAGGCACCATCACCCCTAATCTCATCATGGATTTTTTCATCCCCATCAATTGAAATCCAATAAAAGTAAATGTCATCAAAATGCGGAATAGGATACGTTCCATTAGTAACAACGCATGCTCTTTTAGGGAATTCTTTTACAAACAATTCAACAACATCAGGCCTCATCATTGGTTCGCCACCAACAAGAGTCACAATAAAGATATGTTGTTTCTTGAATTTCTCGTCTATGATTTTTTTCCATTCTTTAAGGGAAAGTTCCTCATTTTCTTTTCTGTTCAACCACCAATAGCAGTGCTTGCAATGCAAATTACATACGTTGATAATATCAGCAGATCCATAAAAGGGACTTTTTTTACCAAATAGCTTGTATCCAACAAATTTTAGTCCCAAATGAAAGTAA
Source organism: Nitrosopumilus sp. K4 (assembly GCF_018128925.1). Lineage (NCBI taxonomy): Archaea > Thermoproteati > Nitrososphaerota > Nitrososphaeria > Nitrosopumilales > Nitrosopumilaceae > Nitrosopumilus > Nitrosopumilus sp. K4. Next base: position 799,599 of record NZ_CP067007.1, read on the forward strand.
AGAGGAGATTCTCTAACTATCTGTTTGAAACCACGACCCATGATTTCCATGGCATAAGTTACACTTCAAAAAATTTAACAGTTATCAAATTAATTTAATGACGACATGTTAGTTCTGTATAGCGCATAATCAACTAAATCACTTCAGTATTGATTAGAATTAAGATATAATTTTGATTTCAGGTATGACAGTCCTGAGAGTTTCCTAAATACTAGTACAACATACAACTGTATGAACTGTCATAAAAAAAGTGAAGCACATATTTGGAGATATTCCAAACACAATAAAATACGCAGATGTCTAAAGTGTAAATCCAGAGTCCCCATTTCCAAGGAAGAGTATTATCTCAAATGGGGCAGGCATGAAAACATTACAAAATAGATAATCATTTTTTAATCAAGATGCCTTCCGGGCATTAAAAGACATTATTGATTTTTAGCAAATGGCAATAATTTCTGTCTTTATATGTAAGATACAGCCTAAATGATCATGTTAAAAAATCTGTTAGCAAGACTGAAAGGAAAACAAGAAAAGACATCAAATGACGTAAATGCATTCAAAGAAACCGAAGAGAGGAGAAAAAATGAAGTATAATTGCAAAAACTGCAAATTTCATTGGGAAGGGAACATGGATAATTTTGACAAAGTATTGATTCATGAAAAAACTCATTTGAAAAAAGATCAGGGTTTGTTGGAGAAAAAAATAGTTGTTTAGTTTTTCAAATTTATTTTTACAGTTATCACAAGGGATTGATTTAGCGTTTGTTGCCATAGTAGTAAGTTCTACGACTGCAACAATTTTTGCATGCATGGTTTTTCTTACTTGGAAGAACATACGAGAGAACACAAAGGCAACATATTCCCAACTTTTACGTGGTTTTCACGAAGATTTAACAAATCGTCTTAACAAAAACTCAGTACTTAAAACTACAGAGGATTGTGAACGATATGCAAATGATTATCTGAACACAGTAGATGAAATCGCTTTTTTGTACATCAATGGAAAAATACCCCACGGAATCGTCATGTATCTCAAGAGGTTTTTTGCGTATGGATTGAGCATAATTGAGTGGTACAACAACATGATCGGTGAGGATTTCAAAAAGATTGCAAAAGTAAATTGGCCGAATTATTTTCTTTATTGCGAAAAACATGAAATTAATTTGGATCCGGAAGACAAACTTCCAAAGATAATGCGAGATTATAATCAACTAAAAGACAAAACATAGTCATGCGTGACAATTACGGTTTGCGCCGGTATATATCACAGAGAAGAACTATTATGCCATGTTCAGAAAAATGATGAAAAAACTACAGTGTGAATCGTGGAAAATCACAAAGAAGACAAGCACCGTTCAAAAGATTAAAAAAGAAAAACAAGAGGATGTAAAAGAAAAATGAAATACCAATGCACTCAATGCAGTTTTAAATGGGAAGGGACATCACATACATTTGACAAAGTAAGAGAGCATGAGAAAACACACACAGGTAAAACAGAGTAATGGCTGTACGATGTAAAGTATGCAACACCACAAGGAAAAATCACAGAACATCTGAAAAATGGCAATGTCAGACATGTGGAAATCTACTAGACGACGATGGTCGCATAGTACCAGAGTAGCAGTTCTTGTTTATGGTATTTTTAGTTTAGATTTGTTATATGATTCCCTTTTTACTTGAATTCCATTACAAATAGGAAATGTCAAATCAATTGTATTGTGAAGTATGCCATAAGCTAAAGTATCCCAAGTTTAAAAAACAGCAAAAATGTGAATGCAAGAATAAATAGTTCTCAAATTAAATTGGTTTATTTTGTGTTTTTAGTGTATTATCTTTCTAGACTACCCACACCACTGTCAGCAGACACTTGCTCATAGTTGTTGGTATGACAGTTAGGGCATAGTCCTCTGGAAAATTTTTCAAAATATACAGTACCGCAATCAGAGCACACTCTCAAATCTTTTACGTCGATCATATTGAATTACAGAAGCGTTCAAAGTTAAGCTTTGCTGTCATGTTTTTCTAAATATCAACTAGTGAAAGAGGACTTGCAGTGTAAGGTCATGGCACTTCGAACATTTGCCAGATTTTGTATTTTTTTGATTAAGAATTTTTGTAAATGATTAGAGGTAATGGACTCAATCTTTGCAATAATATCATATGCGCCGCATGTCTCTTGAACTTCTTTTACATCTGTCAGAATTTTGATTTCGGACAGCACATCTCCGAGTTTTCCTTCATTACATATGATTAAGAGGTATGCAGAATTTGATGCACACATGCCAATCTTACATGTTCTACAAAGATATTCACCAGAAGAGTTTTGGCACCCACAATCACAGGTGCACGTATAATCATTCATTTCTTTAAACAATTGCACCCACAATCAAACATTCCGGCTTTGCCCATGCATTGATCATGATGTTCATTGTAACATTTGTTACAAATTAGCATGAGTTTTTTCCTTTTTCATGGATTTTTTCATGTTTACGTACCTCATCAAACTTGTAGGAAGTACCAATCCAATAGAAATCGCATTTACTGCATCTGTATTTCATTTATTTTCCTATTTCCTGTGCACAGTTTGATGAACATGTTGTGTCGTTGTTCAAACTTTCGTATTCTCTTCCACAATGAAGACAATTCATAAAAGACATGTATTGTTTACACGCTTATACTATAAAAGAAGTAGAAATATTTCTAAAAAAATTACAAATTAATTTCATCTGAGAAACATGTAAGAAACATGTAATTTTACTACAAAAGCTGTGAAACTAGTTGAAAAACTCAAAGATAAACAACATAATTCAAGAAATATATGAAAAATCAGAATTAGAAAACATGATTAGATGAAAAATGATGCAATACCAACACTAATAGCACAAGCAAGGTATGAAATGCGTTGGGAAAACGTCAAGTAAAAAATGAAAGTGCATTAAAAGAAATCAGAATGCCAGAAGAAGAAGGAGAAATGTTTGGCAGAGTAATCAAGATGATGGGGGGAGAAAACGTCATGGTAAAATGCGAAGACAATGTTGCGCGAAGAGGAAGAATCAGAGGAAAATTGAAACGACGAGTATGGATACGAGATAACGACATAGTGATAATTGCACCTTGGGATTTTGGAAAAGAAGAGAGAGGAGACATATTATGGAGATACACATTACCGCAAGTACAGTGGTTAAAAGAGAATAAGCATATACCATTAGATTTTTAAAAATTTTGTAATGAGGATTGCAAACCGATCAACATCAAAGATAATAGTTAAAATCGTCAGTCTCACGGAATAGAGTGTTAAATTCAACATGGGATGAGGATGCGCAAAGTTTAACCTACAAGTCCGAGACATCATCCAATTCTTTTGAAACATCCTACTAAGAATCATCTCCAGATGTTTTCTTCTTGTTGCTTTTACAAGAGATTCCCTTACCATCAATTTATCATATCTCATTACAAGATCGATGTTTTCAGGAGACAGTTCCTTGTGTACTGCCCTCAGAATAGAGGCAATTGCACCATCATAATTATGAATTTGGAATTTTTCTGTCTGTATAGTTTGCAATGTGGATAAATAGGCAATTCAGGGTATTAAACTCAAAAGTGAACGCCAGGTAAGGGATTCGAACCCCTGCACGCTTGCGCGTAGCCGTTTTCGAGACGGCCGCCTTACCGCTTGGCTAACCTGGCAGTTTTATTGAGATTAACTCCATAATTAAGCAAATCTGAAACAAACAGGATCTAATCTATCTCAAATAATTCATCCTGAAATCTTTTCTTGATTTGAGATTTGGATTTTTTCCATTCTTCGTCAGATACAGAGTCAGAAAAAATAGAACGAAACCCATCACAAACTAATTTTTTGCCAAATAGTTTTTTTAGTTGATTTTTTTCAGTATCAGATAAAGGAAAATATGAAATTATTGAGACGTATCCATCATTTCTTTTTATTTCAAAAATTTTATCAGTCAAACGTTTTGGCAGAACAAAATCATCCACACATGATCATTTTCAAAATATTATAAAAACCAAATTTAAGACAAGACATGATTAGAATAATTGTGTTTTTATTGTCTCATGTTATCACAAAAAAAGATCGCAATTATTTTTTCTTCTTGATGAATCCAACAGAAATCAAAACAACACCAACAAGAATCCAGCCTATTGCATATCCAGAAATATCTTCTTGAAAGCTTACCGTTTCAGAAGCACCTGCGTTTAAGGCAAAACTTATGAATCCGCCAAGAACAAAGCTAATTCCTGCCCAAAGAAACCAATTTTGCATAAAATAAGTCATAATTCTTAGAATATTGGTATTTGCCTTAATTCAAATCAATGATAAACACAAAATACTGCAAAAAACAGTCTCAAAGTAATGGGTCTGAATCTGAAAGGACTAGTAGACAAAGAAAAAACAAAGTTAGAGTCATTTGCAAACAAAGTCATAGCAATTGATGCATACAATGCAATTTACCAATTTTTGGCTATAATCCGAGGTCCAGATGGCATGCAATTATCAGATTCAGAGGGGAGAATCACCAGTCATCTGAGTGGATTATTGTATAGAAATATCAATTTCTTGTCTCTAGGAATAAAACCAGTGTATGTATTTGATGGAAAACCACCGTCACTAAAGACAGCAGAGATAGAAAGAAGAAAGCAGATCAAAAAGGATGCTACTGTAAAATATGAAAAAGCCATTGCAGAGGGAAATCTAGAAGATGCAAGAAAATTTGCACAGCAGACAACAAGCATGAAAGATGGCATGGTAGAAGACTCTAAGACGCTTTTGAAGCATTTTGGAATTCCATATATTGATGCACCATCAGAAGGAGAAGCAACTGCAGCACATTTGACAAACACAGGACAGGCATATGCATCTGCAAGTCAAGATTACGATTCAATTTTGTTTGGTGCAAAAAGACTAGTAAGGAATTTTACAAACAGTGGAAGAAGAAAAATTCCAAACAGAAATAGCTACATAGACATAGAACCAGAAATTATCGAAACACAGAAAATTCTAGATTCATTAGAAATTACAAGAGAAGAGTTAGTAGATGTAGGTATTTTGATCGGTACTGATTTTAATCCAGATGGTTTTGAAAGAATAGGCCCAAAGACAGCATTGAAAATGATCAAACAGCATTCAAGACTAGAAGACATTCCGCAAATACAAGAACAATTAAACGAAATAGACTACGAGCAAATCAGAAAAATATTCCTAGAGCCACAAGTGGCAAAAGTAGAGGAAATAAAATTTGACGAAGTCAACTATAATGCAATAACAAATTATCTAGTAAATGAGAGGAGTTTTTCAGAAGACAGAATTCAATCTTCCCTGAATAGATTAAAAAAAGCACTAGAAAAGAAAAGCCAAAATCTAGATCAGTGGTTCTAGTCAGATTTTAATTTAATAATAAGACAAATGAAATCAGAAAAGTGCAGCAAACAGAAGCAAGAAAAATTCTAAAAGATGCCCCAATCATGTGGAGAAGGGTAAATTCTATCGGCGTAATTTTAGATTGTAATTCAACATATGCTGCAAAAATAGGATATGCAAAATCGGAGATTCTGGGCAGACCAGTATTCGAACACGTTCCAAAAGAATCATGGGAGGCCATGAATGAGTCTCTAAAAACATGGTTTGAGACAGGAAAGGTATCTGAAAGAAAGATTAAGTTCAAAAAACAAAACGGGGATGAATTTCCTGGACTGTTGCAGGCAACAAGCTTGTATGACAAGAAAGGGGAGTTGATTGGAAGTAACACTGTGATTTTTGACATCAATGATTTGACAGACCAAAAAATCGAAGAGTTGGAAAAGTATTTCAAAGATGCCAAAAAGCGATTAGATGAGATTAAAAAAACAGAGTACGACAAACTCGATGAAAATTCAAAATCAGAGTATGACGGGTTAAAGAAGATGTTCGATATGCTAATAGACACAGATCTTAAAGAATTACGAAATGAATAGTCATTTTTTCATAGATTTTTGTAACTCTTCAAAAGCATTTTGAACTTCGGTTACTGCTGCGCCATCTTCAAGAGTGCTGACATCACCAATTTTGTCATTGCTTGCAATTGCTTTGAGCAGCCTGCGCATTATTTTACCACTACGAGTTTTAGGAAGTTTTGAAACAAAATAAATTTCCTTAGGAGTTGCAATTGCACCAATATCATTTCTGATTTTTGCAATTAATTCTTTTTTTAATTCAGTAGAAGGTTTAGAGCAATTTTCTTTTAAGACAACAAACGAAATAATAACCTCACCCTTGACCTCATCTGGAATGCCACATACTGCCGATTCAGCAACATCTTCATGAGATACAATACAACTTTCAAGCTCAGCGGTACCAATTCGATGTCCTGCAACCTTTAGCACATCATCGGCACGACCAAGTAGCCAAAAATAACCATCTTCATCTTTAATTGCATAGTCACCAGGATAGTAACAGTTTTTGTATTTTGACCAGTAAACATTTTTGTATTTTTCATCATCGCCCCACAATGTCAAAAGCATTCCAGGCCACGGTTTTTTGATTACAAGATATCCTTTGGTGTTTGCAGGAACATCATCCCCTTTTTCATCAACTACAGATATGAACACTCCAGGAACAGGGTTTGTGCCTGAACCGGGTTTTAGTGGAATTGTTTCTAGGCCAGGAAGAGGAGAAATCATCATTCCACCTGTTTCTGTTTGCCACCATGTATCAATAATCGGACATTTTTCTTTTCCAATTACACGGTAATACCATTTCCAAACCTCAGGATTTATCGGCTCACCAACTGTTCCAAGTAATCTAATTGAGGATAGATCAAATGAATTTGGAATATCATCACCAAATTTCATAAACATTCTCAGTGCAGTAGGTGTTGTGTAAAATATAGAAACTTTGTATTTTTGGATCACATCCCACATTCTAGATGCATCAGGGAAATCAGGAGCACCTTCGTACATAACTTCTGTTGCGCCATGCAAAAGCGGGGCATACACAACATAGCTGTGTCCCGTAACCCATCCAATATCAGCAGTACAGAAGAACACATCAGAGTCTTTGATGTCAAATGCCCATTTGAAAGTAGAATGTAGATGTGTAAGATACCCACCAGTGCCATGTAATACACCTTTTGGTTTTCCAGTAGTACCAGAAGTATAAAGGATGTAAAGAGGATGTAAGCTGTCAAGAGGTTCTGCCTCGCAGTTTTCCGATGCATTATTCATCAAATCTTTCCAAAGTTTATCTTTTTGATTAATTGTGATTTGGTTTTTTGTCCTTTCTAAAACAATAACATTTTTTACAAAATCAAAATCTTTTATTGCTTCATCAACAACATCTTTTAGTTTTACAATATTGCCCCTTCGATAACCACCATCAGCAGTGATCACAATTTTTGATTTAGAGTCATCTATTCTGTCTCTAATTGATGATGCACTAAATCCAGAAAACACTACTGTATGAGTTGCCCCAATTCTAGAACATGCAAGCATTGCAATTGGAAGCTCTGGCACCATTGGAAGATAAATTGTGACACGGTCTTCTTTTTCTACGCCTAGTGATTTTAGAGCATTTGCAAGTTTTTGGACCTGAACCCACAAATCACGATAGGTCAATGTTCTTGACTCGCCATTTTCCCCTTCCCACAGAATTGCTGGTTTTGATGCTCGTTTTTCCTGATGAACGTCCAAGGCATTGTAGGAGGCGTTGATTTTTCCACCAACAAACCATTTTGCAAAGGGAGGATCCCAATCCAAAACATTGTTCCATTTTGAAAACCAATGGAGGGATTCGGCCTGTTTTCCCCAAAAAGACACAAAATCAGATTCGGCTGATTTTCGAGTCTCAGTATCATAATTTCCAAGCCCAATTTCATAGGTTTCAGGCATAAAAAACAAAGGAACCCAAACTTTCTAAATGTTAATGATGTTTTTATTTAAAAACAGAATTCGTGCCTGAAAATTAATGTGTAATTCAAATTACAAACACCTGATTAAGTACTAAATAGATCTACTAATTTTCATGATGGATGAAAAACTAGAACCAGAAATGAACGAATTGTTAAAAATGACAGAGGCAGTTTTCACAAAACTAAGAAAAATATAGAATATTCTCAAAAAAATCCATTAAAAATTAGAAAAAGGAAAAAAATTATTGTGCTTCCATTCTAGCAAGCCAGTCGTTATCGTTGTTGTCATCTGATGTGTCTGCTGTCACCTGTTGGGGTGGTTCTGGAATTGTTGGTAGTGCTTCAGTTTCAGTTGGAGGTTCTGGTATTTTGGATTGAGCCTCAACCTCAAGAGGGGTTTCTGAAGATTCTGGTACTGGTTCTGTTGGTGCCTCTGGAAGGCTGGTCTGAACTACTTGTTCAGAATTGTCCAGATATGAAACGGCTGATTCCTGTAGATGTTTTTGTGGAGGGGCAATAGTACTCTGAACTTCCATATCAAGATCTGAAATTCTTCTTTGTACGTTTGAGATTTCTGCAGTTTCGTGAGTAACATGCTCAATTACTTCAGTTGTGCATGATTTCACGGTCTCAAATGTTGCATCGGAGATTTCATTACTCTTGTATTGTACTTTTGCATCAAATAGTAACATCTTTGCAGACTTCATTTGTTCATCTAACTCGGTCAATCTTGCCTCAAGTTTGGCTTTGATTTCACGTTCTGTCTCATCTAACGATACAAGTTTGGACTTGTATTTTTCATGAATTATTTCTGCATCTACTTTCATGTCATCGTTTTCAGAAACAATATCAATCAGAGCCTTTAGACGACGTAGAGTTAGTTGTTTTTCACGTAGAAGTCTTTGTGAGTCTAGTCTCCATCTTGGAATAAAAATAACAACATCGCCTTGAACTACTAGTTGCTCATACTGGATTTGCTGTAATCCTTGAGAACCGCAGTCAATGCCTACTGATTGGATGCTTCCATCGATGTCAGTTATTGTTCCAACGACTTTACCCATGAATGTACCGTACATGTCTTTGACGTTCTTACCGATAATATCGATATCGTCGTGGGTCATGTGTAGTTCTTTAGAGATACGTATAACCCACAAAGGGTTAGTAAGGTTTCTAGTTTTAGTAAGATTATTTTTACCAACTAAAAATCACAGATTGATTGAGAAATTTTAAAATCCTATGAGAAAAAAACAATAGCATGATTCAGCGTGAAGAACTAGAACAAATTTTGTACTTTGTCTCAAAAAGATGGATTGACATTACAAAGGAACCAAACAATAAAGCGATGGAAACACTTCCAAGTAATTTTTGGATGAATTCAGTCGGAGGAAAAGCTGGAAAAGGAAGATGGGTAACTGCATTGATGTACACAGAAAATGAAGCAGATGCAAATGCATTCAAAGAAGTCTTGCTAAGATGGCAGGCTAAAGGAAATGAAAAAAACCAATCACCCGATCTAATTCAAATTGGAAAAAAGAAATAGACTATTAATAATTGGGAATAATGTAAAAGTCATTGTCAGAGTTTTCAGATAAAGAAAAAAAGATTCTATCAGATCACTTTTCAAATACAGACGGAGACGTATTTGCAATAATAACCCCACAACAAGTTGATCGAGGAGCTCTCATGTCAAGATACAGTCGGACAGACAAGAGCATGCGACGAATTTTCTTAGATGAATTTTTACAAAATAAAAACCGCGGTGAGGAATTTTACAACAGAGTGCTTTTAGAGTACGGAGATGATTCAGTTGCAGAGTTAGGCGAAGCCCAAATCGCAATAGAAGGATTATCAAACATTGCAGTAAAAAAAATCGAAGATAGACGGATAGGATTATCATATTTAGAAAAATCATCAAGATACGTTGCATGGAATAAAAAAATTAATGGTAAGTACAGATTTTACAGAGATCCACAAATTATGAATTCAAAATTTGCAGATTTGTATTTAGATACATGTAATTTTTCATTTGATGTTTATTCAAGAAACATCGAGCCAATGATAAATTATGTAAGAGAAAAATACCCTATTGAAAAATATACTTTCAAAGATTCCAGAGACGGTAAAGAAAAATCATTTTCAAAATTAAAAAATGAAAAAGATATCAAATCTGCAAACATGATTTACAAAGGATCTACAAAAGCCAAAGCATTAGATATTCTGAGAGGACTTTTACCAGCTTCAACTCTTACAAACGTAGGTATTACAGGAAACGGCAGAGCCTTTGAATATTTGCTCACAGTTTTAGGCTCATCTGAGCTTAAAGAAGAGCAAGAGTTAGCCTCAAAAATCAAAAAAGAGTTAGACACCACAATCAAATCATTTGTGCGAAGAGCCGATGACAAATATGGAAAAGCATTACAGAAATATCTCAAAGACATCAAAAAGACTTCAAAAAAGATTGTACAAAAACAAATCAAACCAAAAATCATCACAGGGGCACATACAAAGCTTGTAGATTACGAATCAGAAAAAAACGCACTTGACAAGATTGTCACAAGTATAATGTATGAGCAATCACCAAGCACATCCTACCACAATATTTTGCAACAAGTAAAAAAGATGTCAATTCAAAACAAGGAAAAAATCATCAATTCGTTTGTAACATTAAGAAAAAATCGCAGGCACAGGCCACCTAGAGCATTTGAAAGTGCATACTATACATTTGATTTATTAAATAACTTTGGAATGTTCAGAGACTTTCACAGACATAGGGCATTAACACTAGAAAGGCAACTCCTAACAACAGACCATGGATACAACATGCCAGAGGAAATCAAAATTTTAGGAATTGACAAAGATTACAAAGAGTGCATGGCAAAAACAAAAGAAACATTTGATAAGATGAGAACAAAATTTCCCGAACAATCCCAATACGTTGTTAACTTTGCATACAATTATCAGTATTTTATGAAATTTAATTTGCGAGAAGCATGTCATCTTATAGAATTAAGAACTGTTCCTCAAGGACATATTGATTATAGAAGGGTGGCACAGCAAATGTTCAAAGAAATCAACAGAGTACATCCAAAGCTATCTAAGATCATAAAATTTGCAGACATGAAAGAGTATGATCTTGAAAGATTTGAATCAGAAAAAAGAACTGAAGAAAAAAGAAAAAAGCTAAATAGATAATCTTCTAATATCATCACGAACAAACCATATCATGACAGATAGAATTTCAAAAACACGTGAAGAATGGAAGAAGGTACTCACACCAGAGCAGTATGAGATATGCATCAACAAGGGAACAGAGCCACCATTTAGTGGAAAGTATTGTGATAGTAAAGAGAACGGCGTATACAAATGTGTGTGTTGTGGAGAAGAATTATTCAAATCAGATACAAAATTTGATTCTGGATCAGGTTGGCCAAGTTTTTGGCAGCCAATAGCAGATGAAAAGATAGAATATGTATCAGATACGTCTTGTGGAATGGTAAGAACAGAAGTAAACTGCAACAAATGCGGAGCGCATTTAGGACATGTTTTTGATGACGGTCCAAAACCAACTAATCAAAGGTATTGTATCAACTCTGTTTCATTGGATTTGAGTAAAGACAAGCAATAGACACAAAACGATGGGAAAGATTCAGACAGCATTCAAAAATTATTAATAAAACGCAATTAATGATAAGAAAATCAAAGAGTGAATTAAATGAGCAATAATTACAAATCAGAAAGGAAAGAAGGAATTTGAGAATAATACTTTGTGGATTTGGTGTTGTTGGCCAAAGTTTAGTTAAATTGTTTGTTTCAAGATCTGAAGACCTCTATGCAAAATACGGTCTAAAGCCAAGAGTAGTAGGGGTTTTTGATAGTAAAGGAAGTGCAGTTGATCAATCAGGATTAGACTTGGAGAAATTAATCTCTGTAAAAAAAGACACTGGAACTGTAAAAAACTATGCAAAAACAAAAAACAACTGGTCTGGAATAGACATGATAAAAAACCTTGAAGCAGATGTGTTAATTGAGACCACAGCAAGCAACTACAAAGATGCAGAACCTGGAATGACACACATCACAAATGCAATGAAACACAGAATGCATGTAATTTCAGTCAACAAAGGACCGCTAGCCTTAGCATTTCCATCACTCATGGAATTGGCAACATACAATCAGGTAATGTTCAAGTTTAGCGGGACTGTTGGGGGAGGAACTCCAATTCTAAACTATGCAAAAAACAGCTTAAAAGGAGAAAGAATTACATCATTTGCAGGAATCCTAAATGGAACGACAAATTATATTTTAACAAACATGGCAAATGGCCTGTCATTTGAGGAGGCACTCAAAGACGCCAAAAATAAAGGGTACGTAGAAGCAGATGAATCACTAGATTTAGACGGATTAGATGCTGCTGCAAAACTAGTAATTCTTGCAAATTGGGTTATGGATTTGAAAGTCACAATGCCAGACATAAAGTGCACTGGAATTAGAAAAGTGACTACAGAAGATATCGAAAAAGCTACAAAAAACAAATGTGCGGTAAAACTAATTGCATCATGCAATAAGGAATTAGAAGTAGCACCAATAGAAGTATCAGTAGATGATCCACTTTGCGTTAATGGAACACTAAATGCAATTGCATTTACATCAGAGCATTCAGGAACACAGACAATTATTGGAAGAGGAGCAGGAGGAATAGAGACGGCCAGTTCAATCCTACGAGACTTGCTAGACATCAGACAAGAGATTGCAAGAAGTTGAAATCAAATCTAATTTCAAAAAGTGAGACATCTGCATTATTAAAAGAGGTGTCAGACAAATGGGGGGTTGAATTTCCAAAAATAAAAAATCTCAAAGTTCATCAAATAACAGATGATGCACAAATTATCACAGGAAATGGAATCAAAATACTAAAAACAGAAGAAGATTATCTCCCATTCTTATCAGAAACGGACACTTTGGAAAAATTTCCATATGTTATGGTAGACATGGGAGCTGTAAAATTCATGTGTAAGGGAGCAAATGTCATGAGGCCAGGAATTAAAAATAACTCAGAGTTCCAAAAAGATAAAATTGTATGCATAGTTGAAGAATCACAACATAAATTTTTAGCAGTTGGAAAAGCGCTTGTTTCTAGTGATGAATTGGAAAATATGGAAAAAGGTGAAGTGATAAAAAACCTTCATTACATCTCAGATAAATTCTGGGAGATTGGAAAAACAATTTATGATTAAATTTTTTCAGTAAACTCTTCAGTTCCTTGCTCTGTAATTACAAGAATGTCGAGTCCATCACCGCTTGCAGAATCTCTTAATGCTGCTGCACGTACTGCCTTTTTTGCCAAATCAATTGCTTCTTCTTTTGTCATGTTTGGTTTGAACTGAGGATCCAAAACACCAAGTGCCATTTCAGCGCCAGTTCCAACTGCAGCATATTCATCAGGTAGGACAGAGCCTAACGGATCCAAAGTATACATGATAGGTTTGCCAACTACTCCACCCACTATTACCTGAGTCAAAAGAGGGAAAAATCTTCTTTCATACATCATGTTTGACATCATCTTGGCAACAGTATTTGGAGGAACATCTCTTTTGAGTTCCATCTTTCTAATTTTTGCCAATGCTGCAATTTGCAATGATAAAATTTGCATGTCTGCTACAAGACCAGCACAAGTTGCACCAACTTTGGGTGTTATTGGGAAAGTTTTCTTCGAAGACTTACTTACAAGGAAATTTCCAAATGCGATCCTTTTTTCACTGGCAAGTACAATTCCGCCGTCAAAAGTAATCCCTACAGCCGTTGCACCTGGCATGTACATAGACATATCTCAAATCATTTCACAGCATAATAAAGGGCTTTCTACATTCTGTTGAAAAATAATAAGAAAAATAGTTATACTAAAAAAAATCTCAGTTATCGATGGCTACTAGCGAGATTAGTAAAAAGAGTTTAGTAGACATTTCGTTTATGGGATTAAGATCATCAATTGGTGTAATCTTTATTGTTGCAGGCATGTCAAAGTTAGGCAATCCAGGATTTGGAGGTTTCTTGAGCAACATCGGATTACCAGCAGAGATGCACATTCTCATTGCACTTGCAGAAATTGTGCCAGGGATTCTTTTGATTATCGGGGTTTTGAGTAGAATCTCTGCATCATTGTTATCAATAATCATGCTAGGGGCAATTTTCCTAGTCAAGGAAGCTCAAAGCCTAACAGGGGATGGAGGATACAGAATTGACTTGATTTTACTTGCTGCATGTCTTGTAATTATTGCAGGAGGTCCAGGCAGAGTATCATTATCTCATATCGTAAAGAAACTACCAAGATGTCTTCATTAAGAGTTTCCAAATTTTTCCATTATCAAGCAAATACATTTTGTAGTTTTTTTGAGCAAATCAATTCGAGTAAATTCATTTGGAGAATGAATTCTTGAAAACATGTATGTGCTTCCTATGGAAATGCACGGTGCCTTTAGTACATCAATAAAGGAAAACATAGGACCAGTTCCGGCATTTGAAACGTTAAGAATAGATTTTCCATAGGATTCGTCTGCTGCTTCTCTTACATTTGTTACAAATGGATCAGATGGATTAGTTCTTGCTGCTGCCTCACCATGAAAAACTTTGATATTGACATCAGAAAATCCCTGAGATTTCAAATGTTTCTCTAGTCGCTCCACCTGTTTTTTTGGATTCATCTTTGGGACCAATCTAAAATCAATTTTTACCAGAGCCTTGCCAGGAAGAACTGTTTTTGCACCTTCTCCAGTATATCCAGAAACAAAACCGGCAATGTTGCATGTGGCACCGCCAACTAGAGCCTTTTTGGCTTCTAACCCATGTTTATTTCCAACAAAGGATTTAATTCCAAATTCTTTTTTGAATGAATGTTCATCAAAAGGCTCCTTTGAAATGATTTGAAGATCTTTTTTAGATAAAGGAGCAACATCTTTGTACCAATCTTTGATGAGGATTTTTCCATCATCTCCTCTGATTGTTTTTAGGGCTTCAATCAATCGCCAAGCAGGATTTTTGATCAATACTGCCAAACTGGAATGAGCATCACGGATTGATTCAGTCACAGATAATTCTACAAATAACAGCCCTTTCATTCCAAGACCAACAATAGGTCTATTCTTTGAATCAACATAACCAAACTCCCAGATAACACCATCACATGAGAATTTCTTTTTGTATTTTTTTAGATAATCTTCAATGTGTGCACTACCTGTTTCTTCTTCTCCTTCAATTACAAATTTGATATTGCATGGAACATCACCAGTAGTTTTCAAAAATGCCTCAACAGCCTTGATTCTAGTGATTAATTCTCCTTTGTCATCAGATGAGCCACGTCCAAAAATCTTGTTTCCCTTTACCTTTCCACTAAAAGGGGGATCATCCCATAACTCAAAAGGCTCAGCTGGTTGTACATCATAATGATTGTAAAAGAGTAAGGTCTTAGATGGATTTGATTTTGATTTGATTTCACCGTAAACAACAGGAGCCACATTCTTTTTCAAACGTAAAATTTCAGATTTAATTCCAGATTTTTGCAGTAATTTTTTTACTAGTTTTGCACATTCTTCGATTCCTTCATTTTTTGCAGAAACACTTGGTTGCCTAATTAAGACTTGAAGATCTGAAACAAGATTCTTCATATTAGAGTCTACATGTGTTAGCGGTTTCATTTAATCACACTATTTTATCAAAGGGTTTCATAACAGATGCGAGGTTTTCTAAAAGGTCCATAGACGTCATGTGTAAACCAAGTTTTTTTTGAGTTGCTTTTCCTGCCAATCCATTGATAAAAGTAGCTGCTGCTGCAGACTCCAAGGGTTTGCGATTTTTTGACAACATGCCTGCCACCAATCCAGATAGAACATCTCCAGTTCCACCAACAGTCATTCCAGGGGTTTTTTTCTCATTTAGAAAAGTGGTCTTCCCATCTGAAATAACATCAGTTGCGCCTTTTAGTAAAACAGTAATTCCATTTTCTTTTGCACATTTTTCTACCAAAGAAATTCTTTCTTTTTTTGAATTTGGAGGAGCAATTCCAAATAGTCGTTTGAATTCACCAGCATGAGGGGTCACAACTACATTCTTGTCTGCCAACAGGGGTAAGACTTCAGGAATTAAAGCACTTGCATCCAAAGACAATCTAACATCTCTGTCTAAAAGAGATTGAATCAAAAGAAGTAATGCGTTTTTGTCTTGAACTGCCAATCCCATTCCAATTGTTGCAGAATCCAAGTTTCTTGGCAATGCACCAATCAGTTTGTTTACAGCGCCACGAGTTAATTTTTGATCAACTAATGGAATGACAATTAGGTTTGGAGATACAGAGCGAGTTGCTGAAACATTGATTTTTGGAACAGCAGTGTAGACTAGGTCAGTGCCACATCTAAGGGCTGCAATAGAAGACAAAATAGGTGCGCCATGATAGATGTAACTTCCTCCAACTATCAAAACAATGCCGTTTTCACCTTTTCTGGATTTTGCCTTTCTAGAAGGGATGAATTTTTTTACTAAAGAAAGTGTCAGTGGTTTGCCTGCCATACAAATTGTCTTAAACAAAGAGGAATAAATCTTGTTTTAGTGAATTTGGAGGTTATTTATCAGTAGATTTTTTTCTCTTCTTTGGTTTTTCTCGTTCAAAAAATGCCTTTCGGGCATAACAAAGGTATGTTGTGTGTCCAATACCTTGAAAAGAGTGTCGTGTCTTTCCTTCTCGTGCTTCAATAGTTCTCAAAATATGCTCAGTTGATTCAATGTCAGTAAATTCATTTTCAACCAGAGACTGAGTTAATTTTTCAAGTTGATTCATTGTAGGACATATTGCAAAAATGGCACCGCTTCCCTTTAGCATTTTTCTAACTTGTGGAATTACGGTCCAAGGATCCCCCAAATCAATTAATGCAACATCTGCATCATCCATAGGAAGTTTCTTTGCAGTTTTCAAATCTAATTTTTCCTGAGTAACATATTTTGATACTCCAGCTTTTTTGAGATTTTTTTCTGCAATTTTCATAAACTTTTCATCAACATCAAACGTGTAGACATGACCCCTTGGTTTTACAACACTTGCAACAAAAGAAGTAAGTGATGCACTGCCAGTTCCAATTTCTAAAATCTTTTGACCGCTTGTAATGCCAGCTCGTGCAATTATGTATCCAATGTCTTTGGGATATACAATTTGAGTCCCATGTTGAATTTTCATTATGTAGTCGTAGATGGTTGGCTTCAAAAGATAGACATACTTGTCTTTGTTTGTTGTCAGTCTAGAACCGTATTCTTTTCCTATTGCATCAGCATGTTTTAGAACACCAATGTGAGTGTGAAGAGATTCTTTTTTTGATATTTTGACTAGCCATTTTTTTGATTGATTATAATAAAACAAAACAGGAGAATTTTGTTTGATCTTTTCCATGTTTGCTCCCAAAAAATTTTAGATAAGAATCTACTGGTTTTATAGATACGAATTCAATAAATACAGTAAGAAAAGTTCAACATTATGGCAAATATGAAATGTGTTTCATGTGGCATCAGTTTCTTTTCCCCAATGGGTTCAGACAAATGTTCCAAATGTGCACCTAAAGAATCCCACGGTCATGAAGATCATTCATGTGGTTGTGGCCATAGCCATTAATCCTATTTTTTGACTGATTTAAGCACTTTTCACACAGTATCTCATCAAATTTGCTCACAGATACTGCAGTCCCACTGGTATAGCACCTATGACACAATCCCACATAGCAAGTAGGTGTATGAGGGGAGGAAAAAGTCTCCCCACTTTTTGAGTCATCTGTTCTTTGATTCATGCAAGAGCTGCTACTGTATGACACAGGACATCACCATACAGACATCCACTATGGAATTGGACTTCAGTAGTTTTGGCGCATTTAGTACAAATCATTTGCATTGGTTGACGGCATTGAGGACAAAGTAGGTGGGAATCCAAGTCCCCACCGCATCGCCTACATAAGGTGTCTGGCATTTTCCATCACCCATGGAATTAACTTGTAGATATCTCCTGTCAAAAATGCAGTTGCAAGTCCTGCACCTATTGGCATTCCCATTGCCATGCAAAGAAGATCAAAGGCAACCACTTTTTTGAATGGAGCATGCACATACTTGTTCCATGTACTTTGCGTCTTCATTTTTGCATCACCTCAAGGAAAGTTTCTTCTACCAATCCTCCATTTGTTTGGAAGTTCTTCAGATATTGAAGAAATCTTATCAAAGGAGGATTTGATAGAGTTTTTCAGGCTAGATAGAGACGTATACTCTTTCATCTCAGACACCTCCTATTCAACTGACACTACCTTGCCTTTTGGTTTCTCTTCGGCAAGCTTGAGTGTCAGTTCAAGTATTCCGTTTGTGTATTTTGCTTTTGCAGAGTTTTCATCTACTTTGTACTTGAGTGGAACCTTGGCACTGTACTTTCTGTCTCCTCTAGTAGCAGAGATAGAAACAGTGTTGTCTGCAATGTTTACAGATATGTCAGACTTTTCAATTCCTGGCATTTCTGTCACTAGTTTGAGCAGTTGTTCTTTTTCGTTGATTGTTTCATCAACGTATGGTTCTCTTGTGCCCGTCTCTGTTAGCGCAGTAGTAGGTTTTGTATTTCCCCATTCTCTAACATGGGGTTTCCCATCAGGCCCCACAGTCATTTCATAGCCATAATAATATGGTCCATAAGATTGGACTTGGCCTCCAAATGGATATTCGAAGACGTCGCCCGAATTAAAAAAGCGGTCAGACAATCTTCGAAATGTTTTTTCGAATTGGTCATCAAACCACATATTATCACCAAGTGTATGTAATGTATCTTACAATATTTAAAATTTTTTCATTAATTGTCTATATTTGACTGTATGTCATATTTATGACAAGATTAAAATATCAAAAATTGCATCGACAAGCATGCAACATGCAGTATTAGTAAACGAACAACATGCAAAACCAAGAGAAGCAAGACAGGTTACATATTTTTGCAGGTTGTGCAGAAATTATGGAATTAAAACAAGAAAAGCACACTTACAAAACCACCACAATGCAAACAGAGACACTGTAACAAAAAGAAGTAATGATGATCTAGTCAATGTGATTTTCATAGAATCAAGATAATTTTTTGAAGATACATTTATGGCGTGTCAAAAATCAACCAAAATGATTGGTTTGCACGCCAACAGCCCAGAGAGACAGCCAGCATTCGTGCAGTGCACTCTCTGGGACATTACATCTTATCAGGTGCAGAAATACCTAGCAAGTCAAGTGATTTTTCAATTGCAGATTTGAATGCATTAACCAGACACAATCTAGAATCTTCTAATTTCTCATCACCCAAATCCAAAACATGCACATGTTCATAAAATGAATTGAATGACACTGCCAAATCATGACAATATCTTGCAATCACTTTTGGAGAAAGGTTCTTTGCAGCATCACGAACTTGGATATCAAACAAACCAATTCCCCTAATCAAATCCAGTTCTGATTTTTCATTCAGCAAACCATAATCAACATCAATGGAAGGAGTTCTTCCAGATTTCTCAATAATTCTTGCAGATCTTGCATGGGTATACTGTATGTATGGAGCAGTATCACCTTCCAAACTAAGAGATTTGGTCAAATCAAATGCAATAATTTTATCAAGATCTTGTTTTATCATTTCATAGCGAAGCGTTCCAACAGAAACCTGGTGGGCGATTTTTTCTATGTCTTCATTAGACATTTCCGGATGTCTCTTTTTTGTTTCCTCAATTGTTTTGTTTTTCAATAATTCATAAACAGAATCTGCATTTACATACAAGCCTTTTCGGCCAGACATTTGAGCTTGTTTTCCATCAGTTTCCAATCCCAAAGTTTTTGCAGTATCTGCACTAAGAGTTACAGATTCGTATCCAAGATGAACATATGCATCATCAACAGATTTGAATTTGGCCATCAACGAGGTGATGATTTTTTGTAACCGCGCTTGTCTAGAATCAATTACAGTGATAACTTTCTGTCCTGAAAAATTCTGTTTTGGCTCTGTAGAGGAATTCAACGTAGTTTGCCACAACTGTCTTCCAGAGGGTTGGTTTTTTTCATATTTTTCATAATTAAATGGATCATCTACAAGACCAAGTTTCCATGCAGCATAGGGAATGTCTTTTGCAATGTATGTAGCAGTACCATTACTGCGCACAATTACTTTATCTTCTTCTTTTCCCTCTCCTCTAATCACCCAACAACCAGAATTTTTCCCCTCTTTTTCAAATTCGATCATTCCCATTTCTTTGAGTTTTTCAAAGATTTTACTCCATAATCCAGAACGAATAATTTGAGATTCAAAGTTCAAGCAATCATAAGAGATTCCTAGGTTCCAGCAGGTTTCTAGTTGTGCGGACAATACACGTCTTGTAATCACATCAGCAAACTTTGCAGTATCAGAGTCACCCTCTTCAAGTTCTTTTAGAGTATTTTTTCTTATTTCTTCCAAACTAGGATCTGTTTCGTATTTTTCAGTAGTTTTAACATAAACATCATCACCACAATAATGATCAAATTTTTTATCATTTGGAGGATCTTGATCAAATCCAAAGTGTCTAAAGCCAACTATAATATCAGCAACTTGTAATCCAGAATCATCAATGTAATTTAGAACATTTACATGGTAATGAGATTTGTCTAAAATTCTAGACACAGTGTCACCAATAATGATATTTCGAATATGGCCAATATGCAGAGCTTTGTTTGGATTTACACTGGTGTGTTCTACAACAATTGTAGAATTTTTTCCAAGATCAATTTCACCAAATTCGGGCAAGACAGATTCAGATAAAATCAGTTGGCTGAGTTTTTTCCAGTCTGCAAAAAAGTTAAGATATCCAGACGTATGTGCTTCTGATTTTAAAACAAGTGTGTTTTGGCATTTTTCGTATTTTTCAGACAACATTTCTGCAATTTCCTTAGGGCTTTGTTTGAGTCGTTTTGCAAGTAAAAAAGAAACATTAGAACTGGCATCGCCAAAACCAGGTTTTGCAGGCTCCACAGAAAAAGGAATGTCTGATTGAGACAGATCCTCTAGTATTTTCTTTAGATTATTTTCAATTTCATCAATAAGAGATTTAAACGACATTTGCTATATCTCCGATAATTTTGGTGCTAATTTATCTAGTGCTTCTAAAACTCCATCTCCAGCCTTAGCAGACACGACCATAGTAGCCTCAGATTGAACATCTTCTGATGCATTTCCAAGCGCAATGCTTGTTTTGGCAACTTTGAATAACGGAACATCAGTTGCACTATCACCAATTGCAATCACATCATCTTTTGAAATAGAAAGGCGCTTCATAATTTCAGTAAATCCAAATCCCTTATCAATACCTGCAGAGTTTATGTGAAATGCATATTGGCTGTCAGATAAAACAACATCTAGGTTTTTTTCATCAACAATCTTTTTTGCAAAATCTAAATCAAATGTTCTTTCTAAAACAACTTCTGTCATCCTTGGAAATACAGGTTTTTCGATAACATTATCAATTTCTTTTCTAATTATTTGAAACGCTTCTTGGCATTTTGTGATATCTCCTAGTTTGACATGATCATAAGAATCAAGAGTTATACATCCACCATTTTCGCCAACAGCGATTTTAGTTGTTCCACCAAATACAGACAAAAGAAACCCTTCAATTGAGGAGCGGCCTGTTACAAAGATCACATTATGACCCATGTTTTTGAGGTGTCTAAGAGCAGCAAGAGCATCAAGATTAATTCTACCGCCACCATTTTCAGTGATCGTTCCATCAATATCTACAGCAAATGTTTTAGGTTTCACAGAATTTCTCAATTAATCCGAATAATAATTGCTACTAAGCATGGATTAAGTGAAGAATTTTTTTGATTATTTCATCATGATTGGAATCGGTATCCATACTTACAAGAAGCATTGTTTTTTGTTCTAAGGGAAATGTAACTCTCTTTACATTCTCATATTCAGCAAGAGCATATTTTATCTTTCCAAGTTTGTGCTCTTGCATTTGCCTGCCTTCCATTCGTTCAAAGGCATACCAGATGGATTTTTCTAGTTCATCAGAATCCAGAATTCCGACAGTGTCAAATCTATAACCTCCAAACTTTTGTTTTCCTTCAACCACCGCCATGGAAAAGCGAATTTTAGAATCCAAAGACATGACATCTTTGCATAATTTTTCAAAATCCATGATCCTAATCGTCTAGGCTAATATTAGAAAATTTTGTATCAATCACGACTCATATTCTTTTTTGAAAAGGTCAAGAGCCAGATTAACTCTACTTTGAATAAATTTTTGCTGTTCAGCAGACAATTTTTCAAAATTGCCCCCTTTCTTTGCAATCATGATCGACAAACGAGACTCATATTGTGCACGTAGTTTACTCTCCATACCCTCTTCAAAAAACTGACCGCGAAACTGAATGACAATATCTTCCAATACATTCTCCACATAATCACATAGTTTTGATAAATCATTATCAGAAATATTGTTTGCAGACACATAATTCAAAAAAACATTGTAGAACATATCTTTTATCAGAATAGTTATTGCCTAAAATTGATGCAGTATTCATACAAGATATGAAAAAAGGAGTCATCGAGGAAATTTTCAGTAAGGCACAATTTGCAGACAATCCAAGCGAGTACAAAATTTACTACAGGGATTTTGAAAGAATAACAGAGACAACACTACCAAATTTTATCAAAGAATCAGATAATTTTCAAACAATTCCTATTTCGAGAATAGAAAAAATTGAAAGGAATGATACCGTTTTATTTGAAAAGAAAAAAGAGGTAGAATAGATTGGGAATTCCAGAAAAAATCAAAGCCATTCAAGATGAAATGGCAAGAACACAAATTAACAAAGCTACAGAACACCATTTAGGATTACTAAAAGCAAAAATTGCAAAATTAAAAAGAGAACAAGAAGACAAAGACACTAAAAAAAGTGGTGCAAAAACAGATGGTTTTGATGTAAGACGAGCTGGAGATGCAACTGTTGTTTTCATAGGGTTGCCAAGCGTAGGGAAATCTACATTGTTAAACAAATTAACAGATGCAAAATCCACAGTAGGAGCATTTCAATTCACAACATTGACAGTAGTTCCAGGAATGATGGAGTACAGAGGAGCCAAAATACAGGTATTAGATTTACCAGGAATTATCAAAGGGGCGTCAAGCGGAAAGGGGCTTGGAAAAAGAATTTTGTCAGTTGCAAGAAGTGCAGATTTAGTACTGTTGGTGTTAGATGTTTTTCAACCGTATCATGAAGATGTTTTGGTAAACGAATTAGGAAACATAGGAATTAGACTGAATCAGTTACCACCAAACATTACAATTGAGAAGGCACCAATGGGAGGAATCGCAGTTGCACAACAAGTCAAATTAACAAAAATTTCAGAAAAACATCTTAAAGATATTCTTCATCTTTACGGAATAATCAGTGCAAGAGTAGTAATCAGAGAAGACATCACATCAGAGCAATTAGCAGATCATATTGCAGGAAACATTAGCTATTCAAAATCACTGACAATACTCAACAAGATAGATTTAGTAGACAAAGAATTCCTCAAAGATTTGAAAACAAAAATTAAATCAGATGTAATCGAAGTTTCTGCAAATTCAGATATTAACATTGAATTATTGAAAGAAAAAATTTACCAAAAACTCAGCTTTATCAGAATTTACATGAAACCAAAAGGAGGTGAAACAGATTACAAAGAACCATTGATTGCAAGAGAAGGAGACACAGTTGAAGACATTTGTAACAAACTTCATCGTCGGATGAAAAGAGATTTCAGATATGGGCTAGTATGGGGTAAAAGTGTTAAATTTGGGGGACAAAGAGTAGGATTGAATCATATTTTACAAGATGAAGATGTTTTAACAATAATTAAAAATCGAGGAGTATAATTCGATCAGAAGATTTCAAATGGATCAAGAAATAGAACATAGATGGTGCAAATATTGCATGACAAAAACAAAACAAATCCTTGTGTTTCTTCCAGAAATGGCAACATACAAGCGTAGAAGACAGTACAAATGTACAGTTTGTGGAAAAAAAAGTTGGTTGCAAGGAAGAAGACCATCAGCAGAAAGTGTTTATTGAAAAAAAACGATCAAGAAAAAAATTTTTGTAAAAATTTCGTTGACAAATTGTTATCAAATTGTGTAACATTCTTTAGTTTAACTATAGAAAAAGAATGAAAATGTCGTTTTTTTATGGCTACAAAAAGAAAAGCTGCAACTAAACGTAGATCAACACGAAAATCTACTGCTAAGAAAGCAGCTCCAAAGAGAAAAGCTACTAGAAAAACTGCAGCTAAGAAAGCAGCTCCAAAGAGAAAGGCAGCAAAACGCAAAGCCGCTCCAAAGAGAAAAACTGCAGCTAAGAAAGCAGCTCCAAAGAGAAAGGCAGCAAAACGCAAAGCCGCTCCAAAGAGAAAAACTGCAGCTAAGAAAGCAGCTCCAAAGAGAAAGGCAGCAAAACGCAAAGCCGCTCCAAAGAGAAAAACTGCAGCTAAGAAAGCAGCTCCAAAGAGAAAGGCAGCAAAAAGAAAACGATAAACTCGTTCAAAAATTAACAATCGTCACATGATGGCGGTTTGTTTTCCCTTTTTCTAATTTAATTTTTAAAAATTAACTAAACATTTGTCCAGGTGGTTTGGTGCTTTTTCCTTTAATAGAATTTTTTTGTACTGAGAATTTTTTATCTGGAGGGGTAATAGATAATTTCACAGCAGTATTAATTGCATAATGAGGAGTGCCATCAGGGTTAGTGTAGTTGATAGCTTTTCCAACTCGGTCTAAATCAACTTTAACTTTAACAATAGTTCCATCTTCCAATTCAAATGAAACAAATTCATTTTCAAGACGTTTGTAATCTAACATTTCAAAATCTATTTTTTCTCTATTTTCACTCATGTCAATTACCTAGTAAAGATAACTCATTAATTTGATTTGTTCTTCAGTAGAAATAATATTTTTGTTGGTTAGAATTTCTAAAAGTTCTTTGAATATTGCTTTTTGTTCAGACGACATCCCTCCTGCTGGACCTTTTTCTCCGGGTGGACCGGGTGGACCTCTTGGACCTGCTGGACCGACTGGGCCTTGTTCACCTATTGGGCCTTGTTCACCTATTGGGCCCAAAGGACCTGTTGGGCCTCTTTCTCCTTGTGGACCTTGAATACCTTGTGGACCTTGTGGACCTTTTTCTCCTGGTGGACCTGCTGAACCTCTTTCTCCTTGTGGACCTTGTGGACCTTGTGGACCTTTGTCACCGACTGGACCGGGTGGACCTGTAGGGCCTTTTTCTCCAGGGCCACCTACAACACCTTTGTCACCTTTTTCTCCCTGAGGACCTGGGACTCCTGTAAGACCTTTAGCTCCTGCAGGACCTTGTGGACCTTGTGGACCTTTTTCTCCTACTGGACCTTCTGGACCTCGTTGACCTTTTTCTCCTATTGGGCCAGGTGGACCTAATGGACCTTTTTCTCCGTGTGGACCTGTGGGACCTGTAAGACCTTTGTCACCGACTGGACCGGGTGGACCGACTGGACCTTTTTCTCCTACTGGGCCGGCAGGACCTTTTTCTCCTACTGGGCCGGGGGGACCTTGAATTCCTTTTTCACCCTGAACACCAGCTTGACCTGTGGGACCTTTTTCTCCTGATGGACCTGTGGGACCTGTAAGACCTTTGTCACCGGGTGGACCTTGTGGACCTTTGTCACCTTTTTCTCCAACTATTCCACGTAGTCCAGTGGGGCCTTTGTCACCAGAGGGACCTGTAGGACCTTTGTCACCTTTTTCTCCCAATGGACCTTTAAGTCCAGATGGACCTTTGTCACCGGGTGGACCTGTAGGGCCTTTGTCACCTTTGTCACCGGGTGGACCTGTAGGGCCTTTGTCACCTTTGTCACCTTTGTCACCAGTAATTCCTTTGTCACCAGAAATTCCTTTTTCTCCTGTTAATCCTTTGTCGCCTTGTGGACCTTTGTCACCAGTAGAACCTTTGTCACCGGGTGGTCCTTGTGGACCGGGCAGACCTTTTTCCCCAGGAGGACCTTGTGGACCGGGTGGTCCTTGTGGACCTTTGTCACCGACTGGACCTTGTGGACCTGTAGGGCCTTTGTCACCTGGTGGACCTGTAGTAGGTGTTGAGATAGAAGGAGGAGTTGTTTTTTGTTTTGGTTTTTGTTTTGGTTTATCGGAAACTGTTTCAGTCTTTGTTTCAGATGTAGGTTGAGATTTTGATTTAACCTCAGATTTTCCACCCAAAGATACGTCAAAGACAGAATGTAATGAAGAGAAGAGATCTACTACTATAATCCAAATTTTATCATAATCATAAACTGATTGAGGAATGGGATTTTCATTAGAACCCAAGGTTTCTGAAAATACACCATCTTTAACTCTCAGATGGTAATTTCCTCTCCATAATGACTGAAACTGTTTTGTTCTAATACTATCATCAGAAGGCTTTGATGTAGAAATTGAAATTTGAACCTCATATACACCTGATTGTTTAAAAGGAGCTTGGCCTTGAATTTCTATTCTTGAAGAAGACACAATCGTTTGTGTGAATTCCAAGTATTTCTATATTTTCAAGGATTTTTTCAGAGATTTTTAGGATTAGGCTCAATTCAGGATAGTATTTATCTAGATAAAATGGCAATTATGAGCTAGTGAAGAGACCGTTCGGTAAAAAAAAGAAGGAAAGTAAGGATTCTGTCGAAATCAAGGTAAAATCAGAGCCTGAAAAAAAAGAAGAAACAAGTCTTGTAGATTCAGATTATAATCGTAAAAAATTATTCAAAAAAGGCATCAACCTCATGGCTGATGAAAAATTAGAAGAGGCAGCAGTAGTATTTGAGCAGGCATTAAGAATAGATCCACAAAATGTAGAAACTTTGATGAAACTAGGCTATGCAAGATTTCACTTAGATGAACATGGAGAGGCACTCAAAGTATATGACAAAATTTTAGATATCGATGTTACAAATCCTGAGGCCTGGAATCTAAAGGCGCTGGTACATTATGAACAAAACAATTATGCAAAAGCATTAGATGCAGTTGAGAAAGCAATAGAATCAGATCCAACATATGGAATGGCATGGTACAACAAAGCATGTTACCTATCATTGTTAAATCAAGTTCCAGAATCATTAGAAGCACTAAAACGGTCAATTGAAATCGATGTAAAGAATGCAAGAAAATCTGTCAGAGATAAAGACTTTGCAAATGTAAGAATTGAAGAAGGTTTTAAGAGAATTAACGAAGTCGTAGTTTTAGAATCCATCAGACAAGGATACCACACATTAGGGGCAATTGTTTGGACTACATTTTTGGATAAGGCAGATGCAGATGATGCATTAAACAAATTACTTGAGAAGGGATTGATTGTTCAAAATGAAAAACGTGATGGTCTTAGTAGAATTCCAGTTTATGATCTTGCACCAGAAGTTGCCGATAAGATGGGAAAAGAGAAGAAAGGACTGTTTGGAATTACAAGAAAGAAATTACCAACGCCAATAAAGAATCTAAAAGAGCTCAGTCTTGCCATTCAATCAGTCAGGGATGCAATTGAAGAAGAAGATGTGGAAAAAACAATGAATGTTTTTGATGAATTTATAGACTCGACTAAATCTGGAGAACAGATGATTGAGTTATTCTTTGACGAGCATAGAGAAATTAGATTGTGGAAAATCAGATTAAAAGACAGAGGAGTAGATTATTTGATTGAGAACAAAGACAAGATGCTTAATCTGTTTGACAATGTCGAAGTAACAATTACAAAAAAACTAAGAAACGAAATCTCTTAGCTATTCAGCAGATAAATCCCAATAGTTTGCATCTTCTTGTTTTTCAGTAGGTTTTTGCAAATTCTTCCATTCCTTAAAAGAACGAACATAGAGTTTTACATTTGGTAGTCCAACAGATTTGAGAGCATAGTAAGCTAATCCAGAGAGTGTTCCTACACTTCCACAATAAGTAATAATTTCAGAATCACCTGAAATTCCACGATTTTCTAGTAGCCGTTTCATATCATCTCTTGGGCGCAAAATCTTGTCATTTTTTGCCAAAGTTCGATAAGGAAGACTAATTGCACCTGGAATGTGTTGTTCAAGATAATTCAGTCGTTCTCTATTATCAATTAGGATCACATCTTCTTTTTCTTTTGAGTTTTCAAGATAATCAGATGTAGCTAAAATTTCAGGTTTTAGATGTAAAGAATGCTCTTTTGTTGGTATGTCGGGTGTTTGAGTTTCATTTTCTAATCCAAGAGACTTCCAATGACTATAGGTGGTTTCAAGTAATGTAACGTCAGAATGACCAATGTATTCCAATGTCCACGCAACACGAGATGCAAGAGCTCCAAAAGTATCATCATAAACTACAACACGTGTTTCATCATCAACACCTAAAGAGTTGAAGATTTTTTGAACTCTTTCAGGGCTATCGTCAGATAGTAAATTTGCCAAAGGCAAATTTACTGCAGTAGGGATGTGATTTTGTTTATAGTCATCTTCACGTCTAACATCAATTACGCGAACACTCTTGTCTCTAATTTCAGAACGAAGGGTATCAATATCAGTTGTAGTCTTGACAGTTTTTTCTTGGCTCATGCAGCACATTCACCTTTTCCAGTTTTTGTATGATAGCTTGAATCACTGCCATAGTCAGAGTAAAAGTCAGGATCCTCTTCTTTTGTGGGTGGAACTGTAAAGGGCTCCAAAATTTTTCTCATATCATTAATGGATTTTATTTCAGAATCTTCTTTTCCATTTGCAACTCGGTGAATCCATTCTTTTAGAGTGTCGTCAGGTTTTTTGTACTGTTTGAACAATTCAATGATTTTCAAGATAACAGGAATCACTCTTTTTGCAGGGATTCTAGCACATGTTTGAGCAAGCATTGTTTCTCCATCTGAACGGCCACCAAGTAGCATTTGGTAGTTAGGATACATTTCTTTTCCAACTCTACCCCCACCACCAAAGAATCCAATTGTTGCAATTCCATGTTGGCCACAAGAGTTAGGGCATCCACTAATCTTAATTGAAGAATCACGGAGATCATCATCCTCATCTAGTTTTAGTTCAAGGAATTTTCTTTGAATTTCTTTTGCCAATCTGTGAGAATTAGTCAGGGCCAAATTACAAGATGTCGTGCCTGAACAACCAATAGGGGCAGTCATAGTTAATGCTCCAGATTTTGCCAAGCCTACCTCTAGCAATTTTGAGTATAATTTTGGTAGATCATCCTCATGAACAAATCTCAACGCGATATTTTGATTAAATCCAGCTCTGGCCATACCTTCAGCAGAAAAGTCTTTGACAATTCCGCCAAGAGCAGTAAGTTGATTTGCAGTAATATCACCAGATTCAAGTGTGATAAATACAGAACGATAGTCAGATTGTTTTTGTTTTACAGTGTTTGTTTTTAACCATCTTGCAAACCCATCAGGGGTTGGGGCTCCACTTTCATCAGATATTCGAATAGGTCTCTTTACAGATACAGGTGTTTCATCAACATCAAGTTGTGTGATTACAGATTGAGTTGCTTTAACAAGAGCACGTTCTTTGAAAACAAGATTTTGGAATTTATCCCAACCCATGTCATTTACGAGATACCGCATTCTATTTCTTGCAAGATTCTTTCTATCTCCAAGTCTATCAAAGATTCTCATCACTGCAATGGATGTATACAATAATTCTTCTTCGGGTGTAAATTCCTCCAATTGGTGACCAACAAAAGAACGATTACCTAAACCACCACCTAAGAAAATTTTGAACCCTTTTTGTTTAGTGCCATCAACATCTCTAATTTGTGGAATTAATCCAACATCCACCATTCTTACCATCCCATGTTTTTCACAGCAAGTAAAATTGAATTTGAATTTTCTTGGAAGACTTTGTGCCATTGGATTTCTTAAAAAGAATTTAGCAGTAGCTAAAGCATATGGAGTAGCGTCAAACTCTTCATCAGGACAAACCCCTGACATAGGACTACACATGACATTCCTAACAGAATTCCCACATGCTTCTCGTGATGTAAGGCCAACTTCAGCAAGACCTCTGAAAATTTCTGAAACATCTTCTAAAACTACCCAATGCAGTTGGATATTTTCTCTAGTGGAGAAATGCGCACTGCCAATTGAGTATTGTTCACTAAGCTGAGCAATTTTTTCAAGTTGGTGAGGATAAACTTCGCCAGCAGGTAGTTTGATTCTAACCATTGCATAATCACTAGTCATTCGGGTACCATATGCGCCATTTTGGAGACGATACCTTCGAAAACTTTCATCGTCGTATTTTCCCTGACGATAAAGCTTTACAGTTTCTGCAAAGTTATCTGCTTCTTCAAGACGTCCCCAGTTAATTTTGGGTTTGACCGAATCAGGACTAGATTGTTTAAGTTCAGGTGTTGTCAATATAAGAAAAGTCGTCGAGTTGTGATATAAATTTTTGATAAATGGATGTTTTAGGAGTCAAACATCCAAGACTAGCAGTATATTTCCCATATTTTGACAAATTATTTTACATGTCTAGAACAATTAGTGGATCCTAATTTTCAATTATGTGGCAAAGTATTAATGGGTTCTAGGCAGTAATTTTTTCATGCAAGAAGCAACAGTTGCCGAACAATCATCAAAAATATTTACCGATGTTAGAGAAGTTGAAATTACACGTGCAATAGCTGATGAATTCCATTCCGTTCTAATTGACAGGGCAGAATCAGATGTAATCATTATTGGTGCAGGACCTGCAGGATTAACTGCAAGTAGAGAACTGTCAAACATGGGATTCAAAGTACTAGTTATTGAACAAAACAACTACCTTGGCGGAGGTTATTGGCTTGGAGGTTATATGATGAATCCCGTTACAGTTAGAGAACCAGCTCAAAAAATTTGGGATGAGTTAGGAATCCCATACAAAAAAGTCAGAGAAGGACTTTACTTAACACCAGGACCACATGCAGTATCAAAATTAATTGCAGGAGCTTGTGATGCAGGGGTAAAATTCCTAAACCTTACAAAGTTTGATGATCTTGTTTTGAAAAATGGCAGAGTGGCAGGAATCGTAGTTAATTGGATGCCGGTTTCAGCATTACCAAGAAACATCACATGTGTTGATCCAGTTGCTTTTGAAGCAAAAATAATCATTGATGCATCAGGACATGATTCAGTAGCAGTAAAAAGACTTGTAGACAGAGGACTAGTAGAATGGAAAGGAATGAATCCAATGTTTGTCAACGAAGGTGAAGAACACGTTGTTGAAAAAACAGGCGAAGTGTATCCAGGTCTAGTCGCAGCAGGAATGTCTGTCACTGAAACTCACGGATTGGCAAGAATGGGACCAACATTTGGTTCAATGCTATATTCTGGAAAAAGAGCAGCAGAAATTGCAGCAGCAAAAATTAAAGAGTTAGAAAGATAAACAATCAGCGTTCTTTTAATTTATTGAAAATATCTAGAATTATTTTCTATGATGAGCCTTCTGTGCCTGAAATTGATCTTGATAATTTAGTCAAATTTACACAAAATACATTTGGTATTTTACCAGAAAAAAGAAAATCAATCCTCACATTAGCTGATGAAGAGATCCCAAAAGACATTGCTGGAACAAGAATATTCAAACTAAGTGTTCCATACACCAAACACATTCCATCATTTGAAGAAATTGAATTTGAAAAAAAGAATGTCATAGATACATCAGCCAATCAAAATATTACATATTATGACGGTTTTGAGTTACAAAATATTTTGGGAAAAATTATTCCAAAAGATGAACTAGGAGAAGACACATTTCATGTAATTTTTACAAACAAACTTACTTGTACGTATGACTATAATGATTATAGATATCACGGAAGGGCATTGATTGGGTCAAATCCTGTAATAATTTCAACAACGGGAATCATCGAAGCCCCTGCAAAACCCAGGGAATACTATATGGAGTTAATTACAAAATCAAGACAAGGTGTAAACATAGATCATCTAAAAGAAAAATACAAAGGAACTTTTCTTGAATATCACGATTCCAGATTATCTAAGATTGTCGAAGGGTATTTTCTACAAGCACTGTTTTATTATGAAACACTAGAACCTTTTTGCGAAAATAAGGAATGTAGATTGTTTAATGCGCATTGGCAAAAAGATCTTTTGTATTCTCAGTTAGAATCAACAAAACTATGTCAAAAACATCAAGAGATCTTAGAAAAAATGACAATAACTTAAATTGTTGAAGTAAAAACACGATACATCATGATGGCAGCAGATGACGGTGCTACAATCCTTCAAGAAAAAGACGAGCCACCAAAAATGCCAGACAAAAATCAGACAAAATTCGACGTGATAATTATCGGAGCAGGACCATCAGGATACACTGCAGGAATTTACTGCTCAAGAGCAGGGTATGATACTTTGATTTTATCAGGATTACTTCCAGGAGGACAATTAGTCAACACTACAGAAGTTGAAAACTATCCAGGATTTGAAAAAGGAATAATGGGTCCTGATTTAATGATTGAAATGAGAAAACAAACCCAGAGAATGGGAACAACAATAATAGACGATGAAGCAGTAAATGTAGATTTTAGGCATAAACCATTCAAGGTTTTAACAGCATCTGAAGAGTACGAAGCAAAAGCAGTCATCATTGCAACAGGTGCAAATCCCAGAAAACTAGGATTGGAAGGAGAGCAAACATTTGGTGGAAAAGGTGTTTCATACTGTGCAACATGTGATGGGCCATTTTTTAGAAATCAAGAATTAATCGTAGTTGGAGGAGGAGATTCAGCTATAGAAGAAGCAACATTTCTAACAAAATTTGCAACCACAGTACACGTAGTACACAGACGAGACGAATTAAGAGCAAGTAAAGCAATGCAAGAAAGAGCATTTAACAATGAAAAGATAAAATTCCATTGGGATTCAGAAGTCACAGACATTAAAGGAGATCAAAAGATGCAACAGGCAATTTTAAAAAATCTCAAAACAGGAGAAGAGAAAACACTTGATGCAGGAGGGCTATTTGTTGCAATAGGACACGAACCAAACACAAAATTATTTAAAAATCAAATTGATCTAGACGAAGAAGGATACATCATTCTAAAAAACAAGACACACACAAACATCGAAGGAGTGTTTGCTGCAGGTGATGTCCATGATAGAAGGTACAGACAAGCCATCACAGCAGCAGGTTATGGATGCATGGCAGCAATTGATGTTGACAAATATTTGACTGAAAAACCCTAAAGAAATTTTACAAAGATGAAAAATGCACAATGTACTAGGTGTACTAGACGATTTCATGAAAAAGACATCTATACAATTCAACAATTACAATACAGAAAAGAGCCAAACTACGAATGGTCAAAAAAATTTTTAGAGACAATAATCGGAGAATGGGATTCATTGTGTGAAGAATGTGTAAAACATTATTCAGATATTTCGCGTAAGGCATGGCAAAAAGAGAATAGATAATTAGAAAAGAATAATGAAAAGAAGAGTATGGATAAAGAAATAACTGAAATTACAGAATCTTTAAAAATACACAGTAATGAATTGGCAAAATTAGGTTCAGAACTATCTGAAATTCAATTTAATTACAAAGTATTAGACAAAACAGACCATACGTATTGGGAAAAACGCGTTGACGATTTCAAAAAATATCATGACAAAGGAATGGAATATTACAAAAAAATTCATTCAATGATGAGTCTCGTAGAAAAAGATGAAGCAGGAATGTTTTTGCTCAGAATAAGTAAATTACATCAATTAGGAGACAAACTTTTTGAATTGTTAGGAGAAGTCAAAGAAAACCCAAACATCATGTCATCAAAAGACAAACAGCAAAGTAAATGGAGTAAAGAACTCAAAGAGCAATTAATTGAACAAAGTAATAAAACACTACATCATGAAATGGATATGAATGCAAACTTTCGTGAATTCTATGAAAAACACCTAAAGAAACTACTAGAAGATCAATAGGCTAATTCAGACATGTGTTTTGCATCCTTTAATGCATTGTCAAATTCTTCTTCAGACATTACATTTTGTTTTGCATAAACACTCTTGAACTTTCTTCCATCATCAGCAAAGATTCCAACCACACATGCTTTACCATCAATGGGGTATTTTTTCATGCATGCATAAACTGCAGCAGAAGACGGACTAATCAATAATCTATCTTTAGAATACACTTCCTTTACAACAGAAAATGCTTCTTCATTATCTACAGATATCCAATCATCAACTACGTTTTCACGTTTCAAGAACAGATCTGGTTTTGCAGATTCTTCAAAGTTTCTCCATCCTTGAATCAAATGGTTTTGTTGAGGTTGGCAACCAATTATTTTGACATTCGGATTTTTTTCTTTCAAGTAGGTCCCAATTCCAGTAATAGTACCACCAGTTCCTACACCAGTAAAGAAATGAGTTATTTTACCATCAGTCTGTTTCCAAATCTCAGGGCCAGTTCCAACATAATGGCCCTTGAAGTTTGCTTCATTTGCGTATTGGTTTGGAGAATAATAAGTATCAGGCCTAGAAGAGGCAATAGAAGTTGCAAGAGCGATGCTTTGATCAGTGCCTGCACCAACCTTAGGACACAAATCATCGCTTGTTTCAAAGATTTTGGCACCAAGTTTTCTAATGATATCTTTAGTTTCATTACTTGCTTTTTCAGGGATAACAATCTCAACTTTGTAACCAAGTAAATTAGCAATTCCAGTCAAGGCAATTCCAGTATTTCCAGAAGTTGGTTCAATGATGATGCTCTTTCCTTTTGTCAGTATTCCTCGTTCTTCACCATCTTTGATCATCCAATAAGCTGCCCTGTCTTTTACAGAGCCAAATGGATTGTGACCTTCTAATTTTGCAAAATATTCAGCATTTTCATTTGACAACGAATCTAATTTTACAAGAGGAGTGTTTCCAACACGGTTAAGAACATCAGTATCAGCAACAGTTGTCATGATCTGTTTTATTTCACCTTTTTAATTTGAAAAGTAATTACGCTGCCATCTTTAGACATATCTAACAATTCATGACCATTTCTTGTAACCCATCTAGATATATCGTCTTCAGCTGCGGGATCATCTGCAGAAACAGTTAGAACTTCACCAACCTGCATTTTTTCAATTTCAATTTTTGTTCTAAACACAGGTTCAGGACAGAACAATCCTGTTGCATCTAATTTTTTTTCAGCAGACATTTTTATCTAATTTCAGAAGGTCGTTCTGTCATATTAAAAGTTATTTGAGTTTAGCTTGACCTATTTTGCTAAATAGCCATTTTGAACATAGTTGAAAGATTTCTGTCCTTCATAAAAGAAGGGTCATGATTTTGAAAATTAATTTTTTGGGAAATTCTTTTCATCAAATGAATTGCAATTTTATAAAATAGTGACCAAAGATGACTGTTTTGATTTGAGTTATAAATTCGAAGCAGCAAAGTCAAAAGCCATTTTGTGTTTGGATAATGCTCAGAAATATAATCTACAAGATATTCTTTAGAATTGTTAATTTTGTATTTTAGATGGTCCATGGTTTCATCTTGTAAAGCATAACCTGTTTGAGAAATTTCAATTTGTCCTTTTTTCATAGACTGTAAAATATCGTCCAAATCATTTTCTGAATCAATCACATTTACACATCTTCCAAGCGTAGACAGCACATGAGAGTCACTGCCAGAAACCTGAATCATATTGTTATCAAGCGCAAATTGAGTGGCCTTAGCATTAGATAAAACATCTATGTTGTTGCTATTAAAGACCTCAACCATATCACATTTTTTTGCACTATCTCTTAATGCATCTAACAAACTAAATGGGTGAGGTGCAGATGTAATTCCGCCTTGTTTATGAACTTCATCAATTAACTCATCTAATGTTATTCCAGACTTTATTTCATCATGAATGCCATATGCCAATACATGCGCACCAGTATCAATGGTTATTTCTTCAGCAGGAAATACAGAAATATTTTGGAATTTAGAATGATTGTTTTTGTATTCTAGTAATTGTCTGTAACCATCTAATGTGTTATGATTTGTAACAAAAATTGCATCCAGACCTAAACTGTATGACCGCTCAAGTTGATCCCTAATAGAAATATTGCAATCATATGGAGGTTCTTCTTCTCCAACATGAAAATTTGAAAAGGAATTATGACAATGTAATTCAGTTTTTACAGGCAATATTTGGAAAAAGATTGCCTTTAGATTATAATCCTATTGCAAGAAATCAATTTTTAACGAAACAGATCTTCACTTTCAGGTCTTAATAGAACATCAATTGATGATGAATCTTTAGGAAATGTAAAACCTCTAATAATTGCTACAGGGCATTTTGTAGTTTTTTTCATAACTAATTCTGCAGCAGATGAAAGCTCATCAGCTATTGCAATGGCAGTTACACGTAGAACATTTCCAAAAGTATCAGACGTCCCTGCATAGTCTAGCACAGGATTAATTCCAGAAACTCCTATTGCAAAATTTGTTTGTCCCACTCTAAAAGGACGCCCAAAAGTATCAGAAATAATCACACCAACGGATTTGTTTGTTTTTTCAAAAATAGATCTTCGTATTTTTTCAGCTGATTCATCAGAATTTTTTGGCAATAATGTTGCATAACCATCTTTTACATTACTTTCATCAATTCCAGCATTAGCACAAATGAATCCATTGTTTGTTTCAACAACGATTATCCCGTTTTGCATTCGGATAATACGTTTTGATTCTTGTAGAATTAATTCCACAATCCTAGGATCTTTTTCATATTGGGAACCTATACCTTCTGCCAATAATGATGGAGTAACGGAAGATAAATTTACTAATCGCCCCTCTTGCTTTGAGATTATTTTTTGTGCTAAAACTATAATGTCATTGTCTTGAATGTCTTCAACATTTAAGATAAAATTTACAATATCATCGCCAGATTCAATTTCTTTGTCGATAAACACAGGTAAAATATTCAACGATAGGTATCTAAAAGACAGACAAATATTGGTTATGCAGTAGTCGTAGTTTCAAGTTCTAATTTGTAGTGCTTGTTAATTATATCTAAAATTTTGGAAAGATCTTTTTCTTCTAATGTGGTAGTAGCGAGGTCCTTTACCAAATCTTGTGCTCTATATGCAATTCCTAATCCACAGATATCAAACAATTTAACATCATTTGCGCCATCAACAACACAAGCAATGTTTTCTTTAGTTTCTCCCCACTCTTCAATTTTTATTCTAGCTGATTTAGCTTTATCAGAATCAACGTTAATCTTTACACCATCTAGTTTTCCATCTTTGAAAAGTAGTTCATTAGAATAAACATGATCTAACCCTAGTTCTTCTTTTAGTCTATCAGTCATAATTGTAAATCCGCCAGAAACTGCCATGATTTTCCATCCTGCAGCTTTTAAAACTCTACAAGCTTCCTTTGCACCAGTCATTATAGGTAATTCATCTGCAACTTGTTTACAAGTTTCATAATCTAATCCTTTTAGTGCCTTAACTCTAGTTCTTAGACCCTCTTCCCAATTTATGACTCCCTGAATACCTTTTTTAGTAATTTCCCAAATTTCGTCTTCTTTGTTTAGTTTTTCTGCAAGAATTGGCAAATACTCTGCATCATACAAAACCCCTTCAACATCAAAAATTACTAACAAGTGTTATCTGATTTGCAAAAAAATTGCTAATTATATTAAAGTAACCACACATTTTTGCTAATTAAATCACATTTTTCAAGAATTCAAGAAGGAATTGTTTTCGTAGAAGACAAAAGAGATCATATTATTTTTTCTTATTTTCCAATTCTTTCAATAGTTCTCTTAAGATAAGAATCTCTTGTTCATGATGACCATTTTGATCTTTTAGTCCATCATTTTCTTTCTCATGTTTCGATTCTCGAGATCTCAGTAATTGTATGTACCACGGAAGTTCATCATCATGACTTCTTAAGAAGTCAGTTAATTCCAAAGTAGGCAAATCTTTAACTCGTTCCCAGTCAGGACATATATGGCTCATAACTTAATATAAAATGAATGACATTTAAAGATGTTAAAACAAATTACAAATTTTACAAGTTATTTAAATAATAAGTGAGTGCAAACAGAAAAATGGTTTTAGGTTTAAAGTCTAAACCAGTTTTATGATCAAAAAAACGTTAGTAATAAATCAAAGATGATAGTGATACCGAGTATGGCAGAATTAGAACATAAATTCGAAGTAGAAGTTCAAACAACTGAAAAAAGACAAAAACTAACTGATGAAGTAAAGGCAGAATTAAAAGCATCAGGAATGATGGATGACAAAGGCAAACTCAAACTCAAAGGAGTTAGTCCAAAAATGCTCAAGAGGATGAAACAAGAATTTGTGGATTGCCCTGTTTTGAAGGCAGAAACTCATTTTATCCAATGTTTTGTATGCCCAAATTTCCAAAGCAGAGTAACTGGAAAAGTACTCTGTAAAGGAGACAAATTAAAGTAAAAATCCAAAATTCACGAAAGGCTCATTAGTAAAATCTTTGTTGGAATCATGTTTGAGTAAAGAAGATAAAGGGATCACAGTTTCGAAAAAAGAAGATTTTAGCGAGTGGTACACGCAAGTAGTTCTAAAAGCAGAACTTGCAGATTATGCACCAGTTAAAGGATTAATTGTCCTAAGACCAGACGGATATTCTATCTGGGAATTACTTAGAGACACTTTTGACAAAAAATTTTCAAAGAACGGAATTAGAAATGGATTCTTACCAGTACTCATCCCAGAATCATTATTAGGAAAAGAGCAAAAACACTTTGCAGGGTTTAATCCAGAGGTATTTTGGGTAACACATTCAGGAGAAAACGAAGTAGGAGACAAACTGGCATTAAGACCAACATCAGAAACATTAGCATATACATTATATTCCAAATGGATTCAAAGTTGGAGAGATTTACCACTAAAAATTAATTTTTGGAACACAGCACTTAGAGCAGAGATAAAAGCTACAAAACCATTTCTTAGAACATCGGAGTTTTTGTGGCAAGAAGGCCATACAGTTCACACAACACAAGATGAAGCAGAAAAAGAAGTAATGAAAATTCTTGACATTTATAAAAATACTGTTGAAAATGAATTAGCAATCCCAGTAGTAACAGGAAAAAAGAGCGAGAAGGAAAAATTCGTTGGTGCTGTATACACAACCACAATGGAATCAATCATGCCAGACGGAAAAGCACTACAAATGGGAACATCGCATTTTCTAGGTCAGAATTTTTCAATTCCATTTGAAGTAAAATTTGCAGATAAAGACAATGTAGAACATTTTGCATGGCAAACATCATGGGGGGTCTCGTGGAGATTAATTGGAGCAATGATAATGGTCCACGGAGATGATAAAGGACTAGTATTACCACCCAAAGTAGCTCCAATTCAGATCGTAATTGTTCCAATTTACAAATCAGAAGAAACTAAAGAACAAGTAATTCAAAAAGCAAAAGAAATCAAAGAGGAATTAGAAAAACAGGACATCAGAGTCCATATAGATGACAGAAGTGAGTTAACCCCAGGTTACAAATTTAATGACTGGGAGATGAAAGGAGTTCCATTAAGAATGGAAATAGGGCCAAAAGATCTTGAAAAACAAAGTGTGATGATTGCAAAGAGATACAATAAAGAAAAATTAAGCATGCCCATTTCAGAAATTAAGAATATCAATTCAATCTTAGAACAAATTCAAAAAGACATGTTAGAAGTAGCAAAGAAACAAGGAAAAGAAAACACAGTAGAAATTTTAGATTATTCAGAGTTTAAATCAAAAATCTCAAGTGGGGGATTCTTTAAAGCATATTGGTGTGGCAATCAAGAATGTGAAGAAAAGATCAAGGAAGAAACAAGTGCAGACATCAGAGTTATACCATTTGGGTCAGAAGATGTATCTGGAAAATGTCTTTATTGTCAGAAACAAAGCCAATCAAAGCCAATTTTTGCAAGAGGCTATTAAAAATCAAAGAAGACAGTGATTCATAATTTTTAGCAGTTTCATAAAATTTGCGCAGGTTTAGATATCAACGATTCAGATTTTTGTACATAATTTTCATTCAAGACACGACACAGATCACATAACGAATACAGAATATTGATTTCTAAAAAGAAGGTATCCAGGGGCAAATATAATAGTGGAGAAAAATAATTTTCAGTGTTGACGACCAATCCAGAGTTAACAAGCCACAAATCACTCATTGACCAATTCAAAGAGACAAGGAAAAGAACTTTAGAATTAGTCAAAACATTAGAAAAAGATGATTTTGTAGTGCAAACTGCGTTTTTTATGAGCCCACCTAAATGGCACATAGGACATGTTAGTTGGATTTATGAGGCAATATTGAGTAAAATTGATAAAAATTATGAATTTTATTCAAAGGAGTTTTCAGAGTACCTAAACTCATACTATCAACAATTTGGTGTGCCTCACGATAAAGGTCTAAGAGGCATAATTTCAAGACCAACAGTTGATCAAATTTTTCAATATTTCAATACAATTAATCAACGCGTTGAAAAATTTATTCAATCACAAACACTAAGTGATAAAGCAAAAAAACTAATCATCATGGGATTTCATCACGAATGTCAACATCAAGAACTTTTAGTTTATGACTTACAGCATTTACTTGCAGAACAATATAGACCAGTAAGAAAAAATGAAATGCCAAAACCAGGAAATACAGAACAAAAAACAATTATGATCAAAGGAGGGTTATTTTCATTAGGATACAACGGAAAAGAGTATTGTTATGATATTGAATTACCACAACACAAAGTTTACCTAAATGATTTCAAAATAGACGCATACCCTGTAACAAACAAGGAATATTTGAAATTCATAGATGACGGAGGATATCAAACCTACAAACACTGGTTATCAGATGGTTGGGAGAAGGTAAAGAAGAATGAATGGAAATCGCCCATGTATTGGGAAAAAATAGATGGCCAATGGCACATAAGGGATTTCCTAGGAATTAGAAAAATAAATCCAAACGAGCCAGTATGCCATGTTAGTTTTTACGAAGCAGCAGCATATTGTAAATGGGCAGGAAAAAGATTGCCAACAGAAGCAGAATGGGAAAAGGCAGCATGTTGGAATGAAGAAAAACAAGAAAAGACGATATTCCCATGGGGAAATGAAAGCCCATCAGAACAAAATTGTAATTTACTAGAATCATATCATTGGGGAGTAACTGAAATTGGGTCATATCCAAGTGGTCAAAGTCCATCAGGGTGTCATCAAATGATAGGAGATGTATGGGAATGGACATCATCAGAATTTGTAGGATATCCAGGTTTCAAAACAGGATTTGACGAGTATAACGACAAATGGTTTACAAATCAAAAAGTATTACGCGGAGGATCATTTGGTACACCACAAATGTCAATCAGAGGAAGTTACAGAAATTTTTTCAGGTTAGACGAGAGATGGTTATTTTCAGGTTTTAGATGTGCTGAAGACATCTAAACTAATTTTTTGAAGCCAAAGTCAATGAAAAAAGATTGTTTTTATCAAGCCATATTTTTTGAATTTTAAAACCAGTTTTCCCAAGTAACTCCTTAATTTGTTCTATTTTGAATTTATGAGAATATTCAGTGTGAATCAATTCATCTTTATGTAATTCTAGTGAAAGATTAGATTTTGATATAATCACAGACTGATTAACAAGAGATTTTAGATACATTTCAACACGTTGATCTTTTTCATTGTAAATTGCATAATGTTTAAAGTTTGAAAGATCAAAATCAGCATCTAGTTCATCGTTTATTCTAGATAATACATTTAGATTAAATTCTGCAGTAATTCCCTTGGAGTCATCATATGCTTTTTCTAAAACAGATGTACTTTTCACCAAATCCAATCCAATTAGAAATAGATCACCATGCTTCATTGTTGAGTTGATTTTTTCTAAAAATTTAGCACCTTCAATTGGAGAAAAATTTCCAAAACTTGAACCTAAAAACACGATTAAATTTTTCTCGCTGTCATAATTTTGTATAAATTCCAAACCCCCTTCATAAGTATCAATTATGCCGGTTATAGACAGATTTTCATAATCTTTTAAGAGTAATTCTGAGCTTTCAGTGAGAATTTCAGAAATATCAATTGGAAAATATTCAATTTTATCATATTTTTTGTTAAAAACATCCAAAATTAGTCGTGTTTTTACAGATGCACCACTGCCCAGCTCTACCAACCTAAAAGAACCATCAAGTAGCTCAAACAAATCATTCTGAATTGATTTAAGAATAGAGATTTCAGTTCTTGTAGGATAGTATTCATCTAAAGTGCAAATTTTTTCAAATAATTCAGAGCCTTTTTTGTCATAAAAAAATTTAGGATGAATAAATTTTGAATCTCGGTTAAGACTAAAAGAAATTTCTTCTGAAAAGCTTTTTTCAATTTTTGTAGAGTGTGGTTTAAAGTATTTGAGTCTAGAATCTATAACATATTTTTTATAATTTAGATTGTCTTGTATTGTTTCGTTCAAGTATTAAAACAAAATTTTTTGAACTTAAATGTTTTATCCTAAATTAGCCATTTGAAACATATCTCTTGATATAGATGAAAAGATTTGTCTATACATGGATGAAATATTACAAATCGAGAATTTGAGTAAGTATTTCACTAAAAAAGGGATATTTTCATCAAAAACAATCACTGTAAAAGCTACCGATGATGTTTCATTCACATTAAAAAAAGGAGAAGTTTTTGTATTGGCAGGAGAGTCAGGATCTGGAAAATCAACAATTGCAAAATTAATTTTAAAGGCAATTGATGCAGATTCAGGAAGAATAATTTTTGAAGGAAGTGAGATCAAAGACGATAAAAAAAGTTTAGAAAAAATTCGAATGAATTGTCAAATGATTCAACAAGATCCATATGACTCTATAAACCCCAGAATGAAAATAGGAGACATTATTGCAGAGCCATTGGAAATACACGGTTTAGGTACGAAAGATGAAAGACATCAAAGAGTAATCGACGTATTACATGAAGTAAAGTTAGAACCAGCAGAAGAAATCGTTAAGAAGTTTCCACATATGTTATCAGGAGGTCAAAGACAAAGAATTGTTTTGGCAAGGGCATTGGCAGTTAACCCAAAAGTCATCTTAGCAGATGAACCCGTATCTATGCTTGACGTGTCCATAAGGGCAGAGATGTTAGAATTGATGAGAGAATTG
Source organism: Nitrosopumilus sp. K4 (assembly GCF_018128925.1). Taxonomy (NCBI): domain Archaea; kingdom Thermoproteati; phylum Nitrososphaerota; class Nitrososphaeria; order Nitrosopumilales; family Nitrosopumilaceae; genus Nitrosopumilus; species Nitrosopumilus sp. K4. Next base: position 842,722 of record NZ_CP067007.1, read on the forward strand.
CAAAAAAAACACAACATTTCATTTATGTACATAACGCATGACCTTGCAACGGCAAGATTTTTTGGACAAAGGATAGGGATTTTGTATCAAGGAAAAATCGTAGAAATGGGACCAATTGACGATGTGTTATTGAGCCCCAAGCACCCGTATACTCAAGCACTAATTGATGCAATATCAGAGCCAGATCCAGAAAATCGCCTAAGAGAAAAACACATCAGAATAAAGGAACCAACAGAAAAACAAGATTTCAAAGGATGTAGGTTTAAGCCAAGATGTCCATATGCAATAGAAAAATGCGCTACAGAACCAAATCTGGGTGAAAAAACCTCAAACCACTTTGTTGCATGTTATGTAGATTTGGATTAGGTGGCTTTTACAGAAGGAGCTCTTTTGTCCTTATACGTTACAACTTGAGATACACCATTCTTTGGATAAACACCATAGATCAACTTGGCTTTTTGTACTACAGAATCTTTTAGAGAAACCATAATGAATTGACTTTCTTTTGAACGCTCTTCTAAAATATTGGAAAGTTTCTCAGAGTTTGGTGCATCAAGATGTGCATCAACTTCATCAAACAAGTAAAACGGAGAGGGCTTTAGTTTTTGAAGTGCAAGTACAAATACAATAGCAGCCAGAGTCTTTTCACCACCACTAATCGATGTAGATTCTCTTTTTGGTTTGTTTGGAAATTGGATCAAGTAAGAAATTCCAGAATTAAAGATATCATCTTCATTTTGTAATTCTAACCAAGCATTACCCTTAGTCATTTTATTGAAAATTAACCTAATTTCCTTATCGACTTTATCAAAAGCATCTAAGAAAGTTTGGCGCTTGTCTTTTTCAATATCTTCAATAAATTTGACTATAGAGTTGCGCTCTTCTTCTAGAGAATTCTTACGTGTTGACATTGAACGATATCCATGAGATACCTCAAGGTAAGTTTCAGGAGCTTTAGCATTTAGTGCATTTAATGAATTTTGTTCAGATGTCAAACCCTGAACGATAGATTCAACATCAAATGTTTCCATATTTTGATCAAATCCAAATGTAGATAGAATTTGTTGTAATTTCGTTTCATTTTCAACCAAATCATGCAAGTCACGGTTCAAAGAGTCCGATTGTCTTTCCAGTGTGTTAATTTGTTTTGACAGTTCTCGATCTTTATCACTCAGAATTTTTAATTTGTCATCAAATTCTTTTAGTTGTCCTATAGAAGAACCAGAGGTAGAAATTAGTTCTTGTTCTTTCTCTCTTAGTTTCACCAGGTTTTCATTTTTAATTGATTTCTCTTTTTCCAGAGATTCAATTTTTTGTTGTAATTCTTCACGTTGTGTGACAAGGGAGACTTCTTCTTCATGAAGGCTTTTTGCCTGTGATTTTTCTCGATTGTCTTCTGTTTGTAATGCAGTAAGATTAGATGACTTATCACGGTATTCATTCATTATTTGTGTGTATAATTTTTCAATTTCAGATTTTTTGGCATTGATTCTGGACAACTCATGGGCGATACGTGTTTGTTCCCCACTGGCATAATTTTCCTCAACAAGTGCAATTCTTTCATTAAGAGATTCAACATGAGATTCATGTGTAGATATCTCAGTTAGAATATCCTGATTTCTTTGAGTGAGTTTTGAGATTCTTTCGGCAAACTGTTCTTTCATACTAAGTGCTGATGAAATTCTCGAGTTCAGATTAGAGAAATTTTCATCAGTAGAGGCCAAGCTTTTTTCAGACATAGATAGTCTCTGAGAATACCCATGTATGGAGTCCTCAATTTTTTTCAGGGAGAGTTTTTTCTTTTGAACATATTTTTTGAGGAGGTTGATGGATTGAATTAATCCCTCAATATCAGTACTCATAGAGATGATTTTTGTGAGTTTTGAGATTTTGGAGTTAATATCAATAATTACGGCACCACCTTTGGCCTCAAAATATTCACCATCAAGCGTTACTGTTTTGTAGCCTTTCTTTGAAATTCTATGTGCAGCATCACGGCTTTCTGTAAGAATCACATTTCCAAACAGAAATGTTTTCAGAGCAGAATATTCTGGTTTTGAGTGCACATAGTCAGAAAGCACTCCAACAACACCAGAATCTTTTGGAAGATCTAGTTTGAATTTTGGAATAGCTTCAAGAGGAATAATTTTTAATTTTGGTAAGTTTTGCGAGCGTGCAACTTCTGCAATACTAAGCAATGTTGCAAAGTCTTGAACCACAATAGCCTTAATCCAATCAGAACTCACCGCAAGAACCGAGCGTTCGTATTGTTTATCCCAAGTGATCATTTCATAAACTAGTCCAACAATTCCAAGTTTTTCAGCATCTTCTTTTAATTTTGCAACAGTATAGTCCTCATGCATTATTCCTTTGACAGTTTTAATTTTTGTTTCATATTGAGCTGCTGCTTTGCTCGACTTTTCAAGAATGAGAGTAAGTTCTTCGATATCATGAATTATTTTAGACTTTTTAGAATTAAGTTTCTCAATTCTTGTTTTAATCTCTCTTATTGTGGCATTATGATTATTAATCATAGATTCAAGACGAGTTTTCAATCCAGTTAATTTTTCAATATCTGTTTCAAGGGAAGAAAGTTTTTCAGAATTAAATTTAATTTTAGATTCAGATTCTTGTTTTTCGTGTTCAACTTTAGACAGTTTTAATTTAGTTTCGTTAAGTTGTGTTGAAAGGGATTTTATTTTATTATCAATTTCAGATTTTTTAGATGCAGCTATAGATTGTTCATTTAGAATTTTAGTTCTTTCTGAATCAATTAATTCCAAATCATCATTAATTTTTTTCTTTTTGGATTCAGTTTCTTCAATTGAGTTTTTTATTTCCTGAATCTTATTTTCAATTTCATTTCTTGTAGAGTTGATTGTTTCTAATTCATTTTTTATTTCAGGTATACGATCATTAATCTGTTGAATTCTTTTTGTTGAAGCTACAATTGCGCTGTTATCAATTTCATATTGCTCCATTGCAGCACTTAACTCTGCATCAATTGCAGCTTTGGCCTGACTGTAATCATTTGCCTGGGCCATTAGTTTTGATTTTTCTGATTCTAATTGTTCAATTTGAGTTCTAAGAATACTTCTTTCATCATCTAAAGTCTTAACTTCAGAATTGATATTTCCAAGGGTTTCTTCTTTTGAGCTCTTTTGATTTACGATGACTTTGAGTTTATTTGCAGCTGCAATTGCTTTATATCGATTCAGTTCACGCTCAAGAATATCATAACGAAGTTTCTGGTTTCGCTCTTCTTCTAGTTCATCAATTCTTTTCTTAATCTCGCCCATTTTTGCAAGTGCAATTTCTAATCGCCTATCAGCTTCATCAAGTTGTTTGATAGCTTCAGCCTTTTTTTCATCAAAATATGAAAGGCCAATAAGATCTTCAATCGTTTTCCTTTTTTCCTCAGATGTGAATTCCGAAATCCTCGTAACAGTTCCTTGCTGAACTGCATTTAATTGTCCTAGACCGGCATTTGCCATATCAAGCAAATCCAAAATATGGCTACGGTTTGTCTTCTTTTTGTTAAGATAGTAAGTATTTTCTCCAGATTCATCCATTTCCCTTGTAATTTCAACAACGTCAGAATCAACAGGGATTTTTCTATCAGAATTGTCAAAATGAACGCTTGATCTTGCCATTTTTGGCCCACGTCGACTCCCTTCAATATCATGAATTAGAGAACGAAGTTTATCGACTCTCATTATTTTGGGTTTATTCTCACCCATTGCAAAGATAATGGCATCTAAGATGTTACTTTTGCCTGAACCGTTTGGTCCAGATATTGAAACCAATCCAGGTTCAAAATTTACAGTAGTATTCTTAAATCCAAACGACTTGAAACCAAAGATCTCTACTTTTTTGACATGTACCAATAACAATATTGTGTAAAATCATGAGATAATCGATTGTTAACAAGTTTAGTTGACATAATTGCATAATTTTTCTTGTTTTACTATCAAATTTTTCGTATTGGTGGGTATTATGAAATATCCATTCAAGATCGTGTGCCTAAAGCACACATAGATCAAGTTTTTTCTTGTTTAACATTTGAATGATTTTTGGTTTCTAAATTTTTCAGAGTTTTTAATTCATATTCAATCAACCTGATTAGTTCTGCTGGAAACTCCATAAACAAAATGAAGTGTGTTTTGTATTTAACCAGAACTACAAAATTATTCTAGTGCCCAAAATCAAGCCTACCTATAATTATCCATTAATCAAAAAACAATCATGGTCAAAATAGGCATCATCCAAACAAAATCATACAGAAATAACAAAGTAGGGATTAGTTCAGTTTCAAGATTGCTGAAGAATCTTGGAAAAAAAGAAACAGATCTGGTATGTTTGCCTGAACAATGGTTACAAGATAATAGAATAACAGATTATGACAAAGAATTTTTAGATTTTAAAAAAATTGCAAGAGATTTTTCAATGACCATAATTCCAGGAGCATTTTATGAAAGAATAAAACACAGAATGGCCATATCATCTCCAATAATAGGTCCAGAAGGAGAAATTGTTGGCAGGCAAGAAAAAATCCACCCGTTTGACTATGAGAGAAATCTTGTGAAACCAGGCAGAGAAGCAAAAATTTTCAACACATCATGCAAGTTTGGCGTGATCATTTGTTATGACATGGTTTTTCCAGATGTAGCAAACACACTTGTCAAAAAAGGTGCAGAAGTACTAATCTCACCCAGCAGGATTGTCAAAAGAGGTATAAATCCATGGCAAATGTACGTACAAGTACGAGCATTAGAAAACAGAGTGCCCATTCTGGCAGCAAATGTAAACAATCACAGGTTTGGAGGAAATAGCATTATCGTAGATCTTGTTGAAAAAAACAAAGTTGTCATTCCAAAGATAACTCATCTAAGAGGAGAAAACGCTACAGCAAAAGAATTCAATCTATTAAAATACAATCAAATTCGAAAAACAAGATTTTCAGATGAGCGGAGTTTCAAATAAAACTATTCGCCTGCAACAAATTTTTCACATGCTGCCTTTGCTGCAACATCAGAAGTTTGTTCAATAGGATGCTTCATCAAGTATGCACTTGCAGGTTTTATTGGACCACCAATTCCACGATCAAGAGCAATTTTTGCCAATCGAACTGCATCAATTACGATGCCAGCAGAGTTTGCTTTATCATCAACCTCTAAACGAACTTCCATGTTATATGGAATGTTTGCCCATTGCCTTCCCTCAATCCTCATAAACATGAGTTTTGTGTTACCTAAGAAAGGAATAAAGTCAGAAGGACCAACATAGATTTGATCATCATCTAACCTTTCATCAAGTTGGCTTTGAACGCTTTCAGTTTTAGAAATTTTCTTTGAGACTAATCGGTCTTGCTCTTTCATGTTAAGAAAGTCAGTGTTACCACCAACATTGATTTGATATGTTTTTTCAATTTTTGTACCACGGTCATTACATAGTTTTGCTAAAGTTCTATGAACGATAGTAGCACCAACTTGTCCTTTGATATCATCACCTATACAGGGGATATTTTTTTCTTCGAATTTTTTTGCCCATGTTTCATCAGATGCAATGAACGAAGGAATACAATTTACAAATGCAGTATTAGTATCTAGACAAATCTGTGCCCAGAACTCAGTTACTTTATCTGAACCTACAGGCAAATAAGAAACAATAATTTCAGCCCCTGTTTCATTGATAATTTTTTTTACTTCTTCAGCAATTTCTTCAGTAGTTTTTGAGCTTTTGATTGGTTTTACTCTATTTTCAACCCATAACCCTACACCGTCTAAAATAGGACTTTCATAGACTTTGGCATCAGTTTTTGGCATGGTGTCTTTAGGAACCCAATTTACCATGTTGGGGTATTCGTAAATTGCTTCCATCAAAGGTTTTCCAACTTTGTTTTCACCCACATCAAAACCACAAACAAAGTCAATATCATGAATTCCATAACCAGCTAATTTATCATGAATAATTCCTATTACTTGCTGAGAAGGATTCTGACGATAATATTCAATACCTTGAATTAAACCAGAAAAACAATTTCCTATACCAACTAAACCTACCTTAATTCTACCTGTCATTCGAAATTTGGTGTTATTAGGCGGGTTTAAAGTTTTCTTAAAAACACCAAAAGAAATTCCAATTTTTCAAGGCAGAATTTTATAATCGTAATCAAGGGAATAAGACATGGTAACGCCCGGTAGACCTGTGAAAGACATCGAAATAAATTCAAATACATCCTTAGAAAAAATATTTGAAGAATTATCACAATCAGGAGGATTTGAATCGGTTAATCTTTCAGATGGGCTAAATATTTTATCAGAGATGATCACTGATCCAAAATGCTTACGATTTGTCTCATTTGTAGGAGCAGTTGTTTCAACAGGGCTAAGAGGAATTATCAAAGACATGATGAAGAACAAATGGTTTGATGTAGCCATTACAACATGCGGTGCATTAGATCATGACATTGCAAGACATTTTTCAAATTACAAAGAAGGATCGTTTACCATGGATGATGGAGAGTTAGCAGATCAAAACATCCATAGATTAGGAAATGTGTTGGTGCCAATGGACAGTTACGGACCACTAATTGAAGAGAAGATGCAGTCATTTTTGGAAGAAGAGTATCAAAAAGGAGTAAAAGAAATGTCCACAGCCCAAATTTGTAAAATGATAGGAAAAAACTTAGGAGAGAATTCATTTCTGTATTGGGCATACAAAAACAACATTAACGTCATTGTTCCAGGAATAATGGATGGTGCAGTCGGTAGTCAGATTTGGTTATTTTCACAAAAACACAGTGATTTTAAATTGAATTTGGCTGAAGATGCAAATTTGTTATCAGGTTTAATTTTCAAGGCTGAGAAATCAGGAGCATTGATGTTAGGGGGAGGAATTTCAAAACATCACACATTATGGTGGAATCAGTACAGAGAAGGATTAGACTATGCGTTTTACATAACCACTGCACAAGAATTTGACGGCAGTCTTAGCGGTGCACTGGTTAGAGAGGCAATATCATGGGGCAAAGTTACTCAAAGAGCACGACAAGCAACGTTGCATGCAGAAGTAACAACAATACTTCCATTCATTTATGCAGCATTACTTGCAAAATTAAAAAAATAGTATTTCAAATTAGTAAAAACTTTATTCAATTCATTTGAAAATAATGTATTGTCTACAAAAATGAGAATTAGAGAATTAAAAAAAATGGATCTTGAAGGAGGTTATTTGATAGATGGATTTCCCTCAGTAGGATTCAGCAGTGCAATTTCAACAGAATCGATGATTCATACTTCAAAATTTTCAATTACAGGAGTCATATCGTCAGATAGTTTTCCCCCCATCAGTCTAATTAAAGATGGAAAACCAAATTTTCCTACAAGAATATTTGTAAATGAAGAGTCTAAAGTTTCAATATTCCTATCATATCTTACACTTCATGAATCACTACACAGAACTGCTGCAAGATTAATGTTAAACTGGGCAAGAAAAAAGAAAATTAAATTAGTTGTAAGTAGCGTTGCAGTTAAAACTCCTGAAGGATCAGAAGAGGTAGTTGCAGTTGGAAGCACCGAAGAAGCTAGGAAAAAAATTAAAGAAGTAGGTTTCAAAGTATTAGAAAACGGCGTTGTTCCAGGAATTCCAGGAATGTTACTTAATGAAGCAAGTTTAATGGAACAAGATGTGATTGTTATTTTATTTCATTCAGATGGAACAGGTCCTGATTTTAGATCAAGTGCAAAACTTTGTGAGGCAATGGGCAAACTGATTCCAGGAATTGCGTGTGACATGTCACTATTACAGAAAGAAGCAGAAAAAGCTGAAGTCATGATCAAAGAAACCGAAGAAGAATCAAGGCAATTAAAAGACACGATGTACAGATAAATCAGAAGAGAGAAAAATTCAGATTATCAGATTAGACAAATGAACCATATTCTAGATTTTGTATTTGCAGTAGTAATAATATCGGCATCAGGAGTGATGGCACCAGGTCCATTATTTGCAGCAAACATTGTCTATGGCACTAAGGAAAGCACCAGAGCAGGAATAAAAATGGCCGCAGGGCATACAATTGTTGAGTTCCCCCTAGTAATTCTTTTAGGAATAGGAGTGTTTTCATTAGAAGTTTTTCCAGAGTTTAGAACAGTTATTTCAATAGTAGGGGCAATTACACTCTTTATTTTCGCAGGAATCCAAATAAAATCATTATTTCAAAAAAGAAAAACATTACAAAATGATCAAAAACACGGAGCAGTAATTGCAGGAATTACACTTAGCGCACTGAATCCATTTTTCATAGCATGGTGGTTAAGTGTAGGTTTCAAATTAATTTCAGATGCAATGATGATATGGGCATTTGGAGGAATCATAGTATTATTTTTGCTACATATTTGGATGGATTTTGCTTGGTTAGGTTCAGTTGCGTTTTTAGCAAAAAAAAGTGCAAGAATTTTATCAAACAAAAATTACAAAATCATGATGTTAGGACTAAGCATCAGTCTGATATATTTTGGAATCACATTTCTAAACGACGTGATTTAGCCACAATCTAAAATTTCCATTTGAGGCTCACATTGTTCATTAAACGAATATATTTTTTCAAGTGTTTCTTCACAAAATTCAGGATCTAATGAATTTTCATAAATGTTCAAATCATTGATGAGCTGAATATGTTTTACACCACATGAATTTGATGAGACGTTAACCAATGTGATAACCGTTGTCGCTACCAAAATAACTAAAATTAGATTTCTGATCTTATTTTTTTGTAATATCAATTTCAATAGTAGAAACGTTACGCTGTTTTCCATCTTGAGAAGTGAGTGAATCCGACGAAATCCTAACATCACTAATTACATAGCCAACAGTATCCATTCTTTTTACAATCATTTGAGAAACATCTACTGCTTGTGTGATTCGTTTACCTCTTGCCTTAATAGTAACAGTTTCCATATTAGCAAGTTGAGTAAGTGTTGCTGAAACATACGTCATAATTGGTTTAGTGCCTACAAAAATTACATCGCGTTCTTCAGATTTTGTTTCTTGTTTTTCTTGAGGAGTGTCTAATTGTGGTTCTGGTTCTGGTGCATCTAATTGTGGTTCTGGTTCTGGTGCATCTAATTGTGGTTCTGGTTCTGGTGCATCTAATTGTGGTTCTGGTTCTGGTGCATCTAATTGTGGTTCTGGTTCTGGTGCATCTAATTGTGGTTCTGGTTCTGGTGCATCTAATTGTGGTTCTGGTTCTGGTTTTTGTGAATCTTGAAATTCAGACAAAATATCTTCTGCATCTTTGGATTTTTTTGGATCACTCAATTTCTATTCCTTAATAACGAAAAGTGCTCTGGCTTTTATTTATTTTTAAGGTTCTGTTGTTGGATATAGTCCTCTAAAATTTTTTCAACATCAATATTTTTGGAATTCTTAACCTTATCTACAAGGTTTTTTTCCTCTATCTCATAGCAGTTCAGTACATCTTGAAAATCTTTGAAAACTAAAAGGATTTTATCTTTGAAAATACAATGATACAGTTTTTCTTTTTCCATTTGTTCAGGTTTTATGTTAATTCCATCCTCACCTGAAGAAAGTGGCGAATCCATAAACAACATAAGAATTGAACAATATTTAATGAATTCAAAATATAGTAATAATCAAAAACCATACAAAGATTATTGGGAAATAGAATAGTTTTCCACATTGATTTTGATTATTTTTATGCCCAGTGTGAAGAGATACGCAAGCCGGAATTAAAATCAAAACCAGTGTGCGTGTGTGTTTTTTCAGACAGAGGAGGAGACAGTGGAGCTATTGCCACTGCTAATTACACAGCAAGGAAATACGGTGTAAAATCAGGAATTCCCATAATGTTTGCAAAAAAGAGATTAGAGGGAAGAGAAGATGCAGTATTTTTGCCAGTTGATTTTGAATTCTATAGTGAAATGTCTGAAAAAGGAATGGAAATAATGAAAGAAAATTCAGATGTTTTTGAATATGTTGGCAGAGATGAGGCATATCTAGACGTTACAAAAAGAACAGATGGAAGTTATGAAAAAGCAAGCCATCTTGCTCAACAAATTAAGAATGCAATTAGAGAAAAACTCAAACTGAGTTGTTCCATAGGAGTGTCACCCAATAAATTAATTTCAAAAATAGCTTCAGACTTTAGAAAACCAGACGGGTTAACAATAGTGCCACCTGAAAAAGTAGAGGCTTTTCTAGATCCATTAAAAATAAGGGACATTCCAGGAATAGGTAAAAAAACGGAAGAAAGATTTGTTCAAATGAATCTTGAGACAGTAAGAGATTTAAAAAAATTAGATGTATTTACGTTAAATAAAGAATTTGGAAGAAAAAGTAGTACCTATATTTTTAATTCAGTAAGAGGTATAAACACAGACCCGGTTAAAGAAAGAGAACCAACAATTCAATTTAGCAAACTTATCACACTAAAAAAAGATTCAAAAGATTTTGATTTCTTATCTGAGAATTTGAAGCAATTATGTAAAGAATTGCACAAGATTGTTCTAAACAACAATAGAATGTTCAAATCAGTAGGGGTTCAATTCATTCAATCAGACTTGTCAAATAAAACAAAATCTAGAATGCTGAGAAATCCAACTGATAGTTTGGAAGAATTGGAAAAGAATGCAGAGCAATTGCTAAAAGATGCACTAATTGATCAACAAATAACAATTAGACGATTAGGCGTGAAAGTTTCAGAATTGTCTGAGATTTCAGGTCAAAGCAGTATCACTAGTTACTTTTAGAGACAGATTTTCCTTCAGATTCTAATTTTTTCAATCTCTTAGATTCAATTAGAATTACAATTAATAAAAAGATAAAGAGCCAAGGCAAAAACAGAATTTCTCCAGCTACTGAATGGAATTCTTCCCATTTAGCCGCATCAGTAGTTACTTTTAGAGCATACCAAGATAATGAAAATATTCGGATTACATTTACACCAATTGTTCCGCAAATTCCAAGTGCAAAGTAAATTGATTTTCTATGTCGTGGAATATTCATTTTTAGTAAGAATGCACCCATCACTAAGGAATAGATGATAATACTGTGAACTCCAGCAGATGGCCAAAAAACTTGGAGGACCATAGGGCCATAGTCGCCTTTAAGGAACATTATGTTATCACGAGCTGTTGCAACACCTAGATCAAACAAAGTGACTAGCCAGACATTTGTTTGAACAAGGTAAGGTACAACGTATTGTAATGGACCAAGTGAATCATAGGGGAAAAATGCATCCAATGAAAGAATTATCGCACTCCCTCCCAAGAATATTGGGCCTGCAGGTGCAATACGAATCCATCTAGTACCAAAGAACATGCTCAGAGCAGACATTACAAACAAAGTCATCAATACAAAATCCCATAACCAAGTCCACGAGTAAATTAACTGAACACCATAATGTTCAGCTGAATCTAAAATATAATCGCGTAATCCATATTCCAAACTTGTCAAATACACAATCATAAGAGATGCCAGAGGAATTACAGAAATTAATCTCTTTTTAGAGATTACAATTTTTAGTCCAACTAATTCGGCAATTATGAAAACAAGAGCAAACAGAAATCCCCCACGACCTTGATTCCAGCTCAAGCTAAAAGTGTCAGGGAATACAACTAAGGCAAATAGAATTGGGCTAGCAATAATACCCATTCCGGCCATAAGATTCCAATTTTGCAATATGGGAATTTCAGAAATTGGCCAATAAATAGCTCAACACTGGTCAGAACAAGAAAATTTTTCAGGACATGAAAGATGCTCATATGTTGGTTCAGAAATCCTATCTTGAACCAAGAATAACACTACAGCATAGTTTTCATGTTTGGGGATGGTTTTTGAACACTTTTTGCATCTTAATGAACTCATGACAAGAGTCTATCAAAAATATACATTAGAAATGAGATGTTATGTTTTGAAATAACTAAAGGAGTTGAGCATAATGGCTAGAAAAAATCAGCAATTGTTTTTTGTTTCATTAATTTTACAATATTTCCTTTCAACAACCATTCAGTTTTACTTATGCTCATTTTTTTAGAAGCCAAATCTAAAGCGTTCTCAAAAGTATCAGCAAGAAGATAATTCTGTTTCATAGCAGAACGAATACCCTCTCTAACTTGCCAAACACCTACAGGAATTGCATATTCAGGTCTGATTTCTCGAAGAATAACAACCCCAGATTGGATTTTGTGTTTTGACAAATACTCAGATACTGCAAGCTTTGCAGCAAAATATGCTCCAGCAATTGCAGGAGGATGTGAAATTCCTCTTGCATCTTCATGATCAGAGCCAAATCCCAAAACACCATTTGAATACCATGCTTCAATCATTTCATATATCCACCTGTGAGGAAACAACACTATTGAGAAAACATTTCCCAAATGCTCAAAAGAAAAAATACGATAAGAATCAATTAATGGATAGTCTAAAATTTCTTCAACAAGAGATTTTGATATGATATCATCGGTTGCAGTAATACTCCATTTTGTAGGAACTAGTTTTCGGTCATGTCCAAGCATACCAATGCTAAAACATTTTTGAATTTTTGAGATTTCAATTCCAGAGTTATACAAATTTAGAACAGCATCCTGAGCTTTTAGGTCATGATCATAGAATGTTTTTTCAATTGATTTCTCAGTGGAAGAATGTGAAAATTTTGCAGATTTTATTTCACCAATAGGACCAAAAGGGGCACTTTCACCATCAAGGGAAATATTAGAAGATGTTGATTTAAAAAATTCTAAATCAGAATCAGTAGGTTTTGAAGACATCGCAAGCTCTTGTAAATTTTCAAGATACTTCCCCTCAGTTTGATTTACAGGAATTTTTTGAATTCCCCTAACCAAATTAAGTCGAAAGTTTACAATTTCTTCCAGTGATTTTCCGCTCCATTTTTCAGGGTTATCAAGTAATTCAGTATCACCGTGAATAGGAGGGACCATCGGTCCGACGAAGACCTTGGGATAGTTGTAAGAACCAACAAAAACAGAGGGAGGGCTCGAACCACTTACAGAATCAGAAGAATGAAGATTGCCATATTTGGATAAATCCTCATGCCATTTTGCAAGAATTGATTTTCGAATATCTTGAGAATTTGCCGACAACCAAAAAACGTGCCTAGCATAAGCCTATTAATCTGCCTAATAGCACAAATTGACATACAGTCAACGTATCATGTTTAAGGGCCAAAATCCAAGTTGAACAAATGCCAATCAACAGTATTGTGTCATTTTTGCCAAGCGCCACAGAGTTGCTATATGAATTTGGAGAAGAAGCAAAAATTACAGGAGTAACACACGAATGTCTTTATCCCAAAGGGGCAAAATCAAAACCAATAGTAATTAATTCAGTAGTGGATTCTAATAATCTCAGCAGTAATGAAATTGATCAGACAACATGTCAATTACTAAAAGAAGGAAAAGATATTTTTGTTTTAAATGAAGAAAATCTAAAACGTGCAAATCCGGATTTGATCATATCTCAAGAGACGTGTGAAGTGTGTGCAGCATATACAAATCAGGTTAACAAGGCAGTGCAAATTTTGGATAAAAAACCAATTCTTCATTCAATGGATCCACATAACGTAGATGAGATCATCGACTCAGTCATTAAGTTAGGAGAAATTTTGGGCAAACAAGAAAAAGCATCACAGATAGTAGAGTCATTAAAAATAAGAATTCAAAGAATTGAAAAAATAAGAAACGGCAATTGTCCTAAAATTTTGGCAATTGAATGGATAGAACCATTTTTCACAGCAGGACATTGGGTTCCACAGATGATAGAAATAGCAGGAGGGAAAAATATGATCAGTAAAACAGGAGAACATTCCAGACGTTTAACAATAGAAGAGATCAGAGAAGCAGACCCAGACACAATAATATTAATGCCATGCGGTTTTGATGTTAAAAGGACAGTTCAAGAATATAATCAAATTCTAAAAAATAATCAAGAATGGAATTCATTAAGAGCAGTCAAAGGAGGAAAAGTGTTTGCAGTAGATGCAAATTCTTTTTTTAGCAAACCCAGTATCAGAACAATCACAGGAATAGAAATTTTAACAAAAATCATTCAACTAAAAAACAATACAAACATAGACATTCCTACAAACTCATTTTTACAGATAAAATAAACATAGAGAATACTAGTCGTTATTCTCTAATTCATCATCTTCTGGATCTCTTCTACTAGGCCTAATTGGGACAAATATCAGCGTCACAAAAAAGGATTCTTTTGCTAAAAGATACATTTCAAGGTTGTAAAAAATTGTCTAATAGGTAATTCTTAGTCTATTGATTCAAGAATTAACCTTGCATTCAATTTTCAAGGATCGGAGGGTAGTAAAATACGTAATGAGTAATAGTATGATTGCTGCAATTCTGATAGGAATTTCAAAATTTGTCAGAAATGCAGATGCAGTTGCCCCAATAGTTCCAAATGTAGAGATAATTGCAAACCCAATAGGCCCACAACTACACGCACCAGCAGCTGCTCCAATAAATGAGCCAAAAACACTGCCACCCATCTTCTTTTTGGAGCTTTTTAAAATATTAATTCGATAAACATTCATTGGGATTACAAGGGCAGAAAGTCCAGATAAAATAACAATTAGTGTAAAACCAAGCTCAGTCCCTTTAGGAATATGGCTTACAACATAAGGTTCAAGGAAAATATACTCAGAGATTATCAGCAGCCCCATCAACATCGAAATGAAAATCAACGATGCCAATACCACGTATCTGAGATTTGAAAATACAAGATTCAGAGTATTTGTCATATTAGATCATAGAATCAATTACCTGTTTAAAAACAGAATAGGGTTGTGCACCACTAATTTGTTGTTGCTGTCCATCAGGTCCAACAATAAAGAATCCAGGAGTGCCTCTTACGCCATGTTTCTTTGCTTCAGCAATATTGTACTGAACACGTTTTGAATACTTGCCAGAATCAAGGCAACTTTCAAACAATTCCATGTCCAGACCAAGACTAAAGGCAAAAGCTTTCAATCGCTCAGAATTTGCCCATCCATTATCAATTTGAGATTCCTGGGAGTTATACAATACATCATGAAATTCCCAGTATTTCCCTTGATCCTCAGCGCAATAGGTTGCCTGAGCTGCTTTAGGAGAATCACGTCCTAAAAAGGCAAGATCAACAAAGACAAAATTTGCTTTTCCAGTATCCACATAATTTTTAAAAACAGAGGGTTTGGTATTATGAAACCAATTATAACATTGATGGCATTGGTAATCGCCAAATTCGACAATAGTAACAGGAGCAGAGGGATCTCCCAGTAGTGCGGAGCCCATAGCAGTAGAAATAGTACCATGAGTTCGAGTCATGTCCATATTGAGTTGTTCAGAAGAAGAAGATGAATAAGATGTAATGATTCCAATAATCACAGCAGCAACTACACCAGCTATGATTATTCCTTTTTTCATACAGAAAATTACTAAAATTGTTTAAAAAACTTATTCCAAATTATGAGAAGATTTCCTCTTAAACAAATTAGTGAATTTGGATATAGCAGTGTCTATAGGGCAAACATCACAAGATACGCCAGCATGTTCATCAAGATGCTTTTCAAATTTTTTTCGGGAGTCAAAAACAGAATCACATTTAGTACAATATACTTTTGTGACATTATTTTTTGAAGGTTTATCCACAAGGAATTTCTGCACCTAGTCCTTATAAAGATCCTGTTGAAACCCAACTCATGAAAAAAATTCTAGACAAAGCAGTTACAGGTTTTTTTGTTATGTGTTTTGGGATTATTTGGTTTTTTAGTACAAAATATCATGTAAGGTCAAATCAATACAACATTATTGCATATGACACATTTGGAAAAGAGTTTAATCTAGAGGGGATCAGAACAACATTCAAAACAAAACAAGTTGCAATAAGTTTCCTTAGAGAATACAAAAAACGTTTTCCATTGTATGATTTTACAATAGAAGAACAAATTCCGGAATTTAAGAAAAGAACAGTGTTTTCATTTAATGAAAATTAGAGATAATGCATTTTCATATGGTTTTGGTATTCCACTTCATAGCGAGTAACAAAACCACAATGAGTACATGAAAACATTTCTCCAGTTGGTGGGGGCGAATCACGTTCGATTGATTTTCCAGTTATTGATCTTATCGAAATAACGTCGTTGTTGCTTATTACCGCAAAGTTATGACCTTCACCAATAGAATCTAAAAATTCCTTTATTGAAGAGATAACTACGCTTGTATCTATGGTTTCATCATCATCAAACATAGACAGTGTAAATTGATGATTTTTCAAGGTGGGAATTGCGGCAACTTGATCTGAGACATAAACTAATAATTCATTTTTGATTGAGACAACCTCCCTACAATCCACAGTAAGCATATGATTTGTTTGCAAATTCATTATTTTAGTTTAACAGATTTTGAAATGATTATTATTGTTTAAAATATTATTTTGAATAAATGAAAGACTCAGAGACATTTGGGATAGAAAAAGGTCATGGTAAAGAAGTCATCGAATGGTTAAATGAACAGACTAAATCTCAAAAGTCCAAGTTAGAAGCAAGACTGTATGGTTATACTGTGAGCACAAAAAATTTTGGGGATTTTGAAATGTTTTCATGGATTGGAGATGTGCAGGTAGCAAGAAAGATGATTATCAAGGCAAGTAAAAGATTCAAAATCAAAGTTATTGAAGGAGGTTACAAACCAAAAGAAAGAATTTTCAAAATGAGAAAATTTGATTATGCAAAAGTAAGAAAAGGCGAAAAAACAATTGGACAAATTGAATTTGAAGCATCAAGATTTGGAAACAGTCAATGGGAAGTAAAAGATGAAGAAAGAAAATAAATCACAAAACGGAGAAAATCAGATCATGAATATTGGTATCATAGGCACTGGAATGCTAGGAAACGCAGTAGGACTGCATTTGTTAGAAGCAGGAAATAATTTGACAGTATACAACAGAACAAGAGAAAAAACAAAAGAACTGGAAAGTAAAGGAGCAAAAGTCGTAGATTCACCAAAACAAGTTGCAGAAAACTCAGAGATAGTCATCATAGTTGTAAAAGATTCAAAGGCAGTACGTCAAATTTCATTTGACAATAACGGAATTGTTTTTGGAAAACATGATGGATTGACAGTAGCAGATATGAGTACGATTGACCCATCAGAATCGGAAAAAATTACAGAGGAATTTGAAAAATTCAAAATAAACAAACTAGACATTCCGGTTATGGGAGGACCAAATGTAGCCATATCAGGTGATTTAGTAGTCATGGCATCAGGTCACAAATCAACGTTTGAAAAATTCAAAAAAGTGTTTGAAACCATAGGAAATAGAGTATTCTATTTAGGAGAAAAAAGCATTGCACATTCAGTAAAATTGGCAATGAATCTTCAAATTGCCATGTTAGCACTTGCGTTGTCTGAAGGAATTACTCTTGTCAGGGCATCCAATATAGATCCAAAGATATTTCTTGAAATACTGAATTCAACCTATTTCAAAACAGGAATGAGTGAGAAAAAAGCGTACAAAATGATTGATGATAAATTTGATGCAACATTTACTCTAGAAAACTTGAAAAAAGACATCGCTACAATAACTGATTATGCAAAATCAAACGGAGTTAATTTGCCTATGATAAAAAAGGCTCAAGAAATTTACGAAAATGCATCAGATATGGGATTTGGAAAGATAGACTATACTGGAATATTAGCATATATCAAAAAAATCAACGAGTCATAATTGACAGAATTAAGAGTGAAAAATACCAAAAATTCTATAAGATACAATAATCATCAGAAATCATGAGAGTTCAAGATAAAGTTGCAATTGTCACTGGGGCATCAAGTGATATTGGAAAAGGAGTTGTCAAAAGACTCGTAGAAGAAGGTGCAAAAGTAATACTAGTTGCAAGAAATCTAGAAGGCCTAGAAAAAGCAAGAAAAGAAATCGGAAACGAAGAAGCAACAGCTTCAGTGACATGTGATCTTACAGATGAATCACAAGTACAACAAGCAGTAAATCAAATTGTCGACACATATGGCAAAATAGACATCTTAGTAAATAACGCAGGAGCAATTAATGATCCTGTTCATTTTCACCAAATGCAAGATTCAGAAATTAAAAAATTAATCGATGTGAATTTATTCGGAGTATTTCACATGACAAAAGCGGTATTGGGGAAAATGTACGAGGTCAGAAATGGCGCAATAGTCAACATTGGTTCAATTTCAGGTGAAAGAGCTATTCCAAGAGTACATTTGGCAGCATATTCATCAACAAAGGCAGCAATTTCCATGTTCACAAAGGCAATAGCTGTAGAATATGCAAGACGAAACATCAGATGTAATTGTGTCAATCCAGGAATTATTAATTCAGGAATGATCAAACCATATCTTGACGATCCTCAAGCAAGAAAGGTTCTAGAAGAAAGACTTCCATTAGCAAGAATCGGAGAACCAACAGATGTTGCAAATGCAGTATTGTATTTAGCATCAGATGAAGCAAATTGGATTACAGGCACCATACTTAACGTAGATGGCGGAAAGGCAGCTTCAGAAGGTTAGACCTTTTTGGAGCAAGGTCCTAGCAAGTAACTGAGACACACGTATTGGTTCAGGAAAAGAGCCTTGTAATGTCAAGTCATCAAGGATTTTTCTAACTTCATTAGTGGTGCAGCCTTCTTTTCGGATAAAAACATCATTGGATGTATGCAATGTGATTTTTTCTCGAGTTCCAAGTTTTTTGTATTCTGAAATTTTTGATTTGTATGATTCTGGAAAATGATGTTTTATTGCAGATTCTATTCCAGATGATTCGTGGTATGTTATTCCAATTATAGGAATTTGTAACTTGTCAAATAATTTTTTGATGTCTATAATATTATACAAAGATACAATCAATCCAGAAATAATCACATAGCTGACATCAGGTCGTTCTAGATCAGCATACATTTTTAAAATTACATCAGTGGCATCATCGCCTTCCAGTGTAGCACTACCAAAAACAAACCCATCTATTAAAAAATCACGTCTCATAACTAAACCGCAAAGAATTGATTTTTTTGAATTCTGTCTAAAACTTTCAGCAATTGCCAAACATCGCAGTCCTTTTTTCTCAAGATGAAGAGATCTCATTGTTTTTTCTCCTCAAGTATAACCTGTAGCTTATTCCAGTAACACCCATAATTACAGCTGTAATTACAGACCAAATTAAGAATGAAGAAATTTCAAGTTCGGCCATTACAAATACAAGAGAAAATAATGCATTAAAGTTTAGGTTTTCATAAAATCAATGAAAAAACAGTTTTTCTGAAACATCTAAATAGATTTGATACAGACAGGATTTATGCCTGAAAGCACATGCCCAGAATGTGGTAAGAGGTTATTTCATGAAAATGAAGATACTCTAAAAGTGCAAGAAACAATTCATTCAAAATTTTGTAGAAAAAAGCAAGGCGAAGTACATAGTTTTATGCACAGGGATCCTGCACACATGAGCACTTTTGATCCAGAGCGTGAAAACGATTCAACAGGAACGCCTGTTTTGAAAAAATAGTATCAAATACTCAAAATTATATCCAAGCATTTTAAAATTAGATTAATTGGTACAGAAATTCAATTTTGATCTTGTTGTGGTAGGAGGAGGTCCAGCAGGGTCATCTGCAGCATTTGAGGCAGCAAAAAACGGCATTAGTGTTGCATTGATTGAAAAAGAAAAAACAATTGCAGAGACAGTAAGGACTAGTGGGGTTACATGGATTCAGAACATCAAAGAGTTTGGCATCCCAAACGACTGCTTTAATCCTATCAAAAAGTTTTCATTCTGTTCTCCAAATAACGAAGTAACAATTAGCGATACAGAATACAGAGCAGCGGTTTTAGATGTGAGAAAAACATATCGATGGTTGGCAAAACAAGCTGAAATGCAAGGATCTAAAATTTTTGTAAAAACAAACATTTCAGACGTAATAAAAAATAGCAACGGGGACATTGTAGGGGTTAAAGGAACAAATCAGGACGGACAGATAGAATTCCATTCCAAAGTTGTTATCGATGCTAGCGGTTTTCCTTCAACAGTGTGTAAAGCGATGAATCTAGTTACTCAGTGGGAAAGATTTGGTGCAGGGGCCGAATACGAAGTAGAAGCTGAAAATGTTGAAAGAGACACATGGTGGTTAATGGTAGGTCAAGAATATTCTCCAGCAGGATATGCATGGATTTTCCCAATTTCAGAAAAAATTGTAAGAATAGGAGTAGGAATAGGTAAACCAGAATCCAATGTAGATCCTACTGAAAGATTAAAAGAATTGATGGAAAAAAAATTAGGCCCAATAAAAAAACTAGGAAAAATCACTCCAATTGAGTTTCATTATGGATTAATTCCAAATGACGGATTATCAAGGAAGACTGTTTACAATAACTTAATGTTAGTAGGAGATTCAGCAGGACAAGCAAATCCTCTTGTTCTGGAAGGAATCAGATATGCGATAAAATTTGGAAGAGTTGCTGGAAAAGTTTCAGCAAATGCAATAAAATCAGGAAACACAAATGAAAAATCATTGATGCCATATGAAGACAACTGGAGAAAAGAAATCCAATCCAAGATAAATTCCGCATCCAAAGTTCAAGATAGATGGATTGGACTATCAGACAAGGAATGGGATAATGAGCTTGACATCATAAATGAGCTCAATCCAGAAGAGTTTTTGGATTTTATAAAAGCAGATTTTGGATTATCAAACATGGTAAAACTTGCAGCACATCATCCAAAATTAGCAGTAAGACAGTTATTCAACATAGTAAAAAATGCAAAATAATCTTTCATCGAACATTAAAGAAATCAGTCACAACAACATCATGGTATTGTAGTTGTGCCACATAAGTTCCAGATTCAAATGGTTTTGACAATACTTCGTTAAACAAGCCAGAGGAATTGTCTTTTAATGCAATTTCTTCAACAAGATTTCCTCTTTGATCATATACATCAACAAAGAGATCTTCTCTGAAGGCAAGTGTTTTTTGTACAGCTCCTGCAACAATTAATTCATCATTTTCATAGTTTACTTCGACTACTGCAGAGCGTGAACGTATTGGGAGATATCGCTCAATGGCATATTTGAGATCATTTAGTTTATCATCAACTTGCTCAGCATCCCTATTGGCCAAACCCAACTTAATCTCGTTTATGAGAGAGGAAATTTTTGGATGAGACACAGATGGCTCACCACTGAATTTTTCTATAAAAGTCTGTAATTCTTCAAAATCCCTAGCCAAATCAACCATGTTCAGATCAGAGGGAGTGTAAACATTCTCAAATTGTTCACTGACATTTACTATTTGAGTTGCTTTGGTGTTTTTGAATTGAAGTTCTACAACATACAAACCAGGCTCAGTGGGTGCAATCCATTGAGTATAGAAATCACCGTGTTTGGTATCAGTAAACTCTAAACTACTATGAGAGGTTCCATCCATATTGTAAATTGTGACGTAAAGGTTTTCTCGTCTATCAAAAATGGATTTTTCAACAGAACCGTGTATTATCCAAATATCTTTTTCAGGATCATAGTTGATATCATAAATGATGCTCGGATGAGTCATTACAAGATATTCACTCAAGAATTCTGCAATTTCCAGGATTTTAGACTCTGCATCAACGAAATTTCCAATTTCAATTAATTCATAAGCATCAGAAGTCATCTGATTATATTCTTCAGCATAAGCTGCAAACCCGCTATTATAGAAAGTATTGACTACATTGGAAAGATTTTCTAATTTTTCACGGTAATCAATTCGAATTAATTCATCACCACTATATCCAACATCAGAACCATACGGATCATCTTCATATGCTTTTGAAACTTTTTTCCATTCATCAAAGAGTTCTCTGACCAATCTATCTGCAGCATCAAGATCATTTGCAATTACAAGATCACGTACTTGATCAATTTCTTCATTAAATGATTCTGTAAAATCAACATATCCAGGAAGGAATTTGTTTTTCCTGAGACTCAAATCAACGAGATTTTCAAGAGATTTTGCACGCTGTAAAATATCACTTGCACGAACTTTTAATGCATCTTGATCATAAGAATCCAAATCAGATTTGATTTTTGGGGCCTGAGAATTCACCCATGTCAGCAAGACCTCAATTCGATCAATTCTCATTACAGAGGGATTGCCAGAATTCATCTTTTCAGCAGTATTTAGAATTTTTAATGCGTTGTTAATGAGAAAGAGGTTTCGATAATCTGCTTGCAGTTCAGCTTTTTCTTTCATGGATTGATATTCAAATTTCATGATGGAGAGAGGGTTTCTTTTTTCACGAAGTTCATTCATAGAAGCATCAAATTCAGAGACAATACCCAATATCTCATCAGGAGAATCTGCATTTCCAACTCTAGAAAGAAGGGATTCCCAGTCATCAACAAAAGGACTGCTCAATCCGCTTGTCTTAGAAATTTCAACTGCATTAGAAAGTCGAGAAGAGATATCAACAATCTGCTTCATTTGTCGTATTTCTGTTTCAGACTCTAGGATGTCACTGACTGAAGAGGCAAGTTCCAAATCCGAAGACAAATTGTTCCAATCAGGAGCAATAAGATTGGCCAAATCAGAGTTGTCCTCATTATCTGATGAGATAAATCTCTCCACATTATCTAATTCACGAAGCAAAATGGCTGCATCATACAAGGATGACACACGATCTTTTGATTCAAGTAATTCTTCAATAGTATCTTTTGATTGAAGAGAAGGTTTTAGTGATTCCCAGTCACTGTTAACTACCCCATACAAGGTACTTTCATTTCTAGAAACTATGTCAAGAAATCTTGCTTTTGAGAGCAAGTCAATCAAATCTGAAATATATCCAGAGTATACAGGAGCAGTTCCTCGAGCAAAAATAAATCCAATTTGTTCTTTTACAGTTCTATTCATTACAGTGTCTGATTTTTTCATCAAGTTCAACAAGCTCTCCTCTAATTCATCAAAAGAAGGCGCTCGTTTTGCAGGGGTTTTTTCCGGATTTACATTTTGTATGTCAACAAATGCATCAGACAAAATATCGATTGCTCTTTTTTTATCTCCTATTTCATAATAAAATATTGCAGAAAATATTGAACTCTCAATAGATTTTGCAATTTCAAATGAAATCTCATTATTCTCTAATAAAGATTCAATCGAATCAAGAGAGGAGGAGATAACAGGTCGTATAATAGGAGTGATTTCAAACAAGAAAGATTCAGAATAAAATTCAGACCATAAATCAACATAATTTTTTTCTAGTTCATCAATGTTGTTTTGAGATACATCAATTTGATTTGATGAATCCAGTCCAAAAGTATCATCAATCAATAAGAGAAAATCAGTGACCAAAATTCTTGCTTCAATAGTCTTTTCTTCATTTGTTGGTTCGTTAAATTCAGTTGAAGATACAGAAAAGAAAGCATTTGTAGAATAATCACCGTAAAATAATTTTACTTCATATTCTCCGGGCAACCCACAGATTCTGCCTTCTAAAGGAATAGAATCACTAAGAAAAACACCGTTTGACATAGGAATCAGTTGCTGTATTTGACACAAGTCACCTTCAGGATTGACAATTTGCATTATCAGAAAAGAGTCAGGAAGCAGATTTGCCACATTTCCATAAATGAACAGAGGTTCACCGTAATCATATTCACCAAAATTATCAAGAAGGGTAATTCTATCAGGAGTTTGGGCACTTGCATAAACAGGCATTAAAAGTAGAATTGCTAAACCCCAGACCACAAATTTTTGCATACAGAGATCAAAACCTGCGCTCATATTACTTAAAACTTAGGCAGGCATAATTAGTAAGAACTGTTCAAATTGTTTAGAATCAAGTCAAGGCAACTAGATTATAGTTGCCTGACTTGATACCGGGCACAGATGTAGCAACATTCTCAATAAAATACATGCAAAGGGAATGGAATTGTTCAGATGTTAACAGACCACAGTTTTTACAAATTAATTGATTCACTTGATTGCATTCAACACATTTTGAATAATTTACCAAAGTTCCACCACAAGATCTACAAGATTCATCAGGCATTTTGTTTCAATATCTCAACACATGTTTTTGATATAAGCAAAACGTAGAACTTGTTCATACCCAAAACCAGTAAACTTAAGGTTATAATGTAAAAAAGACATCAAAAAATCATGGATCCGGTAAAGAAAACATTTGACGAATGGGCTGAAAACGGCAGAGCAGAATTAATGGAAAGAGAGCATGGAAAAAATGTTCAGCGTTTTCTAAAAACAATCAGATTTGAAAAACCGTTTACGTTCTTAGATGTAGGATGTGGCAATGGATGGGTTGTAAGAAAAATCGCTCAAGAAAAAAACTGTAAAAAAGCAATAGGCATAGACAAAAGCAAGAAAATGATCAATCAAGCAAACAAAAAGAAAATATCAAAGAAAGAAAGTTTCATCCATACAGATATTCAGTCTTGGAGATACAGAGGAAAATTTGATTATGTTTTTTCCATGGAGTCGTTATACTATGTAGATTCAATTGAAGAATCACTATCAAAAATTTTTAAGATGTTAAGATCAGAAGGAGAGTTTTTCTGTGGCACTGATTTCTATAAAGACAACAAGGCAACTGCAAGGTGGGCAAAGATGATGAATCTAAAGATGCATCTACATTCAAAACAAGAATGGAGGAGACTTTTCAATGATGCAGGGTTTGAAACAAAAACAAAACAAATCAAAAATCCCAGAGGCAATCAAAAATGGAAACGTGATTTAGGAACATTATTCATAATAGGAAAAAAGCCAAAAAAGCAATACTCAAATTAAATCAAAACCATTACAAGTAGTGAGCTGGAGCACGACATCCTGCTACGGCAGAGGAAACTCCTCCCTCCATGCAAGAAATATGATCCGGAGATGGATAACCAGAGATGGTTGGCAACGGAGCAGAAAAAATCCAACCTGGTGCACTGTGATGGTAAAACCTGAGATTGCCAGAGAAGGAATGAAAGAGCCGCCCCATATGGAGCAAAGCCAAACAGAACCATAGGATCTTGCACCAGGTTCAGGTAGGCTGCAAAGCGTAATATCGTGAAAACAGAAGGAGGGTTACTCCCAGCACACAAAATTTTTGAAAATAGAAAATATTCAGATTATTGCATAGAACTTACATGTTCTTTGCACACATCTGCAGCACAGCCACATGTTGCATCACAAAGACATGAGCCTTGCATTTCACAATCACATTCAGAGCCCATTTCTGCAGATGCAGCACATCCACATGCTGCTTCTTCCCTGCTAGCATCTGTTGGAGGAGGAGTGGTTGTTTCTTGAGGGGCAGATTCCTCATATACACTACGAGTTTGTGTGTAATCAGACTCATCTCTTAGTTGTGCCTCTCCTCTGTTGGTTTGATAACCGCCAGAAGAGGAACTTGTTTGATAACCAACTAATCTATCAGGAGCAATTCCCTGTTGACCCTCTTGTTGATTCTTTAATGCTCGATTACTAAACATGAAGAATGCACCACCACCAATGGCTGCCATTGCTGCCATTCCATATACGATAAAGATAGGAAATTCACCAGTAGAAGTTGTGGCATAGCCCTCTGGAGGCTTTGGAGTAACACCAGCAATTTCAACACCATCTAAAACATCTAGTGCACCAAATCCAATAGCGTAAAGATTTCCCTGATCAGAGGATTGAACACTTCTAAAGACATATCTTTGATCAGCAGTAACTTCTGCTTCAAAGACTCTTTCTACTTGTCTGCCTTCCCTTAGACTGCTTTCACCCATAGTCCAGCTAGAGACAACAAATCCAGAAATATCCTCACTCAATCCAAATGTTCCTGCATCCACATTGATGCCAGTTGGATCAAACAAGAAATGCCAATTTGTCAATGGTTGTTTTAAGATAAAATCAGCATCAATCATTTTTTTATTAAAAATTTGTTCACCTTCAGTACCTTTTAGAACATTATAAAGAGTGGGTTCTTCTTCTTGAATAAGGTTAATTGGGTGGTTAATATCAACACCGTCAATTACAATTTTTTCATTAGTTGAAAGCCCTCGCCAACCCAAATCAATCAAAGTTCGGACTTGATCTTTTGTGATAACATAGTCAGTAAGGGTTCCTTCAATGATGATTTTATAATCAATAGAAGTGTTGAGGTTTCTTCCTTTAAGATGAATATCATAGATAACATTAAGATCAGAAATTCTGGCCTGACTACCATCATCGGCAATATTCTGGTTTAATTTTTCTATCAAATGCTGAACGCCTGGGTTTGATGAATCGGCAGTTCCAGAAATTGTCCAGGTCTTTTGATGAAGTTCATCAAAGAGTTGACCACCGTTTGGATATTCAATAAAGAATGTCTTTTGGTAGTTCATCTTAAATGGAGATTCAGCATTATTAGGATTAATTCTTGCATCTAATTGTGCGCCAAATGCTGCAGAACTGCTACTAAATACAATTAATCCAGCAATTAATACTGTTAACAGTATAGCCCTAGACACAAGAAAATTGCTGATTCTGAAAGTAATAAACTTATCCAGTCAAACGAAAATCAGATCGACGATTTTTGAAAAAGTAATATGTAGTGAATCATGTAGACTTTAACAGTTTTAGGAGAAAATAGGATGATTACAGTATTAGCAGGAGGAACAGGTTCAGTAAAGTTAGTCAGAGGACTGGTGTCTCAAGAATCAAAAGTTAATGTTGTAAGCAATGTAGGAGACAATTACTGGTTATACGGATTGTATGTGTGTCCAGATATAGATACAATTGTCTATGGGTTAGCAGATTTACTAGATCAGGAAAAAGGATGGGGAATCAAAAAAGACACTTTCAATTTTCTAAGACAGATGGAAGTATTTGGAGAAGAGACATGGTTCAGAGTTGGAGATAGAGATGCTGCAACACATTTGATCAGAACAAACATGTTAAAAAACGGCAAAAATTTGAGCGATATTACAAAATGGATGTGTGAGAAATTTGCAGTCAGTGCAAACATAATCCCTGTTACAGATAACAGCGTAGAGACAAGAATCATAACAGACAAAGGAGAATTACATCTTCAAGAGTACTGGGTAAAACACAGAGGGAAAGATCCTGTAGAAGGAATTCAATATATCGGTGCAGACAAAGCCAGACCAAATCCTGAAGCAGTAAATGCAATTCATGATGCAGATATGGTCATATTAGCACCAGGAAATCCATTAACATCAATTGGTCCAATGTTACAAATTAAAGGGATTAGAAAAGAGTTATCAAAAATAAAGAAAAAGGTTGTTGCAGTAAGTCCATTAATCGGAGACAAGGCAATAACAGGACCTGCTGCAAAATACATGGAAGCTGCAGGGATTGAAACAAATGCATATGGCCTTGCAAAGATGTACTCTGATGTGTGTTCAAACATAATTGTAGATTCCAAGGATAAATTATTGATAAAGAAAATTCAAAATCTAGACATGAAAGTTTACGACACAAAAATCACAATGAAAAATAAAATTGCCGAAGACGCATTGGCAAATTTCATTTTAAAACAAGTGCACGTATAACTTGAAAATAGCAGCAATCATTCCAGTAAAGACTTTTTCACAAGCAAAAACGCGCCTAAATTTATCAGATAGTCAAAAAGAAGAATTATGCAAAATCATGCTAGAAGAAATTTTACATACATTATCAATATCACCTCAAATTGAAAAAATAATTGTTGTGACAAAAGAAAAAAGTGCAATAGACATGGCAAAAAAATTCAATGCAATTTCAATCATAGACGATGAAGAAAAAAGTGTTAATGGAGCTGTGGCTTTAGCTGACAAGTATCTATTAGAAAACGGATTTGATGCATCAATAGTATTTCCACAAGACATACCATTTATCAAAACACAAGATATCGATTTTATTCTAAACTACAAGATACCACCAAATTTTGCAATTGTAGTTCCATCTAGAAGATTTGACGGAACAAATGCACTAGTACGTATGCCAGTGAATTTAATGAAGACCCATTATGACGAAGACAGTTACAAAATCCACATGAATACTGCTAAGGTTCACACACGAAATGTAGCGCTTGTGTTTTCAAAACGAATAATGTGGGATGTTGATAATATTGAAGATTTAGAATTCCTTTTAGAACAAAACGAAAAACCACACATCACACAAAAAATCAAAAGTGTTTTAGAATCAAATTAATCAAATTTTCCAAAAATACGCTAAATTATGCATGAGATCACCAACAGACTTATAAGAAATGAATCAGCAATGGTTAAATATTATCATAAAAAGTTCGCGAGGTAAAATGAATGGTTAAAAGTGTAAATCCAAAAGACAGATGTCCAAGATGTGGACAAGGCACCCTAGTTACAGATGCAAATACTGGGGAAAATTTTTGTGGAAAGTGTGGATTTGTAATTACTGACAAAGTAGAAGAATCAGGACCAGAGTGGAGATCATTTTCGAATGAAGGAGAAAACAAAAGCAGAGCAGGAGTTCCAACATCACTTGCAATGCACGACATGGGATTAGCAACTGTAATCAATCCTCAAAATCGTGATGCTACTGGAAAACCACTTACAGCATCAATGAAAAGTACAATTGAAAGACTAAGAACGTGGGACAGCAGAAGTCAAGTTCATGAACCAGTTGACAGAAACTTCAGACAAGCGTTTAGTGAACTTGATAGATTAAAAGACAAACTTGCAGTAGGTGATGCAGTAATTGAAAAAGCAGCTTATATTTACAGAAAGGCATTAGAAAAAGGATTGGTTAGAGGAAGATCAATATCTGCACTCATTGCATCAGCATTGTATGCTGCATGTAGAGACACTGAAACACCAAGAACACTAAAAGATATCGGGCAGGCAAGTAACATAAAAAGAAAAGACATTGCAAGATGTTATCGCCTATTACTACGAGAGTTAAATTTGAAAATGCCAGTAGTTGATCCTGTCAAATGTATTTCCAGGATTGCAAGCAAAGCAGGGCTATCTGAAAAAACTAAAAGAAAAGCAACAAAGATTTTGCAAACAGCAGAAGAGAATAAAATTTCAGCTGGAAAAGATCCCATGGGATTGGCAGCAGCAGCTCTTTACGTAGCATGTGTGACAAATGGCGAAAACAAAACACAAAGAGATGTAGCAGAAGCTGCAGGAGTTACAGAGGTCACCATCAGAAATAGATACAAAGGACTTAAAGTTGCATTAAATCTCTAATTGAGATTTCTTTTTTGAGTTAAAATAAGTCAAAATCAAGAGGGTTAAAGAAACAACACCAGAAATTAGAAAGATCACTTCCATAGAATTTAACAGTGGGTGATAAAATGCTTCATCGACTGAAATTTCATTTATTTGAGATACAAAGTGTGCATAAGAGAAAATAAAATAATTTGTCCCCCAGTGAACAACAATTGCAGGTAATAGACCAAATCTAAAGTATAGCCATCCAAGAATAATTCCACTTGCAGAAGCCTGTGCAAATTTACCCTCACTCCACGGTTCACCTGTGGCAATATGGGCAAATCCAAAAAGGATTCCAACAAGCACAATCAAAACCAGAGCTTTTTTTGAATCATAAACGTGTAGATTTGCATTAGGATTCCAAAGGGATTTAAAAAAATACTTTGCAGAAAACTTATGGGCATATAATGCAAAAACAGGGATTCCTATCAATAATGCCCTAAAACCAATCTCTTCAGCTAGGGGAGCCAATGTTACAAGCAAGAATTGCTCCAAATCATTGTCAGCAGGAGGGGGCAAAGTTTCAATTCCAAACCCCTCTTGAGTCAAAGTAACAATAGCTGAAACCAGAATTAAGATGGAAAACCATTTTGTGATAGAAACAAGATAATTCGAATCAGAAACAGTTTTTCCAGAAGAAAGAAGCGGGGATAAAGTTTGCAAAAATCCATTTTTTGGTCCAAAAATAGACATTGCAAAAAGAATTGCATAGAGGGACCACAACAATACAAATGCATCACCAATTGTCACAGCAAATGGTAATGAAAGATCCAGCCCACTAAAAGAACTAAGCTCAAAAAGAGGATAATCAAAATTAATGTCAGATCCCAGATCAGTGTTAAAAACAACAAACAATCCCATTGGAAATGATAACAACATCATTCCAAAAATAACAGATAGTAATGCAGAATGTGGAATACCTAAACTTTGAAGAATTTTGTTAGACTCTTGCAATTTTGGTCTAATGGAGTTCAATGCTTGATTCTGGAAAGCCCAAACTAATCAAAGAATCCTTAATCGTGTCTCGATGGTCTCCTTGTAAAAAGATATACCCATCTTTTGCAGTACCACCACAAGCATATTTACTTTTGAGTTCTTTGGCAACATTTTCTAGATTGTTTAATTTTGGATCCAGACCCTCAATCATAGTTCCTTTTTTCTTAAATCTTCTAGTCTCCAAACGAATTATAATTTTAGTACTGTCTTTAGCAAGTTCGCCACAAGCACATAGATCTTCAGGTAGACCACATGTATTACAAATTACTGCCATACGTTCTATGAAGATGCCATTTAACGCACTATTAAGCCTTGTTTGGATTTATTCCATAGTCAAATAATGATTTTTTAGACAGAAAAATCAAAATGAAGTGTGTCAAAAGATCTTACAAAAAAAGCAGCAGAAATGCTTCTCAACGGGGCCACATTACTTAGCGAGCCATGCCCATACTGTTCAGGGGTAAGAGTGATGAAAGACGGAAAAGCCTTGTGTGTCAATTGTGGAAGAGAGCCAGAAAACAGAAAGATTCCACATGTAGATAAAAAAGTGGAAAAAAGCACATTGGAATCTATTTTAGAGAAGAAACTTGAAAATCTATCAAAAGAGTTAGAATCAGAAAAAGATCATGAAAAACAGCAAGAAATTCTAAAATCGATCAATTCTATTATGGAGACGCTCGATAAGATAAAAAACAAACAATAAAGTTTTTATGTAAAAATCCGGGGACAAAAGCTACCATGAGCAGTAAAAAGAAATCAGCACCACTTCCAGCATCAAGCGGAGGTCTCATGCGTTTCTTTGAAGATGAGACAAAAGGATTCAGAATAGATCCAAAAATTGTGGTGTCAATTCCAATTAGTTTAATTGCAATCTCATGGGCAATCGATATCTTCTTAGCTCCGTGATCAAATTATGGAAAAATCTTCAGACGACGTTTCAAATATACACAACAGGTTTTCCCTTACACTGATCAATCCATCATCTCATTACTTTTCTCTAGTTGCGTCATTGGCCATAGGAGCAGTAATTACTGCGACAACATATCTTGGATATTTCGGTTCAGAAGATTTTTTGTGGAGAATACCACTTGTAGTGGGGGTTTTAGCAGTATCACAATTAATTGATACGAGGTTTACAAAAAAGAAAGAATATTCAAAAGTACTTCATGCATCACTTTTTGCAAATATGTTATGGGTAGTCACATTATTCATGGGACTGCTAGCAAGTGTTGTATTAGTAAAAGAGGCATCTTTGTTTTTTGTAACGTTTGGAATGTTTTTGTTTGCAAGTTTCAGAATAGGGATTTTTACAACTACATTAGGAGCAAGTATCAAAAAAGCATGGGCAATATGTTTTGTGCAACCTTTAGCAATGTTTTTGGTTTTAATTCCACAAGACATATGGATTCAGACATTAACAAATCCAATTACACTAGCATATGGAATAGCGTTTTTGATCATAGCAAGTGTGTGGTCAGTGTTGACAGATAGAGCAGGAAGACCAGGAATGGAAAGTACACATAAAACAATTCAAGCATATCTTGCATCCCAAGGAAACGACTACACAGAAGCAGAAGAGATAATGGAGCAGCGCTCAAGCAAAACTAAAGTGTCAACATCTCAAATTCGATTATTATCATCAGAAGGAAATTCAGAATTTAGAATGGTTTTGCCAGAGATTCACCCCGGACCATATCATCCAGTAGGAGGAAGCAACATCCCATACCTAATTTACAAAAACCTAGATGCATCTGCAATGGTAATGCATAGTATTTCTGATCATGCGTTAAACTTACCATCAAAAAATGAAGTTGAGAATTATTTGAAGAATTTAGACAAAAGCAAGGTAACTGAAGAAGGTCTTGTTTGTACAGAACCAGTAACAGTTCAAATCAACAAAGCCAGAGTCATAGGATTGTTATTTGGCAATAATCCATTGTTGTTTTTGTCATTATCACCTCACGGCATGGAGGATATTCCAAGTTACATGAAAACAGAGATCGAACAATATGCAAAGAATAGAAACTATACGAGGATAATGATCGTAGATTGTCACAATGCAATGGGTCCTGAAATTTCAAAAGAAGACGGAGAAGACATGCTAAAGGCTGCAAAATCATGTTTAGATTCCCTGATAACAAAAGAAAATTATCCAATAGAATTCGGATATGCAAATTCTGACGACATGGATGTATGGACAGAAGATTTAGGAATGGGAGGATTAGGAATAGTATGTCTCAGAATTAATGAAAAAAAATACTTCTTAGGATGGGCAGATGCAAACAATATGGAAAATGGAGTAAGAGAGAAAATTGTAGAAAACTTTGCAAAAAGAGATTACAATCTGTTAGAAATTTGCACCTCAGACACACATTTTGCACCAGTGAAAGCCAGAAACAAAAATGGATACTACCAATTAGGTTTGATTACAAGTGCAGACAAGTTATCAAAGTGGTTCTTTAGTATTGCAAAGAATGCAGAAGAGAAAACAACTTCAGGTAAATTCGAAATATTAGAAAATCAAACAGAAGTCAAAATAATGGGTCAGGGGATTTTTGAGGATTATTCAAAAGCTCTGGATAACTCTTTGAAAATAACTAAAGGGTTCCTGATAGGCAGTGTGATTCTATTCGTCACTAGTTTGTTCCTATAGTTTTCAGGTTATCCAGATTCCCATAAAACTCATCAATAAAAGACGAGAATTGAAAAACAGGCACTATTGGAACGTTCTCAATAAAGTCAATTTTGTCTTGATACAGAGTGACTATAACAGGTACTGCTAATGCATTTTGTGTTTTTGAGACATATTTTTTTGTCCTTTCAATTTGCTTTTTTACAGCTTCAGTCAATGCACTGGCACTATACCGCTTCCAATGTTTACAGTCAATTAACATGGCAACACCCAATCTAATTCCAATTACGTCAATTTCCATCCTAGGCTTTGTCAGGATGAGATTTTTAATTACAGCAAAATCCTTTGATGAAAGAATCTCAGCTACAAGACCCTCAAAATCCTTCCAGTCTAAAATGACAGATATCTCGTCTAATGGAAAACCATTTTGAATTAATTCAATTGCAGCCTTTAATTTATCACTGGTTTCAAAATAATACAGACTTTCACCCTTAGCCCCTATACCACGTTTAACAAATTCATCTAAAACTTTCTCCGAGTCAGACTCTGAAGTTTTTGTAATTACAGCAAAATCCTTTGCAGAAATACCGCCAGGGATTATTCCTCGTAACCCTTCAATCATGTTTGGGAAAAATCTCATTTTCATTTTGTTTTAATCAACGTGATATAGGTCTTAAGAGTAAAAAATTCAGGTTATTATGAAATAGAATTCTAAATAGGTTTTAGTACTTCAACTAAAGAGACTAGTCATGAAACTATTGCTAGTATTCATACTAGCTCTGTTGGGAGGAACTTTTTCTGGATTCGAAGTGTTTGGAGAAAGTACGTTTTTTGAAACAGTAAAATTCATTCAATACTTAGATGAAAATACTGCATTAGAAGAAGTAAGAAATGGGAATTTAGACATTTACTATTATAGAATTTCATCAGATAGGTTAGAGAGTTCAGATTCAAGAGAAGGGCTACGGATTTTTGATTCAACGGGAGGATCATACAGTATTTTAACAAATCCTGCAGAGACAGAAAAATTCAACCCGTTTTCAATTAAAGAAGTAAGATTTGCTTTGAACTATCTGGTGGATAGAAAATTAATTGTAAATGAGCTTATGGGAGGATATGGATCTCCAATGATTTCATACTATAGCCCCTCAGATCCGGAGTACCTTACAATCATAGAACAGTTAGAGAAATTCAATTTCAGATACAACCCAACACTTGCAGAAGAAATGATTTCAGATGCATTAATGTCAAAAGATGCCAAAAAAATTAATGAAAAGTGGATGTTCAATGGAAAACCAATCGAAATTACAATCTTTATCAGAAGCGATGATCCTGTAAGAAAATCAATTGGGGAGATTTTAGCCTCAGAACTACAAAACATAGGATTTGAGGTGAAAAAAGAATTCGGAGATTTGAACAAGGCGTTTGTAATAGTATATGGTTCAGACCCATCAGATCTAAAATGGAATTTATACACAGAAGGGTGGGGAAGATCAGCATTTGTAAGATATGATTCAGTAGGGATAGGACAGATGTATTCCCCATGGTTTTCTAACATGCCAGGATTCAATGACCCAAATTATTGGAATTACAAAAATGAAAAAATTGACGAGTTAACACAGAAGATCTACACAGGTACTTTTGAATCATCAGAAGAAAGAAGCAGTCTGATTCAAGAGGCAATAACAGAAGGGATTAATGAATCCGTGAGAATTTTTCTTGCAAGTAAGATTGATCAATATGTTGTAAATGAAAAAATCAATGGCATAGTAAATGATTTTGGTGCAGGTGTTCCAAGCAGATTCACGCCAATAAACGCCAAAGGTGACAAAGAGGAATTAGTAATAGGGGTAAAGCAAATCTATCAAGGGGCATGGAATCCAGTGATGGGTTTAAGCGATAGTTATAGTAGACATATTTGGGGAATAATTTCGGACCCTATAACATTCAAACATCCATTTTCTGGAGAAACATTCCCAGTAAGAGCAAGTTGGAATGTTGAAACAGCAGGTCCAACCAGCAAAATGAACGTACCCAAAGATGCAATGATTTGGGATCCAAAAAATCAAGAGTGGGTCAATGTATCACCAGAAACACAATCAATTAGCAAAGTTACATTTGATTTTGAATTTAGCAAATGGCATAATGGGCAAATGATGGATATGAATGATATTTTGTATTCATTATACTTTACAATTGAATGGGGTACGCAGATAAACGAAAATGACAAAACATTTGATACTGAGTTTACACCAAGAGCTGCACAAACAGTTCAAACAATAAAAGGGATCAATCCAATTGACGAAGACACAATAGAAGTTTATGTAGATTATTGGCATTTTGATGAAGGAGAAATTGCAGATTGGGCTGCGTTATGGAGCACGATACCATGGGAAATATCTGCAGCAATGGAAGAGGCAGTGCTTGATGGAAAGGTATCATATTCCAGATCAGGAGCCACAAGTAAAAATGTCAATTGGGTATCACTCATCATTCCAAAAGATTCTAAACTGATTCAAGAATATTTGGAAGAATTCAAAAGAACAAATTACATTCCAGAAGTTTTTCAGGGTTTTGAGAACAATCAAGAATATTTTGATTCAAGATATGAATCATCAATAAAATGGATAGAAACCAACAATCATGCAGTAATTAGTAATGGACCATTTTTCTTAAAATCATATTCACCAGAATCACGAACAATAGCAGTAAGCAGTTTTAATGATTCCACATATCCATTTGAAGTAGGACATTGGTCAGAATTTGAGGCGGCAAAAATTCCCAAAATATCACACATAGAGATGCCCAAAATCATCAACAAAAATTCAGACATAAGCATACAAGTATCAACAATTAATGCAGATTCTATTCTCTTTTTTGTCTCAAATAGCAAGGGAAACGTAATAGCCTCAGAGTCAACAGAGGTCAGATCAAATACAACAGAGGTTCATCTCCAAGAGGATACCATCAACAGATTGGATGTAGGCGCAAACAGTCTGAAAATATTTGCAATTTCAAGTAAAGTGTTAAAACCAGATTACTATACGACTAGTTTTCTTGTTACAGAAAGCTATGAAGAACTACCAAAAGCAAATCAAGACAAAGTAGAGTTTGACACATATGACGTGTATCAAATCGCATGGATAATAATTCCAATTATAATTATCACTGCAATCATAATTATCAAAAAAATAAAATCAATTTGATAACCCATAATCTTTGAGAATATCATCAATTTGAGATTCGGATTCAATCTTGGAATATTCATCCAATAAATTTTGGTTTAGCTCGTAGAAGGTGTGACCCCATTTGAATTTGTCAAGCAGTTTCAGGGCATCATCTTTGAAACCTAAGATAAAGAGAGTAGCAGAAAGTGCTTCAGCAGTAGTCAATTTGTTAAGTTTGGCATAATTTACAGGATTTCCCGCCAAAAGGGGGGGAAGTTTTCTCTTTATCCCATCAAATTTTTTTGAAAATGCTTGCTCTGCCAAATTCCACGAACAGTCAATCCCAACAATAGTGTTGGCCAGTGTTTTTTCACTAGGCAATAAGAAGTGCTCTGAGAAAGGATCCAAAACCAAACTTTTGCTTGTAATTTTTTTAATGCTTTTTGCAAGTCCAAACTTTATCATCTTAGCAGCTGTGCACTTTTTTGGATCATCTTGATAAAACATCAAAACTTGAATCTTCACAATAATTTTGCAAAAGAAGAGTATTTGGAACTTACTCTAGTGTCTTGTAGTTTATTTTATAGTAGAACCTAGAGGCCTGATCATCTTTTAGAATACTTACATTCCAAGTCATATCAGATAAAAATTCTTCAGAGGATTCTGGGAGAATGTCAAATTTCTCCAGACGCACATCTGGTCCACTATATCTGACCTTAAGACTCATACCATCAACTTCAACAACTTCATAGATTTGCCCAGGTTTTCTTGTGGATTCCTTTACAAGACATTCCAAATCAGGTCCAATAATGCAAACACCAGATTCAGATGTAATTTTCAGATTCACATCGGCCTGATCAACTCTATTGGTAAGCATTGAACCAGAAAATACTCGGGGTGCAACGTTATTTCCATCCACAGATTTTTGTAAAATAGTAACAGACACATCAGATTCTGTGATTCGGTTCTCTTTTTCGATAATAGTTGAAGGTGTTTTCATCTCAGCAGGTCTTTCAACTACATTGAATGGAAGGGATTTTGTGTCAAAATCAGCATCAACTGTAAATTCGTATTTGCCAATACTTGAAGGCAAATCAATTATCGGAAATTGATAAGTAAATGAACCAGAGGGGCTAGGTCTTAAAGTGGTTACTTTTCCAACATGTTTTCCACAGAAAAATGAGCCGCATGTTATTTCGGTATCAGATTTTTTAATTACGCTGACATCAAATTTTTCCAAGTAGATCAGTTTATTGGGTTTTCCAGAAAGCACTACAACATCACCTGGATAGTATTCAGCCTTATCAGCGGACAATAATAGTTCAACATCATCATCAGAACCAAACGTAAAGTCATTTACAACGCCAAATGAGGATTCAACTTTTTTGTTTTGATAAATTGCATGTATTTTGTATTGACCCTCGGAGAACACAGTGATAGGCAAATCAAACAGACTCTCAAAAGAGCCACCTACTTTAGGATAAACTTGAGATTCCAGGATTTGTTTGTAAGGGAATGTGCCGCTTAAGACACGTATTGTTACACGATCAGGCACAACCAAGCCCTCATCACCTTGTTGACGGGGGATAACATTTCCAACCACCTTTAATTTTTCACCTGCATTGTAAATTGATTTTTCAGTGGAGACAAAGATAGGCGTTGAGCTAAGCGAGTCATTTTCAGGATCAGAGGATACCTTAAAGAAAATGGTTTTTGAATATCCAGGAACTGAAGCCTCTATCTTGTAAACACCGTAGTTTGACACAGTTAATGAGCGGCCTTCAGATTTTATAGCCAATGGTTTTTCAGAAATAGGGGTAGTCCAAGTCCAAGAAAACCTTTGATCTTCAATTGTTGCACCAGAATTTCTCACACTACCGTCAGGTTTTGTAAGAGATACAGTTACAGAAGTTTGACCAGTAGGAGGCAAAATACCGCTCAAAAGTAATTTCTCCCCCAAGCCAAACACTTCTTTGTTTAAAGTAAGTGTTTGAGAACCTGTTTGTTTTAGTGGATCAACAACATCAAATGAAATTATTTTTGTCAGATCATTGTATTGTGCTTTTAATTTGTAGGTGCCTTCAAAGAAGGCATTTTTGTTGATATCTAATTTAACATTAAAGTTGCCAGAAGATTCAGGTATGGCAGTTAATTTGTAAGGCACGACAACTAGTTGATCTTTGCTAGTTGTCCTAGCACCTTCAGGAACACCCATTATGGATACAGGAGTGCCATCATTATTCAAAACAAAAACTGTTACAACAGCGGTTTCAAAGCTAGAACGTGTTGTAGGATTTGCGATGAACCCATCTAGAATCAACGTCTCTCCAAAATCATATGAGGGTTTGTTTGTTTGAAGGGTCAAGGGTTCATCAGATACAACAAATTCGTCTGGATTCACAACTGCATGGATTATTTTTGAAGCAGTGCCAACTTCTTTAGACACTGTAATTCTGTAATCACCTAATCGTTGTTGTTCATTTGGAATATTAAATGAATATGCAAATGAACCGTCACCTTGAATTCGCGCAACATCTAAGATTTTAAAACTTGAAGTGCTAGTAGTAGAGCCTAAAGTATTTTTCGTTTGGATGATTTCTAAGTCAAGTGAAGGGATCCAAATGTTGTTTAATCGTCCACTGATCTGAACAGTTTCTCCCAATCCATATGCTACGTTGTCAGTCCAAAGTGAAATAGGCACAGATTCCTTTACGTCTTTAGAAACTTCAAAGGTTGTTTTTACTGCCTTGTCAAAATACTCGCCAATCACCTCATAGGTACCATATACAGGCTTGACAGGACTGACAAATACAGTGGTGGTGAACTTTCCATTTGTTGGAAACAGATTGCCATTTGCAATAACAATACCATCAGGATTAGTTATGGTGAATTTTAGACCTTCGAGTGGAATTATTTTAGAGGTGGTCCCAGTTAAAACAACGGTTTGCCCAGGGATGTATACAGATTTGTCAGTTTGAAGAGTTATAGAACCTTCTTGAACAATTTCAGTTTCAATTATTTTATCACCCACGGTAAAACTTGTCTGAGAAGTTGCACCAGCATATTTTACATTCAAGTTGTATGTACCCTCAGAAATTCCAAGAACTTTTTGTAGATTCAAAGATGTTTTAAAATTCAAATTCATGTCAGGGTATAGTTCAACAATTTTATTGTAATTTGGACCAGAAATTGTCAGGATAACTTTTTCAGGTTGGAAATACGGATAAGTAATCACTACTTCTTCAGAAACTTTTCCAGATATTTTTGCAGTCTCTCCAAAAAGATAATGTTGTTTATCTACAGACAAAGTAACATATGTTCCCTGTTGTTCCTCAGAGAAGGTTTGTTTTCCATTTGAAGAGCCAGCATTTGATGTTGCAAACTTCCAATCAGTAATGGAATCATTATCATATCCATCATAGATTCTTTGCCATGATGAAAAATCATTTTTCAAATCAGCAAACAAAGGAGTTTTGTCGATTACAACTCCATTTTTGTCACGCAGTTCAATAGAATCATTTGAATCAGTAAACCAAACAGTTTGATAAGAATATTTTAAGAATTTTCCAGGACCAATGATCGTTCCAGCAGGGATTGTCATTGTTTTTTTCAAAACAGTGGTGGATGCAATTTCCCATCCACTAACATCAATTTTAGAATCAGTAGGATTGTAAAGCTCAACCCATTCTGAAATATTTACAGAGTCATCCCCAGGAGGATTTAAGTCAACTTCGTTAATTACGACATGGTCAGGAAAAGATTGAGCACTAGCAGGAATTATGATTATTCCTAGAAAAAGTACGGAAAACAGTATAGCAATATTTCTAATCATCGTAATTGTCTATTTTGAGTCGGTAACAGCCTCATTTTAGAATGAAATTGAGGAAAAGTTGAGCTAGTTGTTAAAGTCATATATCTTAAGTTATTCAATTTCAGTTTTAAGGTGTGCGTAGGAATCATTCGTTTTGAGAATCACAGTGAGGACACCGTTTATTGAATATTTTAGAGCCACATTCAGCACATAGACCTTCCCCAACATCCATCTCTATTGATTTTTTGCGCCTACCAACATAGATTTTGATGCCAAAATACATTGCAATCACAACCAAAGCAGCATAAATTGGAGCCATGAATGGCAGTAATCCTACCATAAACAACAACAATCCAACTATCAAGAGGATATCTCGACGTTCAAATTTCAATTGAATCAAAATTGGAAAGAATTCATAAAAACGTGCCGGAGCTCAGAGCCATTAGTTTTACTTCATCTAAAGTCATTACTCTAACTCTTCCTCATTGCTCGGCAAGAGTATTAGCATGTGATTTGATAATAACATAATGATTGAGTGGTGGGATCGGCGAGATTTGAACGCGCGACCTCTGCGTCCCAAACGCAGAATCATACCAAGCTAGACCACGATCCCAGTAAATCGTAAAAGTTGCCCAATTTAAGCTTGACAGATAATGATTTTAAAGGCACACAAAAGAAGACAAAATCATTGCAAACAGATGACTATATCAAAGCAGGTAAAATTGCTGCAGAAGTAAGAGAGAGAGTAAGGGAGAAAAACTGGGTTGGTAAAACAGTTTATGAAATTTGTGAAGAGGTAGAAGAGGAGATTAGAAAAAGAGGAGCAAAATGCGCATTCCCAGTAAATACAAGTATTAATGAAATTGCAGCACATTATACGGCCGAACCAAACGATCCAATAACAATTACTGATTCGGATTTAGTAAAAATTGATCTCGGTGCACAAATTAACGGATACATTGCAGACACTGCTGTGACTGTTTGTTATGATCCGCAGTATGATGGGCTAGTGCAAGCAGCAGAGGATGCGCTAAGTAATGCAATGTCAATGATCAAAACAGGTGTTAAGGCAAGTGATATCGGTAGAACAATAGAGACAACAATAAAGCAATTAGGATACAAACCCATTGCAAATCTTAGTGGTCATTCATTAGAACAATATACAATTCATGCTGGAAAATCAATCCCAAACATTTGGTCAATTGGAGGATTTTCATTATCTGAAAACACAGCATACGCATGTGAACCATTTGTTACAACTGAAAACGGCGGAGGTTTTGTCAGAAATGGACAAATCAAAAACATTTTTGCAATAAATTCTAGAAAGAAAACAAAGAACGAAAAGGCAGATAAACTGCTCGATTTTATTTGGGAAAACTTCAACATGCTGCCATTTGCATTAAGATGGATTACCAAAGAATGGGAAGTAAAAGAAGCAAAAGAATTGTTAGAGCACCTAGTAAAGAAAAAAGCAGTTCAAGCATATCCTGTGCTAATCGAAGTAAATGAACAAAGAGTTGCACAAGCAGAGCACACGTTCATTCCAAATGAAAACGGGGTAACAGTGACAACCGCAGCAGAATAGAATCTATTTTTCTACGGTTTCACCAAAGATTTTTTCAATGACCATCATACCATCACAAGAATTACATTTGTTTATAGATGAAAACAAGCAATCACCTTCCTTGAAACTTCGCTTTCGTTCCATTTTACACGAATTACACTTTTCTAAGGTGTATGGAAGAATTATTTTTTCTTTAGAGAACATCATTGTGGAACTCCTATAGTATTTCCAACTCCAATTAGCAAAACAGATTGTCCAGGCTTTGTATTATCTTGAATCATTTCATATACTTGAGAGCGCACATTGTCGGCTTTGTCTGCAATTTCTTTGGTCATCAAATTAATTGCTTCTTTAACAGATTGTTTAATGACTATTGCAAAAATAGGAATTTTATTTTTGGATGCAATTTCTTCAATTTGATAGCGTTCAGTTCCAATCCCACCAATGGCAGCTCCAAATCCCTGTGCAACTGTTGCAGAATCTTCTCCCTCCATCTTTAATGCAGCATCAACCATAATGATAAGATCAAGTTTATTTTCAGAAACAATTTTTTCAACAGCATCTCCAGGTCTTCCAACAGTAGAACCAGGACCTTCAGCTTTTAACAAAAATAATTTTCTTCCTTCATATTCTGTTTGAGACAATACTGTTTGGAATGCAGCAGATTTTTTTTCAGTATTTAACATCATTTTACCAACAACCATAGGACCAATTCCGTCACCTACAGGTTGGCCAAGTTTAAAAGCAGATATTGCTTTGTGGATTGCTTCGGCTTCTTCCATTATAAAAGGAAGTATCATTTGCAAGGGCAAAATTAATGGATAGTTGTTTTGTTTTTTTGCAGTTAAAAACAGATGATTGATTACTTTGTAAATCATTTGCAATGAAGTGGCAATTTCAAGTAAAGTTTGAACTTTGGTTAATTCAAATTCATCTGTATCAGGAGACAAGGATTTTACATGTTCTCTTGAAAAATCTTCTCTAGACCTTACAATATGTCTCACTTTTTCAACAATTCCATTAGGATCCATATCAACAGGCATAATTGTAAAATAATCTAAGAATCTGTCAATTTTTTCAGTAGGATCATTTTTTGGTTTCATAGATTTTTTTACATAATCTATAAGTTCAGTACGCGATTCGTTTTTGTACAATTCCAATTTTTTAATTGATTTTTTGATTTCACCAGATGTCACTTGAAGTTGAATCCTCTGACCATAGAAAATGAAAATGAAAATTGGAATTATCCAGATTAACATCATTAAAGGATTAGTATCATCACCAAATCCAAAAAATTGATCAATGTCAAAATTACTAAAATCCAATAACTCAGCGATCGTTGGATCCAAATTAAATCATTCGTCACAGTACCAGAAAAGACTAGTTTTGATGCCAAAAACTGTAAAAAATCTGTACTGGAAGGTGAAAAAATGGCGAGTGCTTTTATTATAGTTCAGATAGAAAAAATCTGAATATGCCACAAACAAAACCTATTGTAAGCGTGGAAAATGTAGTAGCCTCAGCTTCTGTAGATCAAAAAATGGATTTGAATGAGATTACCAGAACATTTCCAGACGTAGAATATCATCCTGATCAGTTTCCAGGACTTGTATTTAGATTAAAAAGTCCAAAAACTGCAACGCTGATTTTTACTTCAGGTAAAATGGTATGTACTGGTTCTAAATCAGAAGAAATGGCAAGAAAAGCAGTAAAGACAGTTGTTCAAAAACTTCGAAAAGGCGGCATTAAAGTAAAAAAAGACGCCGTAGTTGAAATTCAAAATATCGTAGCTTCAATTAACTTGGGTGGAAAAATTCACCTAGAGCAAGCTGCCAGAACACTTCCAAGAAGTATGTATGAACCAGAGCAATTTCCAGGACTCATCCACAGAATGTTAGATCCAAAAACAGTCATTTTGTTATTCTCGTCAGGAAAACTTGTCTGTACAGGAGCTAAAAAAGAACCAGATGTTTACAGATCAGTAAACAACTTACATGCACTATTAGAAGAAAAAGACCTAATGATCTATGACTAATCATAGGTCAAAACCCAATTTCATTCATTTTCTCTTTTAAATAAAAAATCAGTATATAACTAAACTAAATCTTTTATACAAATTTTGTAATCAGATGCATCCAATTCAGAAAAAATGATTCCCAAAGAATCTACTTTGAAAATATGGATAAAGGGAGGTAAGTTGGACTCCCTTTCAAATTAATTACTTTATTGGGCTTCCTAACGGAACATCTTCAACAACAGTAAGCCAGTATGGCTTATCATCAACATCAGCTGCTAACAACATTGCATTTGATTCAACACCAGCCATTGTTTTTGGTTCCAAGTTTGCAATAACAATTACAGTTTTTCCAACAATGTCTTCAGGTTGATAATATTGTGCACCACCAATAATGACGTCACGTTTTTCATC
Source organism: Nitrosopumilus sp. K4 (assembly GCF_018128925.1). Classification (NCBI taxonomy): domain Archaea; kingdom Thermoproteati; phylum Nitrososphaerota; class Nitrososphaeria; order Nitrosopumilales; family Nitrosopumilaceae; genus Nitrosopumilus; species Nitrosopumilus sp. K4. Next base: position 886,580 of record NZ_CP067007.1, read on the forward strand.
ACCCAAATCAATAGTCCCTTTAACAATTCTAGACTTTCCAGGTATGGGTTCAGTTGAAACAATTTTTGCAACACGAAGGTCTAACTTTGCAAAATCATCATAAGTTACTGTTGTCATGATTACCCCAAAGTTTTCCTGTTAAAATGAATTTCGAATTTACAAAAGATCTTTTTTTTGTATTCCACTTGTTTCAATATCATATTTTAGTGCTGCAGGAAGCTCTTGATACTTTTTGTTCACAAGAGCAACAATTTGATCTTCAGGCACATTTACTTTTTTTAGTAACTTTCCGCGTTGATGAGCAAAAGCATTTTTCCAAAAGCCCGCACCATCAAAGGTTCCAATTTTTGGCATGTATTTTGAAGGTTTCATTTTTTTAGTGTAAGTGACTGTGACGGAAGTTTGGCAAATGCCATTAGAACTGGAGTTACGGTTCCGGATTTTAGGCAAATTGCCCATCACAGTCTATTTCTAACAAACTAGGAATCTAATATATTTAATGCGGAATTAACGTGTGTAGAGATGGCAATAATTGAAACATCAATCCAAATAAACGCCCCAGTGGAAAAAGTTTGGGAAATAGTATCAGATATTGACAGTGAGCCAAAGTTTTGGAAGGGGACTAAAGAAACCAAGACCATTTCAAAAGAAGGAAACACCATCAAAAGAGAGATCACAATTGCATTTAGAGATCAAAAATGCATGCAAGAAGTAATCATGAAACCAAAAGAAAAGATTGAGGCCGTATTTACAAAGGGGATTATCAAAGGAACAAAAACACTCAACATCATACCTCAAGATGGGAAAACAAACCTAGAGGCAGTTTGGGATATCAAATTAACAGGAATGATGAGTATGTTTACAGGAATGATTAAAAACCACATTAAAAGCGGAACCGAGCAGGCATTGCAAAATATCAAAGAAGAAGCAGAGATGTAATTTCATGGAACTTGCAGTAGATATTTTCAACTATGTTTTCACTTCGATAATGATTGGAATTGCAGTAGCATGGATGTTTTTAATAAAATCAATGCTAGATTCTTTTAGACATACGCCGTATTTAGATAAGTTTGAAAAAACAAACGACACCACCCCAAAAGTTTCAATCATTCTTCCAGCAAGAAACGAGGAAGAGCATATTGGAAAATGTCTAGAATCATTGATCAATCAAAATTATAAAAACTATGAAATAATTGTAATTAATGATTCATCAGAAGACAATACAGAAAAAATAATTTCAGAGTATGGAAAAAAAGATTCCAAAATAATTCATGTCAATGCACAACCAAAACCAGAAGGATGGATGGGGAAAAACTGGGCATGTATGGAAGGATACAAAAAAGCAACAGGAGAGTTGTTGTTATTTACAGATGCAGACACGAAACACAAAGAGACAGTGATTTCACTTGCAGTTGCACATTTGCTTTCATTTGATCTTGATGCTTTGTCAGTTATTCCAAAAATGCTCTCATTTGATTTTTGGACAAAAATTACACTGCCAATGATATCCACATTTCTTCACACAAGATTTTCCGCTCTCAAGGTTAATGATCCAGCAAAAAATACAGGGTATTTTTTTGGAAGTTTCTTCATAATTAAGAAAAAAACATACGACGAGGTTGGAACTCATGAAGGGGTAAAACAAGAAATCATAGAAGATGGGGCACTAGGAAAAAAAGTCAAAGAACAAGGATACAAAATAAAGATGGTAAGAGGAGAACACCTAATCAGCGCTGTTTGGGCAAGAGACAGAACAACGCTGTGGAATGCATTAAAGCGTTTGATGATACCGCTTTATCTGCAGAGTGGAGGAATTGCCATAGGAATTTTCTTTGCAGTATTGTTTTTGCTTTTTATGCCATTTCCATTTACAATATACTCTGCAGTTTTTGCATTAGATTCTATTTCATTTTCAGTATTATTTGCAACGTCTACATTATCATCAATTCTGATCTACACAGGTTCTGTAATCGAAGTCAAAAAGGCGTTATTTTTGAAACTGAAATATTCAGTATTTGCACCAATTGGAAGTCTTGTTGTTGTTTTTGGATTTTTGGCAGGGTTGGTTCAAGCAAAAAGTTCTTCATCAGTATCATGGAGAGGGCGCAGTTATTCAATGAAGGATCATGTTCAAAGTTCAATCAGCGTATAGTAGTGAGCCTTTTATATAAAAAATAAAAAACTAGAATCGCATGGATAAGTCAAGTGGGTTAATTGGAGGAATTGTCGGTGCTGCAATAGTTGTTGCAGTATTTGGGGCATTTTTGTTACCCACACAAATAGAACCAGAGATTATTGAGACAGAATCAAACATTCCAAGTGCAATTGGTCAATCAAGTCAATATACAAAAGAACTTTCATTAGTAGAGATTTTTGAGAAATCAGAACCAGGAGTTGTCAGAGTAAATGTTCAAAGAGGAGAATCAGAGTCATCAAACGGAGTGGGATCCGGATTTGTTTTTGATAAAAAAGGACACATCATCACAAATGCACATGTAATTAACGATGCAACAAAAGTAATAGTCACTTTTCTTGACGGGAGATCATACAATGCAGACATTATAGGGTATGATGAATTTACAGATATCGGAGTTATCAAAGTAAATGCCGATTTGAAATTATTACATCCATTAACTTTAGGAGACTCTTCAAATCTCAAAGTAGGAGAACAAATTGCTGCAATCGGAAATCCATTTGGATTATCAGGTTCAATGACAGCCGGAATTGTCAGTCAATTGGGCAGATTGTTACCATCAGGTTCTGGTTTTTCAATTCCAGATGTCATACAAACAGATGCTGCAATAAATCCTGGAAATTCAGGAGGGCCATTATTGAACATGAGAGGAGAAATTATTGGAATCAACACAGCCATTCAATCAACAACGGGGGAATTTACAGGGGTAGGATTTGCAGTACCATCACAGACAATTGCAAAGATTGTTCCCAATTTAATTGCCAAAGGAGAATACAATCATCCATGGATTGGAATTTCAGGAAGAGATATTGATCCGGATTTGGCCAAAGTGTTGAACCTTAATGATGCAGTAGGGTTTTTGGTCGTAACAGTAGTAGATGATAGCCCTGCATCAAAAGCAGGATTACGAGGTTCAGAAGACATCATATCAGTTGATGGCATAAATTATCCAAAAGGAGGAGACATCATCCGTTCAGTTGACGGAAAAGAAGTAAGAAAGATTGACGATATTTTGATTCACCTTCAGAGAGCAAAGTCAGTGGGAGATGAAATGATCCTAGAGATTCTAAGAGATGGACGAACTACCAACGTAACAATCACTTTGGAAGAGAGACCAAACGGAAATTAAGAGAATCAAGCATAAATACTCCTACAAAAGATTCATTTCTGTTGAACAAACTTGTATTAAACTCTGAGAGTTTAAACAACGTTTTAGATAACAAAGAGGTCTCACGAGACGAAGCAATTCAGATTTATGAGAATGCCCTAGTTGACGCTAATGAATTGTTTTCAACTTCTCAAACACTAAGAAAAAAATTCAAATCAAATACGGTAACATTTTCAAAAAAAGCATTTTTCAATTTAGTAAACCTGTGTAAAGATTCCTGTTCATACTGTACATACAAAGCAGAACCAGGCGAAGAAAAACTATCTCTAATGTCAAAGAGCCAGGTTTCAGAATTATTAGACATGGCAAAAAAATACCGATGTGTTGAAGTTTTATTTGTAACAGGAGAAAAACCAGAGGAAAAATACAAAGAAGCAAGAGAGTGGCTCAATAAAAATGGCTTTGCGTCTACGGCAGAATATTTGATTCATGCATCTGAAAAAGCATTAGAAAAGGGATTGTTTCCACATACCAATGCAGGCAATTTAGAAATTGCAGAAATGAGAGAACTCAAAAAAACAAATGTCTCAATGGGATTAATGCTTGAAAACATCAGTGAAAGACTAACTGAAAGAGGGATGCCACATCACCTTGCTTCAAGTAAAAGACCAAAAGCAAGAATGAAGATTTTAGAAAACTCCGGGAAATTGAAAATTCCAATGACCACAGGAATTCTTGTGGGCATCGGAGAAACACCAGAGGAAATCATTGATTCAATTTTTGCAATAAAAAACATACATCAAAAGTATGGAAACATACAAGAGGTGATTTTGCAGAATTTTCAACCAAAACTAGATACAAGAATGAATGGCCACCCATCTGCAAATGAAAATTACTTCAAAATTATCGTTGCATTATCCAGAATCATAATGCCTAAAATGAATATCCAGATACCTCCAAATCTTTCTCCAAAATCATATCAAAGTTTCTTGTCAGTGGGAATTAATGACTGGGGCGGAATATCACCTCTTACGCCAGATTATGTGAATCCAGAATTCGCATGGCCAGCAATAAACAAGGTAAATGAAAATTCAAAAAATGCAGGATTTAATCTCAAGTGTAGATTCCCGGCATATCCAGAATTTTTTTCATTTCTTAGCAAAGAGTTAAGAGACAAGATGACATTAATTGAAAACGAGGAAGGATTAGTAAAAGAGGAGTATTGGAGATGACCATTAATTTAGACAGATTATTCAAAAACGCTGATCCACAAGTTGTCGATATCCTAAACAAATCACTTTCAGATAAAGAAATCACACAAGAAGAAGGCCTAAGACTTTACAATACAACAGGATTAGACTTTCATCTAGTCGGATTAGTAGCCGACGAGATAAGAAAGAAAAGAGTAGGAGATACTGTAACATATGTAGTAAATAGAAATATCAATTTTACAAATGTCTGTATCAAACAATGTGGTTTTTGTGCATTTAGCAGAGATTTTAGAGAGGAAGAAGGGTATTTTCTTCCAACTGAAGAAATTGTAAGACGTGCAAAAGAAGCACACATGTTAGGAGCAACAGAAGTATGCATTCAAGCAGGATTGCCACCGGACATGGAAGGAGATCTGTATGAAAAAATATGTAGAGAGATAAAAAAAGAGATTCCAGACATACATATTCACGGGTTTTCTCCAGAAGAGGTTCTTTATGGGGCCTCAAGGTCTCAGGTATCAATCAAAGAATACCTCAAAAGACTCAAGGATTCTGGAGTAAATACACTTCCAGGTACTGCAGCAGAGATTTTAGATCAACCATTAAGAGACAAAATATCACCAGGAAGAATCAGCGTAAAAGATTGGATAGAGGTAATAAAAACAGCACACAGTTTGGGCATCAACACAACATCGACTATGATGTTTGGACATATTGAAACCACAGAAGACAGAGTAAAACACATTGCAAAATTAAGAGAAATTCAAAAAGAGACAGGAGGGTTTACAGAATTTGTTCCGTTAAATTTTGTTCACAGTGAAGCACCGATGTACAAACATCAATTACATGAAGGAATAAAACAAGGAGGTAGTGGAAACGACGTGCTTCTAACTCATGCAGTTGCAAGAATAATGCTAAACAAATACATCGACAACATCCAAATGTCTTGGGTCAAAGAAGGTCAGAAAATGTCACAGCTCTTACTAATGTGGGGGGCAAATGACTTCGGAGGAACTCTAATCAATGAAAGCATATCAACATCAGCGGGTTCAGAGCACGGACAACTGCTTAGACCCAAAGAGATTAGAAGAATGATCAGGGAAATAGGAAGAGTGCCAGCTGAGAGAAACACAAACTATGATAAACTTCGTACTTTTGAAAAAGAAGGCATGCAAGATGAAGGATTAGATTCTATTTCAGATGCATCACAGTTTGGATCTTATGCAGAACTGATAAAAATAAACAAATTCCAATATACAAATCCACGGAGAAAGTAAATGTCTGCCTTTGAGAAGGCATCAAACTATTGTAAAAAATTTGAAATTGATGAATGCGAATCAGTGTTTGTAAAAAAACAAATCACAACAATTAGAATCACAGACTCAGAAATTGCAGAAATCAAACAAAATTTTGATGAGAGTTTTGGAATACGGCTAATCCATCACAAAAAATGTGTGTCGTTTCAAACAAACGAACAAGAAAGCATAGAAGATATGATAGAAAAAGCATTACAAACAACCACACATCTAAAACCGCTAAAATTTTGGAAATCACTTCCCTACAAATCAAACCACAAAAAAATTCCAAATACTTTTGATAACAAGTTATACAATATTTCAGGCACAAAAGCAGCAGATATCGCACAAGTTATGATAAATTCTGCACAAGACAAGAAAATTTCTACGATTTCAGGATCACTAAACATCGTATCTGAAAATTTTGAATTGTCAAATTCAAATGATCTGAATCTAAATGACAAAGCCACATACATTTCAGGTATCATTAATGCAGAGACAGACAAGGGCGAAATGCCAGTATCTGGACTAGGCCAAGAATGTTGTAGAACACTAGATCAATTCAGTCCTGAAAAAATAGGCCAAGATGCAAGAAAGATGTGCATAGAATCAATTAATCCAAAAAAATGCGAAAACGACACATATACGGTAATTTTTGAGCCATATTCAGTTGGGGAATTGTTGGCGTTTGTGTTTGCAGCAAATTTTAATTTCAAAACATTTTCAGAAAAGAAGAGTTGTTTTTCAAACAACATTAATCAAAAAATTGCAGTAGATGAATTTAGTCTAATTGATGACCCACATGCAATGCAAGGAATTGGAACAAAATCATTTGATGATGAAGGCGTAGAAACTAACAGCAACAGTTTCATAGAAAAAGGAATTTTTAAAAATACATTTTCAAATCTTTTTGATAGTTTTAAAGAAAACACACAGTCTACGGGCAATGCATCAAGACCAGGTTCGCCAATGGGCCGAAGTTCTGAACCTATCCCCATATCAGCACCCCATAATCTCAGAGTAAAAAAAGGAGATACATCACAAGAAGAAATGATCAAGGATACAAAGCACGGTTTACTTGTAGGAAGATTATGGTATACATATGCAGTGAATCCAATCAAAGGGGATTTTTCATGTACTGCAAGAAGTGGAATACAGATAATTGAAAACGGCAAGGTCAATCCAGGAAGATCAGCAAGAATAGTACACAATCTGCCAACATTATTACAAAATATTTCATCAGTTGGAAATAATCAAAAAAATGTCATCCAGTGGGCATCATTGCCATCTATTACACCATCTATCAAAGTAGAAGGAATCAAGGTAATTCCAATTTAAAACGTTAAATTCCATACTGGTTTTGATGAATATCGTCATTAATTTAGCGAAAAACCAAATATGAGATAAATCACATATCCAATTGCCAAAGCAATCCCAACATTCCTAGAGATTATTCCCTTCATCATTGCAAATAACAATGCAAAACTAAATGCAATCATAATGGCATAATCAACAAAGACTTGATCCGAAACAGCAACGCCATACAATGCTGATGCCACACCCATAATCATCAAAATATTATAGATGTTGCTTCCAATGATATTTCCAATTCCAATATCAGCATGGCCTTTTCTGATAGCAATTACAGATGTAATTAGCTCAGGTAATGAAGTTCCTATTGCAATAACAGTTAATCCAATTATACGTTCAGAAATTCCAAATGTTTGAGCCACTATTACTGCATTATCTACAGTAAATTCTGCGCCAAAATAAAGAAGCAGGATTCCAACACCCATCAAACCAAATGAACGCAAGAAAACATTTCCTTTTTCTGGAGGCGCCTCTTCATTATTCTCTTCACGTTGTGATTTTGCATCACGATATGTGTAAATTGTAAAAGCAATTAGCAACCCAACTAACAGCAAGCCATCATATTGAGAAATAGAACCATCAACAGATAATGCAATCAAAAGTAATGAAAAACCAAGCATTATTGGCATGTCTTTTTTCAGGGTTGTCTTTTTAACAACAAGAGGAGTCAACATAGCAGCTATTCCGATTACCATTCCAATGTTTGCAATATTACTTCCAATAATATTTCCCAAAATAATATCACTGTGTTCGCCAGTCGCAGCTATGCTTGCTGCAAGTTCTGGGGTTGATGTACCATATGCAACAACAGTCATTCCAATTACAATATTACTGATTCTTAATTTCTTAGCAATTGCAACACCGCCGTTTACAAGCCAGTTTCCCCCATAACAGAGCATAACAAGTCCAACCATGGTTAATCCCACATTTACCATCAATTCCAGTTCCATGAGAAAACATCAAAACGGACCTGTTTAAAGTGGGTGATTTACTCTAAATTCACAAATATAACAAGCAAATTGAATCTGCAGGCACGAAAAAGAGTGTAAAAAAACCAGCTAGATAGATCAACAAAGCTTGGGTTTAAGATTAATAAGGTAATGTACCGTACCATACGGTATGATGCGAGCAAGACTAACATACGTACCTGTAGAGGTAGCAGATCAATTCGAAGATTTTATCATAAAAAGAGACGAGCAAGTACTAGATGCAGTAAAAGCAAGAACAAGAGATTACAGCACACTGTCTCTTCTGAAATTACTGTATCAACTTAGAGGCAATTCGATGACGTTTTCGGATTTGTATTCAAAATCAAAGATCAGGATGAAAAAGTCATTTCTGAATTATTTGCACCTATGTGTTGACTATAATTTTGTCAAAAAAGAAGCAGTAGGATCAAACATGATCTATTCGATAACAGACAAAGGAAGACTCATGTTAAGCTTATTCATGCAAAAAGGCAACTAAACAGAAAAACGTCTAACACTTTAGTAACAAAATACTTAGCTAGTAGAGTAATTAGACAGAAGGGGTCGACGTAAGAGATGGCAGAGGGATTTCCAGAGGCAGAAGTGTATGAGTTTAAAAAATCAGAATTCAAAAATCCAATAATATTTGCAGGATTTGTTGGCGCAGGGCTTGTAGGTCCAATTGCGATTAACCACATAATTGAGCAATTAGATATGAAAGAGATAGGAGTCATGAGATCAAAATACCTCCCACCATCTACAGTTTTCATGAAAGGTAGACTGCGTCACCCCTTCAGATTTTATTCGGATGAAAAAGGAACGGTGTGTGCAATAATTTGTGAAATCACATTAAGAATGGAAGGACTGTATTCTCTGGTAGGTACTATTTTAGATTGGGCAGCATCAAAGGGCTCAAAAGAGATTGTCATTTTAGATGGAGTTGCAAGTAATGAACACGACAACAAAGCATATTGCGCAGCAGAAGAAGATTTGGTACGAACAATGGCAGACAGAGACATCAGCATGATCCCACAAGGATTCATCACAGGTCTTCCAGGAGGCATTTTGAATGAATGCCTAGTCAGAGAAATTCAAGGGCTGACCTTGCTTGCCAAGGCAGACAAGATAGCACCAGATCCAACGGCAGCTGCCACACTGATTGAAGCATTAAATCGCTTCTACTACATGAACATAGACACAACAGAATTGAAGGAAGAAAAAGACAGGCTTCATTCAGAATTTAGCGAGTTATCTCAAAAATATGTAGAACATAGAGAAGAGATAGCTGGAATGTACATGTGATCGAAACCACAAGCAAATTCTTTTATTCAAAACAAATCCGCATCAAATCATGGCCCTAACCTACAAAAAAGCAGGAGTGGATATTTCTAAAATCAAAAAGAGCCAAGTTGCAATTGGAAAAATGATTGCATCAACACACAAACTCCAAAAGATGGCAAAGATAACACATGGGTTTGGACATTATGCAGGGATTGTGGAAATTCCTGGTGGAAAACTTTTGGCAACACATACAGACGGAGTGGGAACAAAAGTAGTAATTGCAAACATGATGAAAAAATACAACACAATAGGGATTGATTGCGTTGCAATGAATGTTAATGACATTATCTGTATTGGAGCAACACCAATATCATTTGTCGATTATATTGCAGCAAATAGAAACGATCAAACAATTTTCAAAAAAATAGTCGAAGGACTGGTAAAAGGCGCAAAAAAATCTGCAATGCCAATTGTCGGAGGAGAAACAGCAATAATGCCAGATGTGATAGAAGGTAAAGGATTTGCATTTGACTTAGCAGGAATGGTAGTAGGATTAGTATCAAAAAAAGACATGGTGTTGGGAAACAAAATAAAACCAGGAGACATCATAATTGGGGCAAACAGCACAGGGATTCATTCAAACGGGTATTCTTTAGCAAGAAAAGCAATACTATCAAAATATTCAGTAAAAGACAAAGTCAAAGGAATAGGAAACATAGGAGATGCATTGTTAAGACCAACTGAGATTTATGTAAAACCAGTACTAGAAATCATTCAAAAATGCAAAGTAAATGGCCTGGCTCACATCACAGGAGGCTCATTTACAAAGATGATGAGGCTCAAAAAAACAGGCTATGATATCGATTCTCTGCCAAAATTACCTCCAATAATGGGACTGATAGAAGAACAAGGAGTAAAACCCGAAGAAATGTACAAGACGTTTAACATGGGCGTAGGGTTTTGTGTAGTGTCACCAAAAGATCAAGCATCAAAAATAAAATCAATTTTCAAAAAACATAAGATTTCAAGTCAAGAGATAGGACAGATCACATCAAAGAAAGGAGTTTTTGTAAACTCTACAAAAATCACATAATTTAACAAATACGAAATAATTTTCAACTAAATATCGCCTTATATTGCCGATTTCTAAAAGCAAATAGGGAAAAAATTGGCAGCTGAGGCACATTTCATTGAAACGATCATAGGTGTAGGAATCCTGTTATTTGCTGCAAAATTAATGGCAGAATTATTTCTAAGACTCAAGCTTCCAATCGTATTAGGAGAATTAATTGCAGGAATGATCATAGGGCCATTTGCACTAGGAGCATACATTCTTGATGCAGATGGATTGCCATTACTTCACATCAACGACGAGATAAGAGTATTAGGAGAAATCGGTGCAATCGTAATTTTATTCATGGCAGGATTGGAGATGACGCCAAAAGAATTCCTCAAAGGAGGAAAATCATCATTTACAGTTGGGACGTTGGGTGTTGTAGTTCCATTTTTTGCAGGTTTGGTAGTTTTTCAAGTATTTGGATTTGATGCATTACAATCAATGTTAATTGCAACTGCACTTACTGCGACAAGTATTGCAATTTCAATTCAAGTATTAAGTGAATTTGGAAAATTAAAAACCCCAGAAGCTCGTCTCATCATAGGAGCTGCAGTAGTAGATGACATTTTAGCAATTGCCATATTATCTGTTGTATCGTCAATTGCAGGAGGAGAAGGAGGAGTAGACAACATAGACATAATGGAAGTTACAATCACAATCCTTCAAGTGTTAGGATTCTTTGCAATTATGCTCATAGTATCAGTGCTTGTAATTCCAAAAATAATCACACCTAGATTGTGGAAGGCAAAAGGCAGTGTAGAAGGAATTGCTACTGCGTGCTTTTTTGGAGCAGCTGCATTAGCAGGATCAATTGGATTATCACCTATCGTAGGAGCATTTGCAGTAGGCATGGCCTTATCAACCACCAAAGTATTTGAAAAAGTCGAAAACTACATTGGAAAAATAGGGTTGATTTTTGCACCGTTATTCTTTGCAATCATCGGCGCACAAGTTGACTTTAGACAAGTGAATTTGGAAATACTCATGCTAAGCGGAATCATAATTGCAATTGCAATTGTAACAAAACTATTTGGTTGCGGTCTACCTGCAATGATGTTCCTGAAAGACAAAGCTCAAGGAATGAGAGTAGGAATAGGAATGATTTCAAGAGGGGAAGTAGGACTCATTGTTGCAGGAGTTGGAGTATCATCAGGAGCATTGACATCAGATGTGTATTCTACAATTGTCATAATGGTTGCAGTGACTACAATCATCACTCCAATTTGGTTAAAGATGGAATACAAAAAAGAACAAAAAAGTCAGAGTGGTCAGCCCCAAGTAAGTAATCCATAGCAAGAACAAAATCCAAAAAGTCTTAAATTATACAGAAAGTCCCAAACTGACAAGAGATGTCTCAAACCCAGTCTGCAGTAACACCAGAGATTTTAGAAGAAATAAAGAGGATTCAAAATGAGATTTCAGAATTAAAAAATCTCAAAGTGGAGATAGAATCAAAACCAAAGAGAAAGACAGCTGCTAAGAAAAAGACTACAAAGAGAAAGACAGCTGCTAAGAAAAAGACTACAAAGAGAAAGACAGCTGCTAAGAAAAAGACTACAAAGAGAAAGACAGCTGCTAAGAAAAAGACTACAAAGAGAAAGACAGCTGCTAAGAAAAAGACTACAAAGAGAAAGACAGCTGCTAAGAAAAAGACTACAAAGAGAAAGACAAGCAGACGTAGATAGGCATCAAATCAGCCAAATATTTAACGAATTTATGTCTAAATCAGTATGAATTTGCATGAGTAAACTAGATTCTGTATTATCAAAAGCATGCACGGAAATTACACAGAATTTACTTACAATAAATGATCCAACAAAAAAACAAGTCAAAGAAGAAATAAAAAAAATATGTGCAAAATATTCACTTGAGAGAATTCCAAGAAATCATGAAATTCTTTCAGTTGTGAATGAAAAAGACTTTATGAAATTGAGAAAAGTGCTCTTGAAAAAACCAATGAAAACAGCATCAGGAGTTTCAGTGGTAGCATTGATGCCAAAACCATTTGCATGTCCACATGGCAGATGCACATATTGCCCAGGAGGGATAGAGTTTAACTCACCAAACAGCTATACTGGAAACGAACCATCTACAATTAACGCTATTGAAAACAACTACGATCCTAAATTACAAATCACATCCAAAATTGAAAAACTAATTGCGTTTGGACATGATCCATCTAAAATGGAAATTGTGATTGTTGGAGGGACATTTCTTTTCATGCCAAAAGATTATCAAGAAAATTTTATCAAATCATGTTATGACGCATTAAATGGAGTTGATTCAAAGTCGCTAGAAGAAGCAAAATCAAATAACGAACATGCAAAAATTCGAAACGTAGGATTCACTATAGAAACAAAACCAGACTATTGTAAACAAAAGCATGTTGATGATATGTTGAATTATGGCATTACAAGAATAGAAATAGGAGTGCAATCACTACAAGAAAGAGTTTATGACATTGTAAACAGAGGTCACAACTACAATGACGTAACAGAATCATTTCAAATTGCAAAAGACGCTGGATACAAAATTGTTGCACACATGATGCCAGGATTGCCAACAGTGACACCAGAAGAAGACATTTCTGATTTCAAGAAATTATTCACAGATTCAAATCTGAAACCAGATATGCTGAAAATATATCCATCATTAGTAATTGAAAACACTCCAATGTATGATGAATACAAAAAAGGAGAATACACTCCATACTCAAATGATGAAATGATTAGAGTTCTAACCGAAGTAAAGAAAAACGTTCCAAAGTGGGTACGTATTATGAGAGTGCAAAGGGAGATATCCCCAAATGAAATCATTGCAGGCCCAAAATCAGGGAATTTAAGGCAAATTGTTCATGAAAACCTCAAAAAACAAGGCTTGTCATGCAGATGTATTAGATGTAGAGAAGCAGGATTATCAAATAAAAAATCTCAAGAATCAAATCTTAAACTAAACAGAATTGATTACGAATCATCAGGAGGGAAAGAAGTATTCCTGTCATTTGAAGATGAAAATGAGTCAATCTATGGATTTTTGAGATTAAGAAAACCCAGCAGCATAGCACACAGGGACGAAGTGAAAAACAATTGCATTGTTCGTGAAATTCATGTTTATGGAAAATCCCTAAAGATTGGACAAAAAGAAGAAAATGAAATACAACATTCAGGACTTGGTAAACACCTAATGAAAGAAGCTGAAAATATTTCAAAAAAGGAGTTTGACGCAAAAAAGCTTCTCGTAATTAGTGCAGTAGGAACAAGAGAGTATTATCAAAAATTAGGGTATTCGTTATATGGGCCATACATGGCAAAATCATTGTAAAGAAAATGGAACAACAGGAAGTAATCGGTAAAGGTACATGGATAGACAAGTTAGCATTTGAATTACTAGAACGTGAAAAATCACTTGGAAGAAAATTAGATTTGCTTAGAGTAGAAAGTGGATTAGGAGCATCAGGGGTTCCACATATAGGAAGTTTAGGCGATGCAGTCAGAGCATACGGGGTTAAACTTGCATTAGAAAATTTAGGATACAAATCAGAGTTAATTGCATATTCTGATGACCTTGACGGATTAAGAAAAATTCCCGAGGGATTTCCAGAGTCATTAGAGGAACATCTTGCAAAGCCAGTATCATTAATCCCAGATCCATTTGGTTGTCATGATTCATACGGAATGCATATGAGCAGCATTCTTTTGGATGGGCTTGACAGAACAGGGATAAAATACGAATTTAGAAGAGCAATAGACACATACAAAAAAGGACTCCTAAAGGATCAAATTCACACAATTTTACAAAACAGTACAAAGATCGGAGATAAGATTTCAGAATTGGTAGGACAAGAAAAATATCAAAAATTTCTGCCATATTTTCCAGTATGTGCAAACTGCAGCAAATTATACACTGCAGAATCATTTGAGTATCTTGAGAACGAAAAAAAGGTCAGATACAAGTGTCATGATGCAGAAATTGGAGGAAAAATGATCAAAGGGTGTGGCCATGATGGAGAAGCAGACATTGGAAAAGATTTAGGAAAATTAGCATGGAAAGTTGAATTTGCGGCAAGATGGGCAGCATTTGACATAAGATTTGAAGCTTATGGAAAAGACATAATGGATTCAGTAAAAGTAAATGACTGGGTAGCAGATGAAATTTTAAACTATCCACATCCACACCACGTAAAATATGAGATGTTTTTAGACAAAGGCGGAAAGAAGATTTCAAAATCACTGGGAAACGTACTAACTGCACAAAAATGGCTAGAGTTCGGAGACCCAAAATCAATCTTACTATTACTTTACAAAAGAATTACGGGTGCAAGAGAGCTTGGATTTGAAGATATTCCATCATTAATGAACGAATATAATGAATTGGAAGATATATTCTTTGGAAAATTAAAGGTAGACAACCAAGCAAAATTAACAAAATCAAAAGGACTGTATGAATATGTCAATCTATTAGATATCCCAAAACAGGCCAGCACCCATGTCAACTATAGGCTCTTAGTAGAACTTGCAAAGATCTTCAAAGAAGACAGAAAAGAAAGAGTAATGAAAAAGCTAATTGATTACGGAGTAATTAAAAACCCAGAACCAAAGGTAGAGAAACTCATCGAACTTGCAGGAAACTTTGCAGACGAGTTTGACCAGCAAGAGAAAGCAGAAATTGAATTAGATGACAATGCCAAAAAAGCACTGAAAATACTTTCAGAAACACTTGGGGCAGATAACGAGCCAGAAGACATTCAAAACACGATTTACCAAATTGCAAAATCAAATGATGTTCAACCAAAAGATTTCTTCAAGATATTATACCAAATAATTCTAGGAACATCACGAGGTCCAAAGATAGGACCGTTCATTTCAGATATTGGCAGAAAACAAGTTGCAAAAACTCTTGCAGAATATATCTAAAATGGCTCACAGCGAACACAACAGATCAAAGAACAGCGGAGGATTTGCGCTAATTATTCTAGGCGCATTGTTGTTATTTTTGGCACCAAACATCAATCCAACTAGTTCAGAACTTGGAACAATGGCACTAATTGGAGGTATCATAATAGGCGCAATTGGATTCTACATCAAATTCATCAAAAACAGGCCAAAGAAAGTATAAAGAAACGTTCATCTTTTGGGGCAAAAGGGAATAAAACAATGGGTCTTTTTGGAAAGAAAAAAGAGAACAAAGAAGAGGTAATCTCTGAAAACAGTGAAGAATTTGTTCTAAAAGAAGAGCTTGAAAAAGAAGTAGAAAGTCTTCAAACACAATTTAGAGCAAAACAAGAAGAAATTGAAGATATTAATCAAAAACTGCAGAACGTCAAAGAAGAGTACGAGCAAGCAGTAAGCAACCTAATGGAGGTAAAAAAAGAAACAAACCAAAAAAAGATAGAGTTAGACACAGTTCAGCGAGAATACAAAGAACTTAAAACAAAAATTGAAAGTGCAGATGAAAAATTAAACAATAACAAAAAATCAATAGATGAGCTGGGAAAAGCAGAATCAAATCTTGCAAAAATCAAACAAGAAGTAGAAAAAATTACAAAAGAATATGATGAAATTAAATCTCAAGTTTCAGCAGAGCAAGAATCATTACACAAAATACGTGCACAGCAAATCCAAGCACAACAAGAACTTGAAGAAGTAAATGCCAGACTATACAATGCAAGACAGGAATTCACAACCACATCAGAAAACCCGATGACAGATACTACCACACCATTGTCTATAAAAGAACAAGAATTTATCGCAAGCCAGACAAACAGCCAAAAAGGAAACAGTGGGATCATAGAAGCGGCAAGTGCAGTGGTGGGATCACTAAAGTCAAAACTAAGCATGAAAGAAAAAGAGCTTGAAACAGTTCAGCAATTATTAGAAAAAGAAAGAGAAGAACATGAAAAAACCAAAGAAGAGTTTGAAAAACTCAAGAAAAAAACAGGTACATTAGACAAATCATAATTCTGCAAAATATTTTTTCCATTTTGATTTAATTTCATCTTCTGTTGCACCCAAATCATATAACGGAGAAATTACGTCTTGGACATCTGTGACATTAACCAACACAATAGCGTTTATGGGACTCTGGATTCCTGCTTTTCTATAATGAGTCAAAACATCATCAAATATTTTTCCATTTTTTATTATTCGTGACTTACCCTTGAATAAAAATCCTTTACGTGAGAGAGGATCAATTACATTGATTTCAACAAGAGGATTTTTTTCTAGATTCCTCATTGTGTCCGGTGAGCGAATATCTGCAAATGCAAGTGTGTCTGAATCCCACCCAATTATGGTCCCTTTAGGAGAGATGTTTGGAGAATTACCATCTGAAACAGATGCCACAAAGCCTAGTTTTTGAACATTCAAAAAATTTTTTATTTGTTCAGAAATCAAACCCATAATTCAAATCAGAAAATAATACTATAATTAATTTTCAAATTATCTCATGGCTTCAGCAGCAAATTGAGAGAAGAAGAAAAACCCAATGCCACCTCCAATAATTCCAATCCATGCGGCAATCTTTTGAGCCTTGGTCATGAATATTCTGCAATAAACGTATTATTGAATCTAATTGATTAGTTTTTTGATCTCACAGGATCGTGTTCTTTACCAATATGCTTTGCCAATTCAATAACATCATCACCAAACTCTTTCCCACAATATGTGCAATTGAATTCAAATTGAGTTGACATTGGGTTAAGTCGCTAGTTAACATTATTAAAAAATTTACATCAAAAAAAGAACTTAGCCATAGACAATGCAGTGTTCACATTCACAGTTGGGTTGTTGTTTTGATTTTGCAAGACATTTTTTATGTTGGCCTGCCTGACATTGGACGCATATCTCATCCAGATTGTCAACATTGGTGTATTTTTTTGATTGATCAAAACCAAATCCGCCATCTTTAGGCCCTACCATGTTTTGATACAACCGACGTAGTATTTCTACTTCACTAAAAGCCCTTCTTTGATTGCTTGCTGAAGTTCTTCCTTTTGCATCTCAATTATTCCTCTTATCTCAAAAGTATCTATAAAACCCCCTGCAGAAGCACGCGTTGCTTTTAACAGATAACGAAGTGATCCTTCCTCTATTTTTCCGACATAATACCCATAAAGAAAATCCAACTCATTGTCGCATTTCCAGATCTTCTTTACATTTGGAAATGTTTGTTTTATTTCAGAAGGAATTTCCTGTATTCGTCTTTTGATGTATTGATCTAGGGATTTCTGGATAGAAGAGTCCTGCAACATTGTACTTAGATTTTCCCAGCATTCCTTTTAGTCATTTTCATCTGATTTTTTATCAGAATCAGGCTTGTCCCATAAATGCATGGTTCCTCGAATCATAAAAGAGCCAACAATTATTGCAACTAACCCACCTACAATAAACAAGAAAAATCTGCCAACGCTTTTGATTCCAGCCAACACATTCAATACAATTAATGTATAATTATAATTGACTGAAAACAAAGGAAGGACATGCACTGCAACAACTCAAAAATTGGGTGTTATCACGATGATTACAGGCATTACGAGGGCAACGGCAAATGCATGGTCAAAGGCTGTAAATGTGAGAAATTGGAATAGTTATTTTTGTTCTTCTTGAACAAGCAAATCCATAATCATTTGGTCATTTACAATTCCCACAACATGTTGGTAATCAAGAGACAGTACGGGCATCAAATGGAAGTGTTGTGAATTTAATTTTTGGACTGCTGAGAACAGATATTCATCTAGTGTCACATGAGCAATGTTAGGGTATACTATTTTGCCAATTTGTACCATTGAGCGCATATCTTTGGTGACTTTTTTTATCTCCTTTGGAGAAACAGCTCCCAAAAGATTTTCAGCATCATCAAATACAAGATAGGATGTTTTGTCTGCATCAGGATATTCTTGTAGGTATTCAGAAACCGTTAGGGTGTGAGGTACTCGAGTAAACTTTTCGCTCATAACATCCTCAACTTTTAGATTAGAAACAGCTTTTCTAAAATACAAGGGCATCATACCAATTTCGGAAGAGCCAATTTTGATTTGAACAATTTTTTTGAGACTCTTTTGCAATAACACACTAGATAAAACCATCATCATCAAGGTTCCAAATACCAATAAGGAAAAGAGATCTTCTTCAAGTAAATTAGAACTAAGCAATGACAACATAAGTGCCAGATCAACTGCGCCTTTTGACATTACACCATATGCTACTGCATTTGTAGGTCTCATACGTGCAAATTTGGCAGCTATGTACGAACCAAAGAATTTGACACCCACAATAACTGCCAAGAATCCCACAATAATCCAAAGGGGCAGATTCCAGAAGTTTGGAAGAAAGTGTAATCCTATTCCTGCAAAAAATATCGGAATAAAAATTCCATAACCTACAGCATGAAGACTTTTTGAAATCTCAAAGTATTCTTCTCGTGGCATTCTAGACACAGCAACGCCAAGAAGTAATGCACCAATTGCACCATGAATTCCACTTATTTCTGCAAAATAGGCAACAAGAAGGATAAAACCAACTACTGCGGCAAAATAGATCTCCTTTGCTTTGAGATGTTTCTTTATTCCACGCATAATGCGAGGTAAAACAAAGACAGAGAATGCACCAGCAACACCAAAGAAGATTATCATTTTTATAAACAGCCATGCAATGTCGGTAATTTCAGTAACGTCTCCAGCAGAATTAATTTGAATCATAACACTGACAAAAATAATTGCGATAAACTCCACAATAGCAGTCATAGTAAATATTTCCAGGCCCAGAGTAGAACGGAGTTTTCCAAGATCAGTTAAGATTTTTGCAGTAACGCCAAGACTCGAAGCACCTATCACAGATGCAATTGCAAATGCATTTACAAACTCCATGTCAGTTGCAATACCTAATGCAGATGCAGCACTAAACGGAACTAAAAACGCAACAGCAGCTCCTGCAAAAATTCTTTTTCTCAAAACTCTAAAAAGACCAGGAACATCGATTTCTTCTAATCCAATTAAGAAAAACAAAAAGAAGACACCAATGGATATAAACAACTCAATTTCATCAATCGGCTCAACTAATGCAAAAAGTGCAGGTCCAACAATTATTCCTGCAATAACATTTCCAAGAATTGTGGGTTGTTTTATTCTATGAAGTAATTCACCAAATAACTTTGCAGATAAAATCAGAACCCCAATGTAGAGAATTGCCTCAAACGTCAATTTTGTTAATCAATATCTCCTAGTTTAACGAAGACAATTTATTTTCAAGATCAATTATCGTCTTTTGATACATTTCTTCTTTTGATTTTGCAAAGTCTTTATGGTCTTGAATGATTTGATATAACGCTTCCTTGTATGCAGAATCACCCTCCTTTAGAACATCACACGAATCAAGATCGAGGACATGACCAGTAACAGTTGCCATGGCTCCTTTCTGATTAAATTTAACAATCCCACCAAATGCCTCAATTAACATAAAACCAGACTCTGCCTTGCATTTGTATGACACCCTACCAGTCTCAGTGTTAAATAACTGAGTAATCCCTCCAGGCATCTTTTGGACGATAACTGTCATGGATTATCACCAAAATATCGAATATTAATGATTTTAGAAAAAAGAATCTATGCTGGAGCGTCAGCTGGTGCGGTTGCCTCTGCTGCCAGAATTTTGTCAATTTCATTGATTGCAAGTTTATCTCTTCCAATCAATTCGAATTTTTGTAACAAAGTCTCAAACTTTGTTTCTTCTTGAACTTGTTCGTTGACAAACCATTCTAGAAATGCATATGTAGAATGATCCTTGTCTTTTTGCGCAATTTCAACCATTTTGTGAATTGCAGCAGTTACTACCTGCTCATTTTTTAGGGACGTCTTAAGAGTAGTCTCAAGGGACTTGTAGTTTCCAGAAGGGGCCTTTATTGCAGGTATTGTTGCAGGAATTCCCAAGTCGTTTAGATAGTGAACTACCTTCAACATGTGAGTTCTTTCCTCATCAGATTGTGCATAAAAGAAACTTGCTCCTCCATCATAGCCTGTAACTTCACACCAAGAAGCCATTGCTAAGTAAGTATTAGATGCATTTGCTTCAAGTGCAATCTGGTCGTTTAATGCTTTTTCCATGTTTTTTGAAATTTTCATTAGTCAGTTGTTCTCATCATAATTAAAAATACTTTCGTTAGTTTCAGCTAAATTTTCAATCATACAAAAACAGAGAAAAATCGTATCGCAATGAAAAACAATGCAAATCCAGACAGAAATACAATACCACCAATGCTTAAAACTTTTAGCCAAAATGATGGCTGGTGTTCTTTGTCCAAAGATTGTCCAGTTACTAACTTGTAATTAAAAATTGCAATTATAGGTGCAATCACAAAGGATAAAACAGTAGCAAAATCAACCAGTTGTTTCAAATTGTCATTAAACTGCAAAACTACAAACAAAGAACCAATAGAAAGCATTAACAGAAATAAAATGTAAAATGCCCTAATTTTTGTTCTGATTAGTTGTTCTTTTGAGGTAAAAATCAATTCGATAGTTCTTTGTAATGATCTTGAATAACCATCAAAGATTGCAAGGATTGTTCCAAACATCACAGTAAATGCAGAAGCTGAAATGATTACATAGCTCCAATCACCTATTGTTTGAGTGTATAATGTAACAATTTTCTGTGCAAAAAGCGCATTGTTGTTAGGCAATTCCTCTCCAGAACCATAAAAAATGAAAGCACCAAGAGTCACAAACATCACAGCAAGAATACCAGTAACAACATATGCTAATCGAAATTCAAACAAAGTTTCTTTAAGTTTTGGTCTGTAATTTGTCTGCTTCATTCGCTCCAGAGTCCACAAGCTATTCCAGCTTGAAAGATCAACTGCAGTTGGCATCCACCCCATCAAAGCCAGTAAGAAAAAGATTCCCGATACAGTCCACAGATCCTGAGGGATAAATCCAGATACAGGCTCAATCGGACCAACCCACAAAGTTATTAAAAATGCAGAAATTGTGGAGACAAGCAATGTAATTGCTACAATCTTTATCAAGCCATCAAGTGCATTGTATTTTCCAATTGCCAAAACAGACACACATATTGCAAATAAAATTATGATTGTCCACTCTCCAAGAAAATTAATTCCAAACAGATTCTCAAAAAACCCCGCCGTAACAAACCCAACAGCACCGGTAACAAAAAACATAGAAGCAATTGTTAAAAGAAAATACAGCCACAAGGCAGGCATTCCTAATTTTTTATATCCATCTATGATGCTGGTTTGAGTTACATTTGCATATCTTGATCCATATTCAAAAAAAGGGTATTTCATAGCCATTACCAAAATTACAAATCCAATCAATAGCAACCCATAATCAGCACCTGCTCTTGTAGATTGAACTAAATGAGACACGCCTATTGCAGTACTTGCAAAAAGCACACCAGGGCCTGCAGTCTTTGAAAAAGATGAAAGTTTGTCGTTCATTTTAATAAATGAAAGAAAGGTACGATATAACAAATTATCAGAATTTAAAAAGTAACTCAAAGTTAAATATAAGAAAAAATTATTTTTCTCATGCTTTTTGGAGTATTTGCAATACATAGTCCAGAATCATGTCCAATGAACAATAAAGAGAGCAGAGAAATGTTCATGCAAATTCAAGACAAAATCGAAGCTAATCTAGAAAGTTTCAAAGTATCAAAGATTCTAGGATTCTACATGTCTGTGCTGGAGCATGAATGGATCATCATCTTAGATGCAGATAATTCACACGATATTGAAAAACTCTGCATAGAAGTCGGAATTTCATCTGTAAGTACTGTGAAAATTGTTCCAATCAACATGTATTCAGATGCAATAGAAAAAATGAAGTCACTATAGCATCAATTTTTTATTTTTTATATCTAAAACATCCCACAGTATGATCATTGATCATGCCTACTGCCTGCATTAGGGCATAACATATTGTGGGTCCAACAAAAGTAAAACCTCGTTTTTTTAGATCCTTGCTTAGTTTTTCAGAAAGGGGAGTAGATGCAGGAATTTCAGATAGTTTTCTGAATTTATTTTTGATGGGCCTGTAATTTACAAACCCCCACAAGTATTTGTCAAAAGAGCCAAATTCCTTTTGAACCTTAAGAAATTGTTTGGCGTTGTTTACTGCAGATGTTATTTTTAGTCTGTTTCGAATTATCGAGTCATCTAAAAGCAGTTTTGAGAGTTTTTTCTCATCAAATCTTGCAACTTTTTTTGGATCAAAGTTTGAAAAAGCCTTTCTGTATCCCTCCCTTCGGTTTAGAATTGTAACCCAAGAAAGTCCAGCTTGTGCGCCTTCAAGAATCAAAAATTCAAATAATTTCTGATCATCATGGACAGGTCTGCCCCATTCATCATCATGATATGAAATGTTTGGTTCATCTTTTGCCCATTGACATCGATTCATGATTAAAAAAACAATTTCAGATTCAAATATCTTTGTAACTTGTCAATATTAATAATCACAATTGAGATATCAAAATCGTGAAACTAAATCAACAGTTATTTCAGATTAATCGAAATTTTCTAATCTGTTTTATTGTCTCATCTTCACTTTCTGCAATAACAGCTCAATTACTTTCAGAATATGAAAGCCACATAGTCACAACAATAACAATTGTGATTGGATACACCATTTACTTTGGAATTTTTTCATTTCTTTTTTACATGGACAATAGAAGGCGTTACAGCCAAATGAAAAAAGGTTTGATTAAAAAAGAGATCCTCAGTTTAATTTCTTCATTTGGGATTGGAGAAATCGTATACCTAGGCATAAGATGGCCCACCCTATACTATTTTCTTGAAATCAACATAGAGGCTTTTGCTGCTTCGTTAATTTCAGAAGGCATTGCAACTGTATGTTACATGGCATCTGTAACAATTTTTTTGAGAAAAACAAAGACGTTTTAGACTATAAATTTTCTTTTAGAAAACGCAAGGTCTTTTGCCATGCATCCTGTGATGCATCGGGTGCAAATCTTTCACCTGAAGGGTTTGCAAATGCATGGTCAACTCCAGGATAGATATGAATTTCGTTTTGGATGGATAATTCATCTAGTGTTGATTTGAATTCATTAACATTATCTGGTGTAATTCCCCTATCAAGTTCTGCAAATATTCCTAAAACGGGCCAAGATATGACAGAAAGGGATTCAACATCAGATGTTACAGAACCATAGTAAATCACAGTTGCATCCATGGAATTATTGTTTAATGCAAGAATAAGGGATTGGCCACCACCAAAGCACCATCCAATAGAACCAATTCGGTTTATAGAAAAATTTTCTTCAACATAAGAAACTGCGGCATTCATGTTTTGAATGCCTTGCTGTTTGTCAAAGGATGAAACTAGGCGTCTTGCTTCCTCAGAAGTGGTCCCAACTTTGCCATTGTAAAGATCAACTGCTAAAACAACATAACCATGAGATGCAAGTTTGTCTGCCATATCTTTGATGTTTTGATTCAATCCCCACCACTCATGAATCATAATTACGCCTGGGAAATCCCCATCAGATGAAGGTTTGGCAAGATAGCCATTTGTAGATTGAAAATAGTTCACATTTTCGGAGATTGTTTCAAATTTTCCTGTCTTGAAAATTTTAGAATTGTTATTCCCTAACGAATAGTCAGGCAACACATGGATAGCCCATCCACGCTGAATTAATTTTTCAACAGATGAGAAATTGACGCATGCAGGCATTCCAGTTGTTTGTTTCAACACTAATTCCTTTCCTTCAGTACAGGTAACATTTGCAGGATCTTGTCCTGCTTTTATCTGCTTTAAGGGAGGAGGAAAATAAGCAATTGTTTGTGCCTCAGCATAAGACACAATTCCAATTGAAAATACCAAAAACAAAATAAAAAATGAAAGAAGTTTCATCAGTTAGTCATAAGAACAAATTAGATTTAAAGTATCTTTTAGATATGTGTTAAAACACATTTGGTCATTGGATTATACAAATCTCATAATAGGTGCAATTATCGTTAGCACAGGAGTTGTCATCGTATTTGTTGGAAATTACTTTTCAAAGAAAATAGGTAATATTCATGTGGTGATTTACTTTATGGGGGCATTTGTGATTTTTGGAGGAGTCTTGTTACTGTTATTATTTGACAAGCCGTCTATTTTTTAGAAATTATTTGTTAAGGGATTTATTTTGGTTTGCAGTGTGATCTTTGGCATTATGTTCTGTCAGTTCAGATTGGACAGTGGTTTTGAAATCACATAGTTTGCAGAAATATGTTTTTGTCATGATGTTTTTTGCTTTAGAGGCAGCACGTGCAACAATAATTGTCAAGATTACTGCAATAATTGTCACCACAAGTGCATACAAAATCATAGGTCCTACTTGGTCTTGGGTTCCAAAGAGTTCTTTGAATAATAATTTAATTGCGTCGTTCCAAGCCAATGCTGCAACTAAACCAAAGGCAGCAGCAACAAGAGCCGAAATTTTATCTAAAATTTCTTGCTTTACTGAAGGGGGTTTCTCGTCCTCACCCATTTTCTACTATTTTTTCTAAAATACAATCTATAAAAACATGCATAAAATATCAAAGCATGAGTTGTATGCTTATTGCAAGTGCTATAAGCACAAAGGTTGCAGCTGCAATTTTTGAAGTTTGCATGAAGTTTCGCTTTTGAATCCTGATTTATAATTTTAGGTCAAAAAAGACAAGTAACAAGCACAGAGAAGGAATTTGAGAACACACTTGAGTTATGAAGATTATGCCACACCAGGAGTAGGCATAGATGCAGGTTTTCCAGATGTCTGTTCAAAGTATTTTTTAGTATCTTCGATCATTTTTTGATTTTCCTTGCTAATCTTTTCTAACCTTTCTTCAAATTTTTCAGTCTCAATTTGTACATTAATGATTTCAGCCATAGTTTTGATGGATTTTATTATAGCATCATCATCAGGCAACATCATTCTACAAGTAGTATACAAAACAATACAAGGCACGTCTGAATCCTTTAATGCAGATATGGCTCCAGCATCAGTGCCAAGAATTGTTGCATGGGGGATAATGGGCAAGTTGTATTTTTCCAAAAACGGTTTAGAGTCAGAAGTGATTGCCAATCCATATGAAGTAGGTCCATGTTTGTAATTGTCGCCAACTTCCAAACCTCTTGGAATGATTATTTTTTCAATCCCATTGTCTTTTGCAAATTTTATAGAGTTCTTTACAAAATCATAAGCAGATACAATATTTAGTGGAAAACCAGCCAAAATTGCATACACGTTATCCTTGTTGTATATTCTATTGGGGCCAAAAATTTCACCATTTTTTATGACATATGACGGAGAGATTTCTGCAATCTCCAACTCTCCAACATCTTTCATTTGTAATTGAGATACAAGATAAGACGTGGCAAATGCTCCAACCAGTCCGACACTTGGAAATGCCACAATCAATAATTTTTCATCTTGGGAAGCCATACAAAGATAGAGTTTTGCCACAATTTAAAAATCACTAAAAGATTGGTCGTGCCCCTGTTTGTTGGAAGGTTTGAGTTTAGACATGATACATCCAAAGTCAACACAATTTTTGAGAAGTATAAGAACACGCTCAAAAATTCTGTGTTTGTTTAATGTTTAAAACTAATTTTTCATCATAGAGAATTTTCATAAACATAGTTTTGGACAAAGCCATGGCTTTGATTCCACAAGTAATCAAAATAGTCCAAACACCATTCTCTAAAAGAATCATCAGAGCTTACCAACATCGTTCTCAAATCCAGTTCACCGTCAACTCCAGGAAATATTAAAGAACACAGATCTTCAGAAACCCACATCATTATGTTTAATTTGTCAATCATTCTTCTTTCCATCAGTCCTTTTCGGACAAGTTGTTCTTCGCCAAGCGTTCCTTGAAGAGACTTCCAGCCAGGAGGCAAAGTCATGTCTTTTGCCAAAATAAAAGACATTTTAACATCGTGTTTTTTAAAATGAGGAATGGCAATTTTGTACGTATCTAAAGATATGACATTAGTGC
The DNA here is from genome assembly GCF_018128925.1 of Nitrosopumilus sp. K4. Taxonomy (NCBI): domain Archaea; kingdom Thermoproteati; phylum Nitrososphaerota; class Nitrososphaeria; order Nitrosopumilales; family Nitrosopumilaceae; genus Nitrosopumilus; species Nitrosopumilus sp. K4. Next base: position 913,118 of record NZ_CP067007.1, read on the forward strand.
AATGTTTCACATATTCTTTTGTATGAAGAATGATTTTTTTGTAAAGTTCTATATTGTTTACAAATCCACGGGAGACTTTACAGTTTTGTAAATCACCAATTCTTTTGATGAATTTGGAAGGAAGAAACATCAATGAATGGTTTTTCAGATATTCTTGTTTTTCCTGCAAAAAATCAAAACCGGATAGTAAATCCAGTGCAATCATGCCTCTTTCAGTCAATGACAGGCAATAATCAGAATTTTTTTTAATCAAATTAAGAGATTGCAATTTCAACAAGTGTCTTTGTGTTCCCGGAAAGCTGATTTTCAGTTGCTTGGCAATGGAAGTAGATTTCATTGGTTTTTTTGAGAGAATATGTAGGATTTTCAGACTCGTATCGCCAACAATATCATGTAAAAGATGTGAATTTTTCATAACATATGGACCTCACCACATGACACATCTAAGCAAGTTGCAACATCATAAAACATACCAGTCATGTTCATTTTTCTTCATTAAGATATTTAGAACTAAACATACATGTTTACTAAATATTTTATTCTATTAGGAAACGGCTAATCTGTGAAGTATGTAAAAGATGACTCAATTGAGGACATGCCAGTATGTGATTGCTGTCTTTCAAAAATAGAGTTTCTACCATACAGGATAGTCAGTCTTGTCGACCAGCGTGACATCCCAAAAGTGCTCCACTTTCATTATTTTTACCCCTGCTGGGATCTACAGCAATTCTTTCAAAGATATACAGACCACAAGATAGTCTCAGTAGGGTTTTCGTGTCACGAGTCGTTACTTGAAAAGCCACACATAATAAGAAACATGAAACACAATCTTGATCTATGGGATTAAGGTTGTAGGTAAAGATCACAATGAAGAACGATTCCAGGATAGTACAAAGGTAAAATAAGGCGACAAGATAGTTTTCAGAAATTCATCCATTTCCGTCGGTCATAATTTTTGTTCTGTCATATACAATCCAACAGGTTATTTCTAGCAGTATTGAGATGGTTTCTTTGTGTTTCATTTAGTTCTGGTTTTTCTTAGTTTTAAGGAAACAAAAATCACAGTGGCAATAACACCTATTGCAACATACAACATAGTGTGAGGGTCTTCGAGCAATATAGATACCACATCAGAGGGATTTATCATGAAATTCATTTTCACAAAGTAGCAAATAAAATAGAAACACATATTTCATAAGTGGAAAAGACTAAACGAATTTGCACCTAAGTAGAAATTAATTTTAGAGATTAATTCACAGTGACTGAGGCATTTGCCCAGGGATGAATCATGCAAAAATAAGCATACTCGCCAGATTCTTCAAATTTGTGTGAAAAAGTTTTGCCAGACATTACGAGTCCACTGTCAAATTTTCCATCAGGGCCATTAACAATATCTCCACTGGTTACAGTATGGGCAGAAGAGTCATCATTTCTCCAAATTACTTCTCCACCTTTGAAGATTATCAACGATGGTGGATCATAACATTTGTCAACATCATCACATCCAGGTACAGATGTTCCTGCTGGAATGCTTACCAGTCTTGAAGGTAGTTTTGATGTAGTAAGTTCTTTAGCTGTTTTACCAATATCTTTTGTTTCTTTTACAATATCTTGGGTTTTTTCTGAGACGTCCTTCATTACTTTAGTGCCTGATTCAGAAAGTTCTTTGATTTTTTCTGTAGTTTTTTTAGTGACATCTTTAATTGGTTCAGTGGATTTTCCTATTGTGACAGGAATGTCTTGAGGAGAGCCAGTACCACCAGTCATGGTAAAACCTACAGCTGCTGCAACAATTGCAATTGCAATGACAATGCCTGCCTTATCCATGGATCCCATTGAGAGTAAAAATCAATATTGTTCTAATAAAGAGAAAATACGATTTTCAATTGTGAATTCCTAGAAGTTTGAACTGTTTTGGCCACAATTCATGTTTTGAATCCAACCTAGCAAGCCTACAAGGTGGGTCTTAAAACGACATTAGCGTGAAACATAATTTTTGTTGTAAAAAATTCTTGGAGGTCCTTGATGTGACTTGTCAAGTTAGTTCAAGACTCCGAAGGTTTTACTCTTGAGAGACAAAATCAATCATTTTACATCATCAATGACTTGGATCAATTTAGTTTCGATCTCTTTTCCCATTGACTTTAATTCCGGATTTGATGCAACTGAAAGCAATTCAGTAGGTTTTGCTAAACTGATAAAATTTTCATTATTTTTCTCATATACTGCAATAGTACAGGGAAGTAGCAACCCAACATTAGGATCAGAGTCTAATGCTTGTTTTGCAGCTTGAGGGTTACAAACCTCCAGTAGTTTGTATTGGTGTGGATAATCAACTCCTTTTTTTGCAAAAATTTCCTTAAAATCTAGGGTTCCTAAAACACCAAACTTTATTTCTGAAAGTTTGGCAGTGATTTCTGAAATAACATCATCTATGTTTTTTTGAGTTTTTACAGCATAGTTAAACGTCAATGCTAGTAAGTCGGTGAATCTATGGAATATAGTTTTCTAGAAAGGTCAAATGACGACGCCTTGTCTATACCTCAACAACATAACGCTCTCATTACAATTTGAACCCTAGGTACAACAAAATCAAAAAATATTCATTTTTTAACATATGTTTTTTGTGGGATTTGAACCACATCAAGTCATCAAAAGAGCCTATGGATTTTAGTTTAGTACGGTTTGTATGTGCAATCTGTTAGTAAAATAATAAATCACGATATGTGTTTTTGAGGTAAAATAACAGTAAAGGTTGTAGGATTGTTTGTTACTTCTATTTTACCACCATGTGCCTCTGCAATTTGTTTACAACTAACTAGACCTAATCCAGTACCTGTTTGTTTAGTAGTAAACAAAGGATCAAATATTTTTAAGATTAGTTTCTCAGGAATACCAGGTCCAGAATTTTCAAAAGAGATTAAAACATTATCCGTATCTCGAGTTATTTTAATGTCTATTTTTCCAGAATCATTCATTGCTTGTATCGCATTAAGAAGAATATTTACAAAAAGAATACGTATTGCTTCAAAATCACAATAAAGAGAAACATTATTTTTGGATTTATGCACTGATATTTTTTTAGGAACAGATATTCCTGTAAAAGAGGAATCCAAAATTTCAGAGATGTTGTTTAACTTGAAATTTAGTTTCTTGGAAGCCACAAAGCCCAATACATGATCTATTTGATGTGCAATTCTACTTATTGCAGTATTTATCAGATCAAATTTGATAGTTTCTTTTTCAGATATATCAGGATATTTTGATTTTAAAATATCCACAGAAGTTTGTATAACGGCTAAAGGATTTCTAACATCGTGTGCAAATCGAGAAGAAAGTTCCCCAATCACTTTTAATTTCTCATCTTTGATAATTTTGTCAGTCTTGATTTCGTCAATTAAAAAAATTTTATCACATTTTGTGTTAAATTTCATATGATGTTTTTCTACAGATTCTATATCGGGAGCAGAACAAATACAATGCAAAATGTCTTCCTTTTCATTAAACATCATTTGATGTACTGTAACACCGAATTCATCTGCTTCATCTTCTAATCCCATAATTAATTGCTCTTTTGTGTAATCTCCCAATTTGTGCATATCCAGAAAAATAGGCATTAATCATCAGATGGAATTGGCGTTAAAAAATGCATAGGAGTTTGAGATAGGTCAAAAATACCCATAGTCTAACTGCCAATAAGGATAATCAAGGTCTCAAAAGATCCTAATCAATTCAAGACCCACGTTTAAAGAGGGCGTTGTTCCTAAGACAACTTTAGTTTTCTTTAATTTTTGAACCTTTAAGGATAACATCATCAGATCCCTCAAACTCCTTTCCATCCAAAGTTGAGCCTGTTAAAGTAATTGTTACAGTTGCTCTAGTTGGAGTACCATCTGGAAGGAACAGACAGATGTCTTGGGTATCAATGTGTAAAATTACATCTGTTAATCCATCTCGGTCAACATCTTCCAGATGGAGTTTATTATGAGATTCAGTGATTGGTGATGATTCTAGATGAAGAGATGGAGGGTCGATTTGAGTTGCATCAAAATCAGGTAAAGAAAAGATTGTAGTAGGAATTACACCCTTTGATTTACACATTATAGAATCAGGAGAAAGGTCAACAGTGATTGGTGTTATCGGGTTTTCAGCAATAATTTCTACAGAGTCAGAACTTGTATCACCATCATAGTCTGTTACAGTGCATGTTGCAGTAAATGTTCCTCCGGTTTCATATGTGTGTGAGGGGTTTTTGGATTCAGAGATTCCTCCATCACCAAAGTCCCAAGAGTATGTAAATGGAGCATTGCCAGTTGTGCTATCACATGTAAAGGAAACATCTAGTGGAGTTAGGCCTCGTGTAACATCAGATGTTACATCTGCAACTGGAGTTTCGTCAGGAATTATAAAAACAAATGTACCTAAATTGTTTGTCTCATCAGACTCATCAATTGGATTGACAGGCGTGTCTCCAGGAATTGTTGGTGGATCAAGCAAAATCTCCAAAGTGTGTTCTCCAGGAGGCAGTGATGGAAGAACAACAACATCTACTGGACATTCATTGGTGCTGGGAGGAACAGGAGGAGGAATAGGAGGTACACATCCAGCAGGAACTACAGGAAAATGTCGGTCATCAGGGAATCCATTTTCGTCATTATCAGGTCCTATACGTTCACCCAATCGGAAGATTCTTGCAAATACATCTACAGCATCCTCATCTCCTTCATTTGTTGGAGACCACGTGAAAATTACATTATTTCCAGATGGTTCAATTTCCACAGCACCGCCACCAAAGCCAAGGTCTGGTTGGAATAGTCTAAGATCAACAGAAGTAGTGCCTTCGTCAGTATCACCGTCTGCATCCGTTACAGTACATGTCGGATTAAAGATTCTAGGTTCAGCGTATGTGTGAACAGATATTGGTTCGTTGCTGGTAGTTCCATCATCAAAATCCCAAAAATATGTGAAAGGCTCATTGCCAGTTGTGCTTTGACAGGAAAATGTTATGGCAGTACCAACTGTAGGTGGTTCTGTTTCAAAAGTCAAAGACAGTACAACGCTTGGTGATGAATCACATGCATCCCCAACTCCATCTGAATCAGCATCAGTTTGTGAAGGATTTGGGATTAGAATACAATTATCGACATCATCAGGTATTCCATCTCCATCGGTATCAAGGATTACATTGACATCAAATGAAAATGTCGGACTTGTTGCAGGTATTACAATGTAAGGGTAAATTGGAGAGTATGTTAAGTCTAACCCAACAGATAATTCCCAGTTGTAATTTCCATTTTCTAAAACATCAAGTGGTTCTGAAGATACCAAATCTAGAGACACAAGCTCAATTGGGAATCCTGGATTAGACGAAGATTCCAGAGATGGTAAATATCTTACAGGTCGTAACTCTAAATCATTTTCCCACATCAAATCTGGTTTTGTGTCGGACACAGTTGCTCCATTTTCAGGGGAGATTAGATTTGGTATGCACAAAACTTCGTTTACAGGATTTCCTGAAATAGAGATGTATGGTTGTACACTGTCTATTTTTCCGCCGCAGTGATTATTTATTTGACCATTATTTTCAAATCCCGTAACCCATACACCCAGTAAATTAAAGTTGTTTAATACAGCTCCTGAATCAAGTATGATTGCAGCATGATCTGTACGAATGTTACCGTGATTGTTGATAGTGCCTCCAAAAATTTCTACTCTAGTAGACGTAAGATCCATGGAATCAAAATTGTTCAATACCGCATCAGGGCCATTGATGTTTAATCGGGTAGAGAATTGTATAACATTTATCGCATCGAAATTATCTATCCTACTTCCAGAATTGATATTGAAATCACTAAAACTAGAAGGATAATAAGAATTAAGTTCCAGATAACCACCAGATTCATTTATTAAAACAGAGCCTGAATTATTTTCTACAACACCATAAGAGGTCAAACGTCCGCCGTGATGTAGAATGATTGTTCCTTCATTTATTATGGTACCTTCATTAAATACAACACCATAAACAGAAAGGGTGATGCCAGAATTAACAATCAAGGTATCACCAGAGTTCACATCGAGTATACCATCAACTCTACAGGTATCAGGATTAACCCATGTTAATCCAAGGGCCTCACATGAAGCCTGATCAGATATATCTCCACTGACTGCAAATACGTCTTGAGAAAATCCAATTAGCCCGAAAACCACAATACCAAATAACAATAGTAGAAATATACCTCTCATAACCAAAATGATGAACTTATGAAATAATTTAAAGATGATCTTGTGTATGCGATCAAAGAATACAACCCTCAAAAGAATAATTGATTTTGGTTCAAGACATGAAACCAAATGGTTACGCAACCAAATCTATCATTAAATTCGATTTTGTACTGTAAACAGATGTCTCGAACCGTTTCTGCCCTCTCCTTATGAAATGTAAGAAACTTCATAACAGTTGCAAAAATCCATTGTTTTCCTTTCTCGTTTGATATCATCATAAAATGCTTTGACTGCTCTGTCAGGTCTCCATGAATCTTCATAAACGCAAAAAAGTCAGCGAGTCTTCTCTGATATCTGTCCTTAGTGATAGGGCTCTTGATTCCAAACAAGAAGTTTTCCAGTGGGTTGGTCTCATATTCTGACATTTTTTCACATCTATTAGGCTGGAAACCAATTTAAGAACCACTAAAGGTACGGGCCCGACCGGATTCGAACCGGCGACCTAACGCTCCGCAAGCGTTCGCACTATCCATGCTATGCAACGAGCCCAAAAAATTTGGTCAATGTTGGTTTAATTTGGATTACTATTATGCATCAAATCTTGTAAAAACGTAAGGAGTGTCATCAAGTTCTCTAAAAGTCCAGGCAGATGGCAAGATCACAGTATCAATTACTTGCAATCCATACTTGTGAATCAAAGTTCCCCAACCGGCTTTGGACATTGGATCTGGGGGATATTTTTGAGAAAAGGTTCCTGCAAAAACCATTCCTGTGTTAGTTGATTCAGATTTTGATTTTAAATTATCCAATACGCCAGTGGCCAAAGAGATTCCCCCCATCTGAGCCAACCCACCAATAAAGAAAAGAGGTTTTTTTAAATTCAAATGAGAATAGTCAAAGGTTGTGGCATCAGTGCAGTTTGCATCAAATTCAATTCCAGTATAATCTGAAATGGATTTTTGAAGATCTACTAGCATGTTATCAATTTCAAAGCTAAAAGAATCCATTCCCAAAACTTTGGCGCAAAATGCAATCCGTCCATCACCGGAGCCAACATCTATGAGTTCATCAAATCCAAGTTCTTTTGCATGTAAGGACATAACATATGCGGAGAGAATCCATGTTGGAGAGAAAGGAGCTCTGCTTGAACCGTGTTGAATGCTGTTTAACCAATATTTGTTAATGTCACCCTCATAAACAATACAGTTTACATCAGAAATTTTTTGTTCATATGAATTATAGTAAATCGGATTGTTTTTTGCAAAGGTATGAAGCCAATCCAAATCATTTTGTTCAATTTGAAAGGTTTCAGAGTTCAGTAATGGAATTACTTCCTGAATGTTTGCAGAGCCAGAATATGTTTTTGAAAATTCTTTTTTCAGACTAACAATATTTTGTGCAAGGGCATTAATCATTTCAAATGCCTTTGTCGTATTGCTCTACAAATTCTCTGGTGCTCATTTGTTGTCTTAATTCATCGTAAAGTTTTGCTTCATTTTCAATTTCCTCTTTTGATTTTTGAGCAGAGTTTCCAGCCTGAAGATTGTCGGTAGTTTCTTGAATGGATTTTGAGAGATTTTCCATTATTTGAGGGTGGATTTTAGAGTTGAATTCATCAGAAATTGTTTTTTCAGTTTCTGCAATTTTTTTAAGCAATGATTCGTGTTTAGTGCCATCAAGTTGTTGTTTTAACATTGTAGTCATCGACGATATATTCATGATTTGATAGTATGTTTCTACAATCTCATGAACAGACAATTTGGATTTTGTTGCATTGTTGATTAAACCAGCAAGTTTCTCAGATTCAGTCTGAAACATTCTTGAGATGTCATCAAAAGAACTCATAGTGTAAAAAGGATTTCAAATTTTTAAAAACGTTGGGTTATGCTTCTTTTTCTGCCTTGTTGACATAAACATAATTCATAATCAAGCCGGCAATTATTCCACCCAAGATTGGTGCTGCCCAATACAACCAGTGGAATTCCCAGAATCCAGAAATCAATGCAGGACCAAATGTTCTTGCAGGGTTGACAGATGCGCCAGTTAATGGAACGCCAATCAAGTGTATTAAAAATACCATACCTCCAATTGTGAATCCGTGCCATCCAGGAGAGGCTTTTTTGTGAACTGCGCTCATAAAGATTACAGTAACCAAGAAAAATGTCAGGATTGCTTCTACTGCAAATCCTGATCCAATACTGTTATTGATAAGATCACTTGGTCCGCCTTGGGTTGCAAAGTTTACTTTGGCACCAATTTCAGGCAATATTGCTTTTAGAGTGGCAGCAGCTGCTACTGCTCCAATTAATTGTGAAATAATGTAACCAATTCCATCTGCAATCCCAATCTTTCGTGTAATCATCATAGGAATTGTTACTGCAGGATTAATGTGAGCACCAGATACATGACCAAATGCGTAAATCATTAATGCAATAGCTCCTCCGTGTCCTAGTGAAATGAATAGAACAGACATTGTGGTTAATTCCTCTCCAAATGATGCAATTGCAAGAATTACTGAAAGAGGTCCGAAAAACACCAAGCCATATGTTGCGATTGCTTCTGCAAGGTATGCTCTTGGATTAACCATCAAGCAAAAGCCAATCCAATTTCCATATAAAACATTCGGACCAGATTCCTGATCACAGTCATAAAGTAATTAATTATGGAAAACTCAACAAACCATTATGATTTCAGAGGGAGACAGTGTTCCAAAATTTGAGATAAATGATGCAAACGGGGATAAAATAAAATCAACTGATCTTAAAGGCAAAAAGCATGTAATCTATTTTTATCCAAAAGATTTCACACCAGGATGCACCACAGAAGCTGATGAATTTTCAAGAGATTATAAGAAATTTCAAAAATTAGGAATTGAAATTATTGGAATAAGTCCTGATGATGTAGAGTCTCATAAAAAATTCTGTGAGAAAATGGGAATAAAATACCCATTACTTGCAGACGTAGACAAGGTTGTTTCAAAAGCGTTTGGTGTATGGGGTTTAAAAAAATTCATGGGTCGTGAATACATGGGAGTAAACAGAAGTACATTTTTGGTGGATGAGAAAGGAAAAGTTTTCAAAGTATTTCCAAAAGTAAAACCAAAAGGACATTCAGAAGAAGTACTAAAAGAATTTTCAAAATAAAGTAAAAGAAAAAGTTGTTGAAAGATTAGAAACCTTTTGGTAATGTTCCTCTAGATGTTTTTGGTTTTTCAGGTTCCGGTTTTGGTTCAAATCCTTTTGGTAATGAACCTCTTGCCTTTGCTCTTTCTGCAACTTCTTGTTCAATGATTTCAGACTCGGCTTGTTGTGCAGTTTCTTGTGCTTCTCGTTGTTCTCTCTCCAGTCGTTCCAAGTAATCTTTTTCATATTCCTCAAGTTGCTCTTGTCGTGATTTGTTTTCATCATTACTTGGAGGAGGCGCTTGTTGAGTTTGAGCTTGTGGTTTTTCTGTTCCTTTTGGCAGTGTTCCTCTTTTTGGTTTTGGAGGAGGTGCTTGTTGAGTTTGAGCTTGTGCAGCTACGCCTTCAACAGTTAAAGCTGTTCCACTAAAACTACCAAATGTTTTGGTTGGAGGATGGTATGCAAGTCTTGCTCTAGTTGCAAAGTATTGGTTTGATGGTTGTGTATATCCAGTTACCTTTGCTTTTTGTTCATTCCAATTTGATGTTGGAACTTTACCTACAGGAGCAGTTCTTCTTACAAAGTATCTGTTTGGTGCTGGTGTATATCCAGTAACTGTTGCCCTGTATTTGTGCAAGTCAGTCATTGGAGCATTCATGTATGCATTTTCAAGTGCATCTTGAATTGTTGCTGGTGGTTGTGATGTTGTCTCAGCTGGCTTTGGTGCATCTGCTGGCTTAGACTCTGCTGGTTTATCAAATCCTTTTGGCAGGGTGCCTTTTGGTTTTGTTGTTGCAGCTGGTCTTTCAGCTGGTTTTGGTGCTGGTTTTGTCTCAGCAGGCTTTGTCTCAGCTGGTTTTGGTGCTGGTTTTGTCTCAGCAGGCTTTTCTAATTGTGATGATAATTTGGATAGTTTTTCTTCGAGCTGTGCAATCTTGTCTTCAAGATCTTTCTTTGTTGCAGTCTTTGCCTTTTTAGTTGCCATTCCTTACAGTAAGAAGTGTATTGTTTATTTACATTTTGATCAAGCAGTCATCTAGTTTGTAAATATTACAAAATACAAGATCAATCATGTAAAAAAATTCATCATAAATTATTAAGACATGTAATCCCAGATATGGGAATCAATCAGGTTCCCAGAACTGCATTACAAACAAGCAATTATTACATCTCCACAAGCGTACATGAATACCATTATCAATATCAGATACATATTTTCCATTTTCCAATTTAGTGACACGTGGAAGATAACTCAGTTCAGGATTTTCAAGCCATTCATTTTGCCCACAGTTAGGACATTTAATTTTTGGAGGCACAATATACCACATACATAATCAAAGAATAGTGTTACGATGAAAAATAGAAAATAAAGAAGTTATTGAATTAGAATCCTTTTGGCAGTGTTCCTCTTTTTGGTTTTGGAGGAGGTGCTTGTTGAGTTTGAGCTTGTGCAGCTACGCCTTCAACAGTTAAAGCTGTTCCACTAAAACTACCAAATGTTTTGGTTGGAGGATGGTATGCAAGTCTTGCTCTAGTTGCAAAGTATTGGTTTGATGGTTGTGTATATCCAGTTACCTTTGCTTTTTGTTCATTCCAATTTGATGTTGGAACTTTACCTACAGGAGCAGTTCTTCTTACAAAGTATCTGTTTGGTGCTGGTGTATATCCAGTAACTGTTGCCCTGTATTTGTGCAAGTCAGTCATTGGAGCATTCATGTATGCATTTTCAAGTGCATCTTGAATTGTTGCTGGTGGTTGTGATGTTGTCTCAGCTGGCTTTGGTGCATCTGCTGGCTTAGACTCTGCTGGTTTATCAAATCCTTTTGGCAGGGTGCCTTTTGGTTTTGTTGTTGCAGCTGGTCTTTCAGCTGGTTTTGGTGCTGGTTTTGTCTCAGCAGGCTTTGTCTCAGCTGGTTTTGGTGCTGGTTTTGTCTCAGCAGGCTTTGTCTCAGCTGGTTTTGGTGCTGGAGTTTCAAGTTGTGTAGATAATTTGTTTAACTTAGCTTCTAATTCTGCAATCTTGTCTTCAAGATCTTTCTTTGTTTGCTTTTTAGCAGCTACCATTTAACTGGGTTGAATAACCGGGGTTTATTTACATTTGGGTTGATTCCCATCGACAAACCTTGATCAAGTTTTATAAGCATAAAAGAACAACTCATGGCAATGGATGACTTTGAAAAAGAATACCCAGGATTTGATTGGAAAAATACTCCTGCCTACAAGCATCCAGGGGGAAAAGATTGCCCATGTCCAAAACATGAGTACATCAGAGAACAGATCAATTTTACAAAACAAGTAAACGAAAAAGGAAAAGAAGCTTCAAAGGTAACTCTCAAGTTTTGTCCCGATCATTACAGAGTATACATGGACGAGGTAATTCCTTCAATGCCTATGAAATACAAGATACTAACAAAGATCGCATTAAAGCTTGGAGCAATTCAAGTGGAGCAGTTAAAGTACATGGAATCAGAACTATGTTTTTACTGTAAATTTGGTTCAGGTGGACATGAAAAGAAAACAGAGCTTCCACCAATGTAAAAGTCAATCAGGAGTCAGTAAAATTTTTGGTTTGTTCGGTGTGTCATGATGGCAACGTTTTCCACATAACGGGCATCGCTTTCTATCCAAGAAGACACATTGACAGATATGAGAATCAAGATAAGACTTTGCAGGTTTGTTGGGCTCTCCGGTTCCGTTACAAAAAGGGCATTCAGAATCCAATAGATCAATAGTTCCGGTTCCGTTGCATACTGCGCATTTATCATCTGCCATGAGTAATTTTACAAAAGCAGTGATTTAAAATGAATGTGTTAAGATTATTTTCAAAAAATTAAGAATTTAACAATCTAGTTAAGCTTATACTTGATCTAAATTGTGAGAGGATGTGGCAATAGAAGACATTCCAGAATTCATCAGCGAGTTAGAAAAAAACGGGGAGCTCAAAAGAGTAAAGACAGAAGTTGATTCAGATTTAGAGATTGCCGAGATTTTGAGACGGTCAATGTATTCAAATGGTCCTGCAATTCTTTTTGAAAATGTAAAAAATTATGACATGCCAGTTTTAGGAAATGCATTTGGATCAATGAAGAGATTAGAAATAGGATTACAAATGACAGACTTTACCGAAATTGGTCAGAGAATTGTAGATATGACAAAGATGGACATACCATCAGGTTTTCTAAACAAAATAAAGAAACTACCAGAATTATCAAAGATGACAGAGTCTTTTCCAAAACCAGAAAATAACGGGCCGGTTACTGAGATTACATCAAACAATGCATCATTTGATGACCTGCCAATCTTAAAATCATGGCCAAACGATGCTGGAAAGTTCATCACACTTGGACTTGTCGCAACTAAACATCCTGAAACAGGTGTTAGAAATCTCGGTGTTTTTAGAATGCAGGTTTTAGATAGCACGCATGCATTAATGCATTGGCAAAAACACAAGAGAGGTGCACATCATAGTGAAATTTCAAAAGACAAAGGAGAAAAAATCCCAACTGCCATAATTATTGGAGGAGAGCCTGCAACAGTGTTTTCGTCAATTGCACCTGTTCCAGAAGGTCTAGACAAGTATCTATTTGCAGGAATTACAAGAAAGAAAGGAATCAAAACCGTAAAATGCAAAACAATTGATTTAGACGTTCCAGCAAATGCAGAGATTGTTTTAGAAGGGTATGTAGATCCAAACGACATAAGAGAAGAAGGTCCATTTGGTGATCACACGGGGTATTACACACCTGTTGAACCATATCCAACATTTACATTGACAGGAATTATGAGAAGAAAAAATCCAACATATGTTACGACCGTAGTAGGAAAACCCATTCTAGAAGATGCATACATTGGAAAGGTGATTGAACAGTCATTTTTGCCATTGATCAGAATGTTTCATCCAGAGGTGGTAGACTTTAGCATGCCTGCAGCAGGCTGGTTCCAAGGGTTTGCAATAATTTCAATAAAGAAAAGATATCCAGGACAGGCAAAAAAGGTCATGATGGGACTTTGGGGAATGGGACAGCTTGCATTAACTAAGATGTTTGTCGTAGTAGATGATGACATCAATGTTCATGACATCAATGATGTAATTTGGGCAATCACTACAAGAGCAGATGCTGCAAGAGATACCACAATCATAAACAACACACCAACAGATACTTTAGATCCAGCATCACCACTTGTTAATCTAGGTTCTAAGATGGGAATAGATGCAACACAAAAAACTAAAGAAGAGGGATATCAAAGAGAAATTCAACAGCAAGTAAAGGTTGACGAAAAGACAAAAGACCTTGTAGATGCAAAGTGGAAAGACTACGGTTTAGATTAGTTTGATAGGATTATAGAAATTATCTCTTTCTTCGGCCTTATAGCCAATCTGATGAATTGCATCAACAATGATTTTGTCTGTCAATTCAGTAGAGCGTGCACCAGTACAAGATACCACTTCTTCTCCAATCAAAGTACCGCCAAAGTCATCTGCGCCATACTGCAAAGCAAGTTGTGCCATACCAATACCGTTTGTTAGCCAAGAAGACTGGATATGAGGGATAAGACCATCAAAAACCAGTCTAGAGATTGCAATCATTTTGAGTAGCTGAACACCTCCAGTTCCATATGTAACTAGATCTTCTTCTTGCATCAAAGTGTTGTTGGGTTCAAAATTCCACGGAATAAACGCCATAAAGCCTTTGGTTTTTTCTTGGAGTTTTACAATTTTGAAAAAGTGTTCTACAATATCATTATTGTTTTCAACATGTCCATACATCATCGTAGCTGATGCAGGCAATCCAACACTGTGAGCTTCTTCCATAATTCGCAACCAATCAGCACTTGAGATTTTCTTTGGACTGATTACGTCTTTAACAGAATCAACAAGTATTTCAGCTCCAGCTCCTGGGATAGATTGAAGTCCAGCTTCTTTTAGTCTAGAAAGCACTTCTTTGGTGGATGTCTTTTCAACTCTAGCAATCATATCGACTTCAGATGTAGATAATCCATGAACACCAATGTCAGGGAATTTTTCACGAATCAGTTTGAATGCATCTTCATAATATTCAATTTTCAGATTAGGATTATGACCGCCTTGAATCAACACTTGTCTAATCTTAAACATATCCCATGCAGTTTTCACCCTAGATTCAATTTGATCTAAAGTCAGCGTATATGCCTCATCAGAGCCAGGCGAACGATAAAACGCACAGAACTTACAGTCTGTAATACACACATTAGTATAATTCAAAATAATGTTATTTACAAAAGAGGCTTTCTTCCCAAATTGTTTTCTTGTAAGATGACCAGATGCCAGCCCCATCAAATGGACATCATCTGATCTTAACAATCGAAGACAATCATCAGGGCTTGGTCGTTGTCCATTTAGAGAATTTTCAAGAATATCTCCAATATCGCTTTTGTGAAGTTGTTTAGTGGTTTGACTCAATTAACTTGTCATCATTCCTCTTTGAATTGTATTTAATCCTTGGTAGAAAAAGTTAGAAAATAATTTCAAACTAAAGGAGTGATTCGTGCTCAAAAGATGATATTTTCAAGCAACATCATTCACGTTATTTTTAAGTAGGGCACCAAAAGGAGATTGTCTCATGGTATCTGGGTTACAAATTAGATTAAACAGAATTCTCAGAAAAGGAAAGATGCTTTGCATTCCAATGGATCACGGAATTTCAAATGGACCTATTGAAGGCCTTGAAGATCCTGCATCTATAATTTACAAATGTGAAGGACACGGCCTAACAAGCGTCATAATTAACAAAGGAATCATCAAATCACTTCCAAAACCAACAAACGTTGGAATCTTAGTTCATTTTTCAAGCAGCACATCATTATCATTATCACCAAATCGTAAAATGCTTACAGGTACTGTTAAAGAGGCAGTAGCACTTGGGGCAGACGGAGTTTCTTTGCACATTAACATTGGTGGAAAAGAAGAACCAGAAATGCTAGAGCAATTAGGATTGACTGCAGATCAATGCCACAGATGGAACATGCCACTTCTTGCAATGATGTATCCAAGAGGAGAGAACATCAAGAACCCACACGATCCAGAAATTGTAGGTCATGTTGCAAGAATCGGTGCAGAATGTGGGGCAGATATTGTAAAAACAATGTACACAGGAGATGTAGATTCATTTGCTAAAATTGTAAAAAGCACACCAGTTCCAATTGTCGTTGCAGGAGGGCCAAAAGCTAAAACAGATTTGGATATTTTACAAATGACTGAAGACATAATGGCTGCAGGGGCAAAAGGCGTCACATATGGCAGGAATATCTTTGCACATAAATCGCCAGAAAAGATGACAGAAGCTCTAGCAGCAATTATTTTCAGAAAGGAATCTGCAAAGGAAGCAATGAAAAGAATTGAGTAAAAACAGAGAGTTAATCGTTTCACCAAAGGTGTCATCAGCACAATTAGCCAAGTTCATCCCACAATTAGAATCAGAAGGAGTCAAAATGGTGTATCTAGACCCAAAAAAACTTGGAAAGAAAAAAACAAAACTTGACATTGTTTATCCATCAACATCTGCAAAATATGTGGTTCTTGAAAAAGAAGGACCAAAACCCAAAGGAAAGAAAGTAGGAAGAAAATTCCAAGTATTATCAAATAATGATATTGAAAATATTCTAACTATTGCAAAAAAAGGACTTGATTTCGTAATAGTAGAGGTCAAAGACTGGAAAATTATTCCATTGGAGAACATCATTGCAAAACTGCACAAAATCCATACCAAAATTTTTGCAATAGCAAGAACGCCTGAGGAAGTAAGAAAAATGTTCTCAATTCTCGAAGTAGGAGTTGATGGGGTTATCTTTAGCACATCATCAATAAACGAAGTAAGAGAAGCAATGGTCTATTTGGGTACCAGAAGTTTTGACTTGAAGCCAGCAAAAATCACAGAGATTAAAGAAGTCGGAGATGGAGAACGTGTATGTGTAGATACAGCTTCGATGCTACACAAAGGAGAGGGGATGTTGATTGGCAGCAGATCAAACTTTTTGTTTCTAGTTCATAATGAATCAGTAGGGTCTTCATTTACATCGCCAAGACCATTTAGAGTGAATGCAGGGGCAGTTCACTGCTACACATTATCACCAGATGGTACAACAAATTATCTTTCAGAAGTAGAAACAGGATCTGAAGTGTTAATCCTAAATTCAAAAGGAAAGGCAAGAAGGGCAACGGTTGGAAGATCAAAAATCGAAAGACGCCCAATGTTAATGATTAAAGCAAAAGTAGGAGACGAGGTAGGAGGCATTATTGCACAAGACGCAGAAACAATTAGATTCGTAAAACCAAATGGCCAATTAGTTTCAGTTACACATCTAAAGAAAGGAGACACAGTAATGGTTCATGCAAAAGCTGCTACAGGAAGACATTTTGGAATGGAAGTGTCTGATGAATATATTTTAGAAAAATAAAATGAAACACAAAACATGTGTATCAATTGCTGAAAACACACCCACAAAATTAAAAAAAACTCTCAAAATAGCTTTAAAGAAATCAGATTATGCAGAAATAAGATTTGATTTTCTCAAAGCAGAACAGATTCCAAAAGCATTGAACATGGTCAAAGCAGAACTTACAAGAGCAGTATGCACACTACGACCAAAAACAGAAGGGGGCGCATTTGAAGGAAGCGAAAAAGAAAGAATCTCAATTTTAAAATTAATTTCAGAATACAATCCATTTTTACTTGATGTAGAGTACAACACTATCAAAAAACACAAAGACTTAGAAAAATATCTTAGATCATCAAAAACAAAATTATTAGTTTCTTGGCACGATTTTAAAAAGACTCCAAATTCTGCAAATTTAAAAAACCAATTGAAAAAAATGTCAAGGCATTCATCAATTGTAAAAATAGTAACAACTGCAAAAACAGTAGATGATTCTACTAGAGTTCTGGAACTATACAACAAGAAAGGAAAAACAACACTCATTGCATTTTCCATGGGGGATGCAGGAAGAATTTCAAGAATTTTGTGCCTGTATTTAGGCAGCCCATACACATATGTCTCTCTTGGAAAGCCTGTGGCTCCAGGTCAATTCAGTTTAGACGAAGTTAAAAAAATAACAAATCTCAAAAAATAAGAGGAAAGTTCCTAGCACACAAGATTTGACTTGGATGTGCAGAACAATAGTTGAGAGTTTAAATCAATCAATGATTGAGAAAAACCACATGGCAACATATGCAGTGATTGGAGATCCAATTGATCATTCATTGTCTCCAAATATACACAGTGCAGCGTTTAGGGAATTAAATTTGGAGCATTCATACATTGCATATAGAATTCCCAAAGGAGAGTTAGAAGAAGGAATCGAGGCACTCAAGAAAATAAAGATAGCAGGATTCAATGTAACAATACCACACAAAGTCGAAATGATGAAATTTTTAGACAAAACAGATGAATCGTGCAGTATTATCGGTGCCGTCAACACAGTTACAAATGACAACGGAACTCTCAAGGGATACAATACAGACATGGATGGATTTTTAGATCCCATAAAGAAAAAAGAAATTCAGATCAAAGGTCGTAAAATTTTATTGCTTGGTGCTGGGGGAGCAGCAAGAGCAATTGTTGCAGGGTTTGCAAAAGAACATGCAGCATCAATCACAATAGCAAACAGAACCCTTGAAAATGCAAAGAAACTAGCAATGTTTTCTGAGCAGGTAGGATTAAAATCAAAATATGTCAAAATAGACGAGGTAGGAGGCACTGCCAAAGATTACGACATCATAGTAAATGCAACATCTGTAGGATTAAAAAACGAACCAAGCCCAATTTCACTTGAAGGCATCAGCAGCAACACCATAGTCTACGATATCATATACATGCCAATGAATACAGATTTCTTAAAAAAAGCAAAAGAAAAAGGAGCCAAGATAATTTTTGGTTATGAGATGCTATTAGGTCAAGCAGTAAGAGCATTTGAGATATGGCACGGAATGGAAGCACCTTATAATGCCATGAAACGAGCATTGTTAGGAGGGGTATAACATGGCCAAGGCAGTAGCAGTAGTTCACGGGGCAATTTCAGTCGTAAATGCAATAGCAAATCAAAAAGGAGCTACGCTAGGAATCGAGTTACAAGTAGAAGCAATTGTAGAAACAAAGACAGGAAAAGGAATAAGCATTCAATCAAAAAACAAGAGTCTCAGTTCACGACTAGTCAATAAAACGGTAGAAAAAATTGTTCCAAAAAAAGATTTAGAAAAAAACAATATTGCCATTACTCTTAATTCAGAAATCCCATTAGGATATGGATTGAAAAGTTCCAGTGCAATTTCATCAGCAGTTGCATTAGCATGTGCAAAAATTTTCAAACCAAAAGCATCTGATCAGCAGATACTACTAGCAGGAGTAGACGCATCAATCGAGACCAAAGTAAGCATGACAGGAGCATATGATGATGCATGTTCATGTTATTTTGGAGGATTCAATGTAACAAACAATGAAAAGAAACAAAGAACACATTATGAAAAAATACCACCAAATCTAAGTGCAGTGATATTTCTTCCAAAAAGTAGAAAGCGCGGTAATTTGAAAAATTTGAAAGTATTGTCTTCAGTATTTGACAACGCGTGGGAACTTGCACGGAAATCAAAGTACTGGGATGCTATGACAATTAACGGATTGGCAACATCAGTTTTATTAAATTCAGATCCAACAATAATTACAAACCTAATAGAAAAAGGAGCGCTTGCAGCTTCAGTATCTGGAAATGGTCCATCAATTGCTGCAATAACAAAGAAAGAAGATGAAGCTAATGTAAAAAAAGTATTTTCAGGATTAGAAGGAACAACAATTGTTTCCAAAGTAAACAACAAAAAGGCAGAAGTTCATGAAGTGTAAAATAGAAAAATCAAACGTATCAGGACAAATCACATGTCCACCAAACAAGAGTTATACACATAGAGCAATATTTCTAGCATCACTTGCTGGAGGAAACAGCAAAGTAAACAACGTGTTATTTTCTGAAGACACAAAGGCAACCATTGAAGCATGTAAGAAATTTGGTGCAGAAATAGAGCAAGAAAATACATCAATCAATGTCAAAAATCCCATCAAAACAGACACAGACGTGCCTGAAATAAATGCTGAAAACTCTGGAACAACAATAAGAATTGCATCAGGAATTGCAAGTCTATTTTCAAAAGAAATCACACTCACAGGAGACGAGAGTCTACAAAAAAGACCAATGCAACCATTACTAGATGCACTTGAAAGTATTGGTGCAAAATGTATCTCAACAGATGGAAAACCCCCAATCAAAATTACTGGAAAAGTATCAGGAGGAGACGTTACAATTCCAGGAAGTTTTTCTAGTCAATTCATATCAGCTTTGTTAATTTGTGCTCCACTAACTGAAAAAGGAATTAACTTGGCAATTGAAGGAAATCTTGTTTCAAAACCATATCTTGATGCAACAATTGCAACAATGAGAAAATTTGGTGTCTCAGTTCAAACATTAATTCCATACAAAAGATACAACGTATCACCACAAGTGTACAATCCATCATCATTTGATGTTCCAATAGATTTTTCAAGCCTTGCGATATTGCTTTCTGCAGCAGTTCTAAACGGAAATGATTTTTCAATTAAAGGAAACATAGGGAATCTACCACAAGGAGATGAAGTATTCATAGATATTTTAGAACAATTAGGAGTGAATGTAATAATTAATGAAAAGGAAATCAAAATTAAAGCTCCAGAAAAACTAAACGGAGGTAGGTTTGATTTGAGCAACTCCCCAGATCTTCTTCCACCACTTGCAATCTTAGCATTAAAAACAGAAAAGCCAATAGAAGTTGTCAATGTAAAACATGCCAGGTTAAAAGAGACAGATAGAATTGCAATTCTTTCCCGAGAACTTGTTAAGATAGGAATCAAAGTTCAAGAAAATGAAGATGGGTTGATTTTAGAATCATCAAATAATTTACAACCTGCAGAATTAGATTCAGAAAATGACCACAGATTGTTTATGGTGTTTTGCATAGCAGGAATGTATGTAGGAGATTGCACGGTAACAGATCCAGAATCAGTATCAGTATCATATCCAAATTTTATCGAAGAGATGAACAACTGTGGCGCAAAGATTCAAAGATTATAAAATTTAAAAAAAATCAACTAAAGAGGCAAGAGGCGCGACCCTGTATAGAGTGAAAAGCATTCTCTTCACCCGCAGCGCGTTAGCGCAGATAACATGTCTTTTTCGCAGGGCCGCGCAAATTATGCAGTATAATTTACACGTTTTTGCATATATCATATACGTTATTGTGATATTTAAGATTTATTTGAAATAATTACATAATATATCAAGAAATCATACATATATTTAGTATATCTACTCATTGATCTGAAAAAGTCCCAAAACAAATAGAAATTTTTTCCAAAGACAGGATGAGGAATTATAAGCATCGTTTTGTACTCATTATATGTTGCCGGGAAGTTCTATTGGTCAGCGACTTGTTTTAACTAGTTTTGGTGAAAGTCATGGAAGATCAATAGGCGCAGTTCTAGAAGGTTGTCCTGCAGGATTAGAATTAGACGAGAAAGACATTCAAAAAATGTTAGACCAAAGAAGACCAGGTCAATCACTAATTACAACTCAAAGAAAAGAAGGCGATAAGGTTGAAATTATTTCAGGAGTGTTTAGAGGGCATACAACAGGTGCACCAATTACAATGGTCATTTGGAATAGTGATCAAAAATCAAAAGACTATGAGAACTTGAAAACAAAATTACGTCCAGGGCATTCAGACTATCCTGCAATGATAAAGTACAATCACTTTAATGATTACAGAGGAGGAGGAAGATTTTCTGGAAGATTAACAGCTACTCATGTAATGGGAGGGGCAATAGCTAGAAAATTATTAAAAACAACATTAGGAATTGAAACAAACTCATACACATCACAAATTGGTAAAATAAAGATGGAAAGAGAATTTGATGAAAAAATGGTGAAATACATTTACAAAAATGATGTCAGATGTCCAGAAGAAAAGACTGCAAAGAAAATGAAAGAATCCATAATGAATGCAAAAAGAAAAGGAGATTCACTTGGAGGAATTATCGAATCAGTGACAACGAACGTTCCAGTGGGATTAGGAGAACCGATTTTTAATTCACTTGAATCAGATTTAAGCAGAGCAATGTTTTCTATTCCATCTGTAAAAGGAGTAGAATTTGGTTCAGGTTTTGAAGGTTCAAAATTATTTGGTTCTGAAAATAATGATCTTTACACAATAAAAAAAGGCAAGATAGTTACTAGAACAAATAATTCAGGAGGGATATTAGGAGGAATTTCAAATGGCATGCCAATTACGATGAGGGTTGCATTCAAGCCAGCATCATCAATTGCTCAAAAACAAGATACAGTAGACATCAAAACCAAAAAACCTGCAGTACTCCAAGTGAAAGGAAGACACGATCCATGTGTGGTTCCAAGAGCACCTCCAGTGGTGGATTCACTAGTTTCATTAATTATTGCAGATCATGCCTTAATTTCAGGCACAATAAAGCCGGTTTTATAGAGACATGTCAGATATCAACGAACTTCGTAACAGAATGGATGAAATTACAATCGAAATGATCAAACTACTAAAAACCAGAACGGACATTGCAAAAGAGATTGGAGAAGTCAAAAAGAACATTGGGAAAGGAGTCACAGATGAAACAAGAGAAGACAATCTTCGCTCTAAGGTTTTAGAATTATGCAGTAATCTAAATTTTGATGAATCAATTGCCACGAAATTTCTGAATTTTTTACTTAATGAATCAGTAAAGGTTCAATCAACAAACAAACAAACACATCTTTCGATATTTCTCAAAGCAAAATCACTTGAACAAGAGGGAAAGAAAATAATACACATGGAGGTGGGAGAACCAGATTTTCTACCGCCCGAAGTTGTAAAAAAAGCACTAGAGGAAGTGTTTGACAAAGGATTTTTGAAATACGGTCAAGCGAAAGGAATGCCTACATTTAGAGAAGCGTTAGGAAAATATGTCTCAAAGAAATTTTCATCAAACATCACACATGAAAATATCATTGTTAGTCCGGGTGCAAGGTTTTCAATTTTTACTGCAATTACAACACTTTTGAATCCAGGGGATGAAATGATAGTAATAGAGCCTGCATGGCCAGCATACAAAGATTGTGCATTAAATGCAGGAATCAAAGTAAGGACAGTCAGTACAACTTTGGAAAACAATTGGGAACCATCAATTGAACAAATTGAACAAATGATTAACCCCAATACAAAAATGATTGTATTAAACTATCCAAACAACCCAACTGGAAAAATCCTTCCTGAAAAACTGCAAGACGAAATAATTGAAATTGCTAAAAACAATGATCTGTATGTTCTAAGTGACGAAATTTATTCAGAATATGCATTCAAAGATTGGAAAAGTGTTCTTGCATACAATTATGAAAAAAGTATAATCACACAGTCATTCTCAAAATCACATGCCATGACAGGATTCAGAATAGGATACGCAGTATCAAGTCCCAAAATAGTTGAAAAAATGGCAAAACTTGAGGCATTGTGTTTGACTAATGTGTCCGAACCAATTCAATACATAGCAATGAAAGCACTAGAAGCAGACACTTCAAACAATACCAATACAGTTAGAAAGAGACTTGATTCATTGATTCAAGATACAAAAGAGATGAACTTGGATTTTGTAATTCCGGATGGTGCAATGTACCTATTTGCCAGAGTCAATCACGAGGGGTTTGATGGAGTAAAATTTGCAAACTCTCTTCTTGAGAAAGGACTTGCAGTAGCTCCAGGTCAAGGATTTGGCGACTACAAGAACTTTATCAGGATTTCAGCTTGTCAGGACGAAAAGACACTAAAAGAAGGTATGAATATACTTAACAGTACAATAAGAGGAATACAATGAAAAAGAAAGTTACAATTATCGGTGCAGGTGGCCAAATGGGTCAATGGTTTGCAAAGTTTTTTGCAAGTAATGATTACGAGGTAACCGGATACGATTCAGAAAACAAGATTTCAGGAAAAAACATCACAAAAGCAGAATCTCTAGTAGGCGCCATTCTTAAAGCAGATTACGTGGTGTTGTGCACACCTACAAGAAGAACACCAGAGATTATCAGACTTATTGCAAAAGAGATGAAAAGGGGAACATACCTGATTGAAATTTCTTCAGAAAAGTCCAAAGTGGTTTCGTCTTTATCAAAAATGCCTGCTAAAATCAACCCAATTTGCATCCACCCAATGTTTGGTCCAGGTACAAAATCAATAAAAGGCCAGAACATAATTTCAGTCCCAATAAAAGATGCCAAAAAAGAACTTACTGTTGCAAAATCAATTTTTGCAGGAGCTAATTTTGTCACCATAGATGCAATTGAACATGACAAAAAGATTGCAGTGATTTTAGGATTAACACATTTGATGAATCTAGTGTTTGCAAACATCATTTCAAAAGATGACAAGATGTCACTAACAGAAAAAATGTCAGGAACCACATTTAGGGTTCAAAAGACATTGGCAGAAAGCATCATGACTGAATCACCAGAGTTAATTGAAACAATCATTGCAAATCCGGAAATAAGAAGAGTGGCAGAAGAGTTATGGAAAGACATAGGCAGATTGCTTACAGCAGTCCAGGAATCAAAGACTGAAGAAGTAATCAACTACATCAAGTCATGCCAAGAAAGACTATCTGAGAATACAAACTTGGAAGACTCGTACAAGAAATTAACAAAAATGGTTAATGCTGTTGAAAAGTAGCAAGAATGCGCTCAACTAAGATTGTAACTTCATTTATCAAAGACAAAGACAGACTTCTTCTCTTAAAGAGGAGTGAAAAGGTAAAAACCATGAAAGGGTTATGGGCAGGAGTCAGTGGAATTATTGAAAAAAACGAAGAGCCATTATCAAGAGCAAAAATAGAGATTTTTGAAGAGTTGGGAATTTCTGAAGACAAAATAAAACTGATCAAAGCAGCACAAGAAATGCGAGTAGTGTCACCACAATACGAAAATCATGAATGGGAAATTTTTCCGTTTTTGTTTGAAGTAAAAAAAGATCCCGAAATCAAACTAAATTGGGAAAATTCCGAGTATGCTTGGATTAGCAAAGACGAGATATCAAGCTACAAGACAGTTCCTAGTCTTGAAAAAGTATTATTCAATTTGTTGTAGATTTTCGTTTTCTTTTACGTATGTTTTTTGTTGGGGCAACATCATATAGACACAAGCACCACCACACATTGTACAAGGTACGTTGTTTCCAGGATGTTGACCAGTCCTACTATGAATCCTAGCTGCTTCTTCAGGATCGATTGATAGTGCAAGTTGTTTTTCCCAATCAAGCGTTCTTCGAGCTTCAGACATTTCAAGATCCCATTTGATTGCCTTGTCACGAATTTTTACAAGATCAGCAGCATGTGCTGCAATTCTATAAGCTATCAGTCCTTGTTTTACTTCATCAGGGTTAGGCAGTGCCAAATGTTCGGAGGGGGTCAGATAACACAAAAGATCAACTCCTTCTGCTGCAGAAACTGCTGCACCTATTGCACTTGCAATATGATCATGTCCTGAAGCAACATCAGTCACTAACGGGCCTAAAACATAGTAAGGCACATCACCTATGAGAGATTTTGCCAATCGGACATTTGCTGCAACTTCATTTAGTGGAACATGTCCAGGCCCTTCAACCATTACTTGAACATCTTGCTCATGAGCACGTTTTGTTAGCCTAGCAACATTGATCATTTCTTGTACTTGTAATTCATCATGAGAGTCTAAAATAGAGCCTGGTCTAAGTGCATCACCTAAACTAAACGTAACATCATATTTTTTGGCAAGTTCAACCAGATAATCATAGTGAGTAAGATAGGGATTTTCTTTATCATGTTTTAACATCCATGCTGCAGTAATTGTTCCACCCTTACTTACAACTCCACCATATCTTTGAACTTTCAAAATTCTTTTAGCAATATCTTTTGTTATACCACAATGAATAGTAGTGTAATCAACACCATCCTTGGCATTATTTTCAAATGCTTTGATGTAATCATCTTCAGTGAGGTTTAATGGATTCTTGTGAACTTCAACACCGTAATTATATGCCTCATAGATTGGAACAGTTCCAAAAGTTATAGGGGCAACCTCTAAAAGGGTCTGACGGATTTTTTTAACATCTCCACCATCACTTAAATCCATCATAGTGTCAGCATGATATTTGACTGCAACCTTTGCTTTCTCAATTTCTTCTTCGAGATTAACATTTAATGTAGAAGTTCCAATGTTCACATTAACTTTGGTTTTGAGGCCCTTTCCAATCCCAACGTTATGAATTTTTTGTGGTCTTACATTGTTACTTGGAATGATTATAGACCCTTTTGCAATTTTTGGAATTAGCCAATCTAGTGTCACATCCTCGTCTTTGGCAACTTGTTTCATTTCATCAGTTGCAACACCGCGACGTGCTGCACTCATTTGAGTACCCATTAAGTAAACTACGTCCTTGCCTGATTTAAACAATCGTCAAACTTAAAGAAATCATGAAGATGAAAATCATAATAGCACATTAAAAAAATAGATCTGTTTTATAAACAAGAATACCTAATACGATCACATGAGAACTGCAAGAGAGTGGATTCATTGTGGAAGAGAATTTCAAAGTATGAAAGACCAATTTTGTTCATACGAATGTGCAAAACAAGCATCATAGATTAGAAATTATTTTAGGTCAAGACAGGATTGGAGAACCTTCCTCTCATCCTTAATTTTAGATACCCTATCTAAAATAGGCTCAATTATACGCATAGAGTCTGGGGAATTTGTAAAATTTTCTTTGATTTGTGTTATTCGCTCTATTAATTCAATTTCAGCTAAAAGTAAAGATGCAAGCTTTTTGAGATCTTCATTCTCTTTTTTTAATGAATCAATCTCAGTCATAATTATTTGGCAGAACTCCACGATTCTTTTATTTTGTAAGTTCCATTATCGTTAGTTACAAAAAACTTTTTTCCGCATTTGAAGCATTGCCAAACAAATGAGTCTTGAAGTTTAGATTGGTATTGCATAGGAAGCAGGCAAACGGTACAAAGTAATTCGTCAGGAGGATCATCAACAAGTGGAATTTTTTTGCCATTCATCAATAGATATGAAAATAGATTTGATGTATAAATTCTCTACGAGAATAAGTTTCAAAACAACCTCATAGCAAAATAGATTAGTACAGTGAATCAAAAAAAATCATGAATTTACTATCAATAGGAGGTTCAGATCCATCAGGAGGGGCAGGAATTCAGAGCGACATCAAAACATTTGATGAGTTTGGCGCGCATGATTTGACAATCATCACTGCAATTACATCACAAAACACATCAACATTTGGAAAGATTCAACCAGTATCACAAAAACTTCTAAGTGATCAGATAGACACAATGTTTTCAGATTTTAAAATAGATGGAATAAAAATTTCAATGGTGTATAATTCTCAAATAATTAAAACAATATATCAAAAATTAAAGGATAAAAAAACAATAATCGTTATTGATCCAGTAATCAAATCAACTACGGGAGGAATGCTTTTAGAAAAATCAGCTCTAAAAGATTTTAAAAAATATATTGTTCCGTTAGCGACAGTCATCACACCAAACAAATTTGAGGCTGAATTTTTAACAAATTCAAAAATTAATTCAAAAAAATCATTAAAAGACACTGTAAAAAAAATTCAGAGATTAGGAGCCAAAAACGTAGTAATTACAGGAATAGAAGAAAAGGGCAAAATTACAGATTTTGTTTTTGAAGAAAAAACCCAATACTCTATCTCCAGTAACAAAATATCTAAAACCAATCACGGAAGTGGTGGAAATTATTCCTCAGCAATACTATACTCTTTATCCACAGGCAATTCACTAAAGGATGCTGTAAAATTTGCAAAAAAATTCACCTATAATTCAATCAAAAATGCAAGAAAAATAGGCAAAGGAATAGCAATAACTGAAAACAAGAATTATGATAAATTATTTACAGAATTAAGTAAATCAATTTCAAAGTTTACAGAAATTACAAATATTTACAAAAACATCCCAGAATGTCAAACAAATTTTGTATATTCCAAAAAAGAACCAAAAACAGCAAAAGAGGTTCTTGGAATTCAGGGAAGAATTGTCAAGACAGGTAAAACTGTAACAGTGGCAGGGGATCTCCAATATGGAGGCTCAAAACACGTAGCAACAGCATTGATTGAAGTAAGCAAAAAGTTTCCAGAAATTCGCTCTGCAGTAAATCTGAGATATCAAAACAAAATGATTTCAAAAATAAGAAAAAAATTCAAAGTATCAAGTTATGATAGAGACAAAGAACCAGATAAAATCAAAAGCAATGGATCTTCGGTAGCATGGGGGATAAAAAATGCAATAAAAAACTCCAAAGAACCACCAGACGTCATATTTCACAAGGGGGATTTTGGTAAAGAGCCCATGATAATAGTTTTTGGAAAAAACCCTTCAAACACACTAGAAAAAATTCTAAAAATCATACATGATTAATTAACGTCCAGTTCAAATCCATACTTGAACATAAATAGCCATATTTCAAATCAATTTCATGAAAGGAGTGATCCTAGCAGGTGGATTAGGTACAAGATTACAACCATACACCACATTTCTTCCAAAACCAATGTTACCATTAGGAGAAAAACCAATTTTAGAACATTTGATTGATTGGACTAGAAAAAACGGCGTAAAGTCAATTGTACTATGTGTAAGTTACCTAAGAAAAACAATTGAAGATTATTTTGAGGACGGTAGTGCTTTTGGAGTAAAAATTGAATATGCAATTTCAAACAAACCATTAGCCACAGCAGGACAATTAAAAACTGCTGAAGAGTTTATTGACGAAACATTTGTTTGCATGTATGGCGATTCAATATATGATTTCAGTCTAAGAAACATGATAAAACAACATCAAAAGAAAAAAGCATTTGTTACAATGAGTTTGCACGAATACAAAACAAATTTACCATACGGTGTAATAGATACTGCAAAGAACGGCAAGGTACTTAGCTGGAATGAGAAACCAGAGATAAAAGCTAACATCAACATGGGATGTTATGTCATGGAACCAGGAGTGATGAATCTGATTCCAAAGAATAGACCATATGGAATGGATGATGTCATTAAAAAAGCAATGTCAAAAAGAAAACTCGTCAGTAGTTTTCTTACAAAAAGAGGATTTACAGATATTGGAAACAAAGCATCTTACAAAAAAGCAAATCAAGAATATCTACAAAAGCTAGGAAAGATCTAAAAATAAAAAATGAACAATACAATAATCAGAGAATTGAGAAGAGAGGATTTATGGAATGGTTTTCTGACTTCGTTAGACTCACTTAGAGAAGCAAGCAAAATTGAAAAACAAAAAGCTGAAGAAATTTTTGAGAAAATAAATTCAAACAAAGATCACATAATTGCAGTGGCAGAAATAGATGGGAAAATTGTGGGTTCCACTACCCTGTTTATAGAATCAAAATTCATTCATAACGGTAGCTTGGTTGGCCATATAGAAGATGTCGTAGTAGACAAAAATCACCAAGGCAAGGGAATAGGAGAAAAAATTGTAAAATACCTACTTAATGTTGCAAAAAACAGAGGTTGTTACAAGACAATTTTAGACTGTACAGATGACGTAAAGCCATTTTACGAAAAAATAGGTTTTAAGAAAAGTTCCAATGCATTAAGATTTGATCACAGCTAAAAGTACTCTTTTTTTGGACGTTTCTTTTTTATTTTGAATAATACAAATCCAACTATCATAACAGGAGCAGATAAGACCATAAATAAAATTGGAACATATCTAACAGAATCAGTTATGTATTGTTCAGGAATTTGGTCAACAACAGAATAGCAAATTGCCATTCCAACTAGCATAATTATTCCACCACCAATTATCATCAATCCGTTTGGTCGTGAGCCATAGCGTCTAGACATTAAAAATGAAAGGCCAGCTAAAATAGAGGCAGGTGCAACTCCAATTGAAATAAATTGTAAAATTTTTGGATTTGCTTCAAAAGCTGTCGCAAATTCAAAATCAGCAGGGATGTTTGTCATAAAATAGTAAATTGAAATCATCTCTCCAGAAAACATTGCAAAAAGACCAATGCTTGCAATTGCAGCCCATTTCTCTAGTGCCATGTTATTAAAAAATCAAGTTGATAAATAAACCATTCAGAAATATCATACAATGCCAACCAAGTTTGCAAGTTCTTTTCTACATGCGGCGCCTAGTTTTTCAGCAGCTTGTTCTGGAGAAACATCGTTGAGGAAAATACCATAACCTCGTTCTAAGCCAGACCAAGATTTTGTTATAGGATAAATTTCAATATGCCAATGGATTTGTCTACTGTTTTTCTTTTCAGGAGAAAGATGAAAGACCAAATTATAAGAAACATTTTTGATGGTTTTTGACAATCCACCAAGAGTTGCTCTCAAAATAAGAGACAAATCATTAATTTCTTTTTGAGTTATTTTTGAAAAACTTGTTGTGTGTTTTTTAGGAGATATCCAAAATTCGTATGGGTATGAAGGTGCCCAAGGACAAAATGCAATAAAACCTTCTGTTTGAAGAACCTGACGAGGGCCACCAATTTCTTCATTAACCGTTTGACACATAGGACATACACCTTTTTCATTTAGAATCTTATGAGATGCTTCTGCCTCTTCTTCTATTATAGGAGGAATTGTAGAAAATGTCAAGATATTCAAATGTGGATGAGGATTAGTGCTTCCTGCCAATTCTCCCTGATCAGCAAAAATTGAAACATAAGTAACGCCTTTTTGCGTGTAAAGCCATCTTAGTCTATCCTGCACAACAACTAAAACATTTGACCATTGTTCTGAATCAATAGTGGCAAATGTGTCCTTTTCTTTAGGAGATGCAACTACAACATAATGATAACCATAAGCAGGTTCGCTATAATGAGGCCTATCACTGTAAGTATTTTCAGTATCAATTGACACGATGGGATTCTTACTTTCAAAAACTCTAATTGACCAACCTTCAACATATTCATCCTCACTGTCCTGTAACCGTTGAAGCATGCCATCTTTTGCAACAAGAGACAAAACAGAAGGATTAGTCATAGATTCATTTCCAGGAGCATATGGAGATTTTTTTGGATCAACTACTTTGTCATCTTTTTTTGAAACGATCATAAAACGCTCAGAAACATAGTCTTTGCGCATGTCTCCCATAGTTGATTTTGCACTCAAAGAGCGTTAAAACGTTTACGGAGATCCAAAAACAAAAAGATTTCAAAATTATTATGATCGTAATTTCATCAAAACATACAATAAATTATTTCAAGAAAACAAAACATCCTATTTTTGAAAAATCAGATCGCAAACTAATGATGGAAGCTTTAAACTAGAGCACTAAAAGTGAAAAATCAGGTAAAAACCCAATGAAAAATTCTGACATCCATATGATTTACGTTCTGTTAGATGGAGTAGGAGATCTTCCTCATCCAGATTTAGATGGAAAGACACCATTGGAGGCAGCAAACACCCCAACATTAGACAAATTATCTAAAAATGGCGTAATTGGAGAAGTGATTTCAGTTGGAAAGGGCATTGCACCAGAGTCAGATATTGCAGTGTTCAATATGTTAGGATACAAATTTCACCATTCTGATTATGCTGGTCGTGGAGTTATTGAGGCAATTGGCGTCGGCATTGATTTTAAAAATGGGGATTTAGCACTTAGAGGAAACTATGCAACACTTGATGATCAGGGGGTAATTACAGACAGAAGAGCAGGACGACATATAGAAAAAGAAGATGCAAATGGAGTTGCAAAAGAGATTGAAAGTAAAATAAATTTTTCACATCCAAACACATCAGTAGTAGTTGCTCCAACCATAGGACACAGAGTTACAGTTAGAATAAGATCAGATTCAAGAGAACTATCATCAAAGATCACAAACACAGATCCTGCATATAGCAACATTGGAGGAATGGGAGTAGCAAAAGCAGTAGGAGATTATCTGAAAATCGAGAAATGTTTACCACTTGAAGAGAACGAGGATACAAAATTTACATCAAATTTGGTAAACGAGTTTAATGAACAGTCAATCGAAATAATGAAACAAAGCCCCATCAACCAGAAAAGAAAAGAGCAAAACAAGAAATTACTAAGCTGTATTTTACTTAGAGATGCAGGCAACAAATACCCAGATGTAATTCCCATCAATGATAAATATTCCATGAATTTTTCATGTATAGTGGACATGCCTGTAGAGTTAGGAATTTCTGAAGTACTCAAAATGAAAGCATTTGAAGCAGGGGGATTGACAGATTATGAAGAAAAAGCTAAAGTCGCAGCAAAAGCAATGGAAACACAAAATGCAATCTATGTGCACCTAAAGGGGCCAGATGAGTTTGGTCACGATGGTGATGCTATTGGTAAAATGAAAAATATCGAAGAAATTGATCAAAGGTTTTTCAAAACGCTTTTAGAAAATATCGATACAGGTAAAGTGGCAGTTGTTATTTCAGCAGATCATTCAACGCCATGTATCAACAAAGGACACAGCGATGATCCTGTTCCTGTTTTAGTTTCTGCAGATTTTATCAAAAATGACGGAACAACAAGAATGACAGAAGAACAAGCAAAGAAAGGAAGCATAGGATTGATTCAAGGAGCAGAAGTCATCGAAACATCTTTGAATTTAATTAAATCTCAAATATAGTCAGTTTGTTTTCTGCCTGCATTTCTTTAATTTTCTGTCGGATTCTATCAACATCAATGGTAGTATACATAGATGGGGAATTGCCAAGTTTTTCTAGCGCACGTGTTAGCATTCCAATTCCAATACTTTCTTCATTTTTTTGAGCATGTGCAAATGCAACAGCAAGTAAAATAATTCCTTGGACTAGTTCTTTTTCTCTCCCAACACATTTTTTCCAAACTCCTTCAAATGCCTCGTGACTTTCCCAAAATCGTTCATTGTTAAAATAAAAAATCCCATCACGAATTCCTTGTTCTTTTGCAATTTCTTCTTCAAAAACATGTCTGGCATTATCCAAGGTTCCAATAGGACTGAGTTTTTCAACAAGAGACTCCATTTTGTCTTGTTCAACTGAAACATCTAATTCCACAAAATCACTTGCAACACGTGCAACTCTAATGGATGCATCCATGTCTGCACATAGATCTCGTGCTTTATACACAAGTTCACGAGAGTTTTTGGGAGAATAGCCTTTATTCTTAAGATGAAGCATATAGCGTTCCACGGTTAAAATCTATCGTAATTTCTTAAATTTCTTGTCTAATTCCAATCAAGGTTTATATGAAATATCTAAAGGATTTTGGATACATGTCCATTATCGAGACCGTAAGTGACGTAGATAACACATTCTTATCGAGAAGAGAGCTCACTTGCAATTTTGCAGGGTTGGGAGGCAAACTCCAAAAACTTGATGCAGTAGACATGGTCACCAAAGAGTTCAAACTCGATGGTAAAGTTGTCATCCCAATGATATTACAAAGTCACGTTGGAAAACCAGGAATAACAGGAACTTTCTATGTTTATGAGGATGAAGGGTTAGCAAAAAAACACATCAACCCAACAATTTTCAAAAGATTAGAAAAGGCTAAAGCAAAATTGGCAGAAGCACAAGCTGCAGAACAACCAGCAGAAGAAGCTCCAGCAGAAGGTGATGCGCCTGCAGAGGCAGAGGTCAAAGCAGAAGGTGATGCGCCTGCAGAAGAAGCAAAAGAGGAGAAGTCTGAATAATGGCAGGAAAAAAGGGTTCTAGTCCAAATGTATACAAATACTTCAAAGTAGATGGAGACAAAGTTTCAAGAATTAGAAAAATTTGTTCAAGATGTGGCAAAGGCGTCTATATGTCTGAACATAAAGACAGACACACATGTGGTAAGTGTGGACTAACAGAGTTTAATCAATAATTTTTAAAAAAATATTCTGAGTTTTTGTAAATATTATTTTTAGAAATAAATTTTTGTAAAGGATCATAATTAATAACAGTACAATGCACAAAATTTTGATACAATGAACCTTGAAAAACTCTGTGAAGAAGTCATAAAATCAGACCCGAAAATAAGATTTACAGGAATTTTAAATCCCAGAGGAGATTTAGACATTCAAAAAAACAAAAATGATGATGCCTTGCTTACAGGGGATGAAGTGAAGATGTCTGTTCACTATACTTATGAAAGATGGAATCAACTTCAGAATCTAGAATACAAACTTGGAAAAGAAGTTGCATCCATTACAGAATATGAAAATGTCATAATGATTAGCATCGTTTTAGAAAAAAATCTATTTTTATTAAGTACAGAACCAGATGCAGATTATTCAAAAATCATATCAAATGTAAAATCAATCATTGCAAAAAATCAATGAGTTTAGTATAATTTCTTTTTACGGATTTTACTGCTTTTTGCTTCCAATTCATCTAGTTTTTTTAAAAACATAGGATCTATCTTTATTTTAGATATTGATTCAGCTGAGAGTTTTACAGTGTTGGAATCAAGAGAAATGTTTGTCCTAGGCAATTCTTTTTCAATCCAGAATTTCATAGCCTTATCTTCAAGTTTGTAGTCTCTAAATCCAGCAGGAAATCGTTTTGTGATATGATGAAGTAATGTCCTATCATCAAAGACAGCTCTAGGTTCAAAGAGACGGGTTTCATCGGCATAAACACTTTCAAAAAGGTTGCCAGTAATTTCATCAGAAAGCAACTCCATTTTTGAGATTTTTCTTATAAGATCAAGAAAATGAAGAAACTCGTGTGCCAAAATAGCATGAATTGTCCCCTTTAGACCATAAGCAATCAATGGTGCAGATATTTGAATTACAACTTGAAATTTTTCATCAAATGTAACAGGAATTGTCCTAGCAAACAATATCCCAAATGCATAAGGGTTTGAACTGGGAGCAGATACAACTATAGAAGGTTCTACATAAGCAATTGGAAATCTAATTCCAGATGCTTTTTCAATTCTATTGATTCCCTCAACAACTATAGGAAATCGTTTTACAACTAGATCATAGACTTTGTCAGGAATCAGTCCCTTAAGATGAGCTTCTTTTAGTCGGATTAATGGATCCAATGTACCATCTCCGGAGTATTGAATGTAAAAAGGTTGATTCTATCTAGACTTTGGTTTTCCAGATTTAGATTTTTTTTTACTACGTCTTTCAGCGCGTTGATCTGCCCATCTTGCATGTTTACCTTTTTTTCTAAGTGGCATGTTTTATCTAAAAAATAGGTGTTAGTTAATTGTTATCATTTGAGACAGACATCATGAAAATCAAAATAAGTACAATGACAGTTCACATCCAGAATTGAACTGATTCCAGGTACAACATCATCAGATTCAACGAATCTCTTCACAGGTAATCCTCCTTCAGCATGAATTGTTATAACAACATCATTTTTAGATTTTTTTTTATATTTTATATCAAATATTTCTTTTTCAGTACGTCTTCCAGATTTTTCATAAACCACTACGGGATTATTGGAAATGCTTTTGATTTTTTTCAGATTTTTTGAATCAATATCGGATTCTGAATGAATGTTCATTTCTATTAATGAGGTAAATTTAGGAAGTTTTTTCGGGGATTCTTTGATCTGTTTAAAGTGAAGTAATGTCATAGGGGAGAGATTAATTTTTTTGGGCATTCGTACATTACGGTTTTGGGGGTTTAGCAGTTTTACAAAAAAAGGCCGTCCAGTTCCCAAAACCAAACTAGATTTGTCCTCACCTCCAAGCCAAGTGAATTTTGCAGTGGTTCCACCAAATTTTGAAAATAAATATTTTGAGATTTTTCCTTCAACACTTTCAAATTTTTCAATGCCATGAAGGTTACAGATTCTGCATCCTTTACCTTTACAGTTGTGGCAAGGTTTTTGTTTTTGAGGAAGGCCACGGGTCGGTTTTGTGTATCTTCCTTGAAAAAAGAGATGTTTTGAGCGAACAATACATGATTCGTCTTTGAAATTTATTGTAAACGTAAGATCAGGATCCATAAAATCAATTATTTTTCTGTTCTTTCTTGTAAATTGATGTGCGAGTTCTTTTGTGATATCTGTTTTAACACTGTCAATTCCACGAATTTTGAATTTAGATTTAATCAGATCATCTCGGTCAATTATTGAAGGCTTGATTATTGCACCAACCAACATTGTAGAATACTCATATTTTGACGAATAGTCTTCCATGAGATTCACATAAAACTTTAGGTTGGATAAGAGATTTTTACAGATATAACATTTAGTGCTAGATGATTTTAGATTTTTATGTATTTTTTTGCCAAGAAGTTTGTTAGAGGATAGACGAAGTTGTTTGGAAAACAATCTACCTAAACAATTGTCACAAAGATCATATTTTTTTAAAATTTGTTTTGCTAGAGGAATAACATCAGTAAAAGTAGTCATGACAAGAGGTCTATCATTTATTGAAAAATCTAACCCAATCCCATGCGTCTTAGGGTACCTTGCATTTGTCTACCTTTTGATGCTTTCATCATATTT
Organism: Nitrosopumilus sp. K4; assembly: GCF_018128925.1. Lineage (NCBI taxonomy): Archaea > Thermoproteati > Nitrososphaerota > Nitrososphaeria > Nitrosopumilales > Nitrosopumilaceae > Nitrosopumilus > Nitrosopumilus sp. K4. The sequence goes on from NZ_CP067007.1 coordinate 949,024, forward strand.
TTGGAATTTTTGTAATTTTTTAACAATTCCTTTACTTCATGTTCAGGCCATCCAGAACCCCGTGCAATTCTCTTAATTCTAGAGGAGTTTAACAAATCAGGATCTGCTTTCTCTTCTTTAGTCATACTTTGAATGATATAACGCCATTTGGAAACTCTGCCTTCCATTTGATCAAGTTGATCATCTTTTACCATTCCAGACAAACCAGGCATGTTATCCAAAAATCCTCTCAAAGAACCAACTTTAGTAACTTCTTCTAATTGATAGAAAAAATCATCCATGTTCATTTTTCCACTTGAGATTCGCTTCATACGAACCTCATCGCCTTCATTTTCTAATCGTTTAGCTAAATCTAAAACAGCTTGAATATCACCCATTCCAAGTAGTCTGCCAACAAATCTAGTTGGGGAGAATTTTTCAAGATCATCAATTCTTTCTCCAGTACCGATGTACATGATTTGAGCTCCAGTAGCTGCAGATGCAGCTATTGCGCCACCACCTTTTGCAGAACTATCAAGTTTTGTGATAATAATGCCTCCAACAGGAACAGTTTTGTGAAATGCTTCTGCTTGATTGAAGCATTGTTGTCCGATTGTCCCATCAATTACCAATAGCGCCAAATCTGGATCTGCCACCTTGTTAATTTGTTGCATTTCTGATAAAAGATCAGATTCCTCTTTATGACGTCCAGCAGTATCAATAAGAATTACGTCCAAGGGCATATTCTCAAAATGTTTTAGACCGTTTCTAACAATTTCAGGGGAATCTTTGTTGTTTTCCTCCCCATAAACCTCAACATTAGATTTGTCACACATTGTTTTTAGTTGAACTAATGCACCGGGCCTGTAAGTATCAGCACCAATTACTCCTACTTTGTAACCTTGTTTCATCAAGAATTTAGCAAGTTTTGCAGTAACAGTGGTCTTTCCGCTTCCCTGAATTCCAAGCATGATGATTTTATTTTGCTTTCCAGGTTTGAAATCAAACTCAGTTTCTTTTCCCAAAAGTTTTGCTAGTTCATCGTACAGAATCTTTACAATGTGATCTTTTCTAGATAGTCCAGGAGGGGGTGTTTCGTTAAGTGATCTTTCTTCCAAATGTTTTGTAATCTCAAGAACTAATCTAACATTTACATCAGACTGCAGTAATGCTCTTTGAACGTCTTTAGATAATTCTTTGATTAATTCCTCGTCGATTCCGGATGATTTTACAATTTTCTTTATTGCATCACGTAAATTTGTCTTCAAACCATCAAGCATTATTTTCCAACCCCGCCTCCACTATTTCAAACCTTCCTCGATAGCCATCCCAATGAGTCTTACTGTTTTTGATAATTATATTATTTGAAAACAAAGGACAGTTAACAACAAAGGTTTCTGCCTCACCACCTTCAAAATTTAGATTGAATCCATATTTTTCAGACAATGAGTGTAATGTGTCTAGGTCTTCAACTGTAATTTTTTTACCTAGCCAAAAATCATCCAGCCCATCTGAGGATACACTTGTAATAATAAAATCAAAACCAGACTTTAACAAATCACTCATGTATGTTTTTGGTTCACTATGCCACAAAGGAGATAATAATTTAATATTCAGTTTTTTACATATCATTTCAAATTTTTGTTTTTGGAAATCACTAGCAATTCCACCATGAAGCAAGCCTTCAACACCATATTCGTTTTTTGCCTTTTTCAAAAGAGTTTCAATGGAAGAAAGTTCAGTGTCGGTTTCATCAGAGTTAGAACTCAATGTCAATTGAGGAATATTCATGGCTTTTGCTTGTAATTTGGTCCACTTCAAATTAGGATGATGAAGCAAGTGACTCTCATCAGATTTTGGATATACACTAAGAAGGCATTTGATTTCATGTCCTTGATTTTTTGCAACAAGAATTGCATATGTGCTATCTTTTCCACCAGAAAATAACGATGCTAATTTCACAATAGGTGTTAAAATTTAGAGAAAATATGTTATGTGGTAAAAGGAAAAAGCCTCGGATGCTTCATTACTCATAATCCTCATCATATTTCAGACGGCTTTTCCAATCATCATCAGCATCCATTTCTGTTTGAGGTTAGTGTTATTTTAGTCTGAAAAACATCACATAACCAGATTTTGTGTACTGAGAAATAGGAAATTATTTTTTGTATTTTTGATAAAGTGAGTTTACACGTTTTTCAAGAGTGTCAATCTTAGGCTTTAATTTTGAGATATTTTTTCTAGAAGGACGTCTTACAGTTCTTTTAGCTGCAGTTTTTCTTGCTGGTTTTCTCTTTGTGGTTTTCTTTTTAGCTGCAGTTTTTCTTGCTGGTTTTCTCTTTGTGGTTTTCTTTTTAGCTGCAGTTTTTCTTGCTGGTTTTCTCTTTGTGGTTTTCTTTTTAGCTGCAGTTTTTCTTGCTGGTTTTCTCTTTGTGGTTTTCTTTTTAGCTGCAGTTTTTCTTGCTGGTTTTACTTGTTTTTTATCAATCAGTTTCCACAGTTCTGAAACAATTTTTCTAGAGTTTGAGTTAGGATCAGCACTAATCAAAAACAGATTATTTTCGAAAATCAAAGTAATGGTAATTACATTATCGTATTTGGTAACAGTTTCTCTTACTTTCCCCAGCCTATGTTGAAGGTTTTGAAGGCGGTTCCACCTATCATAAGTATAGTGAACAGACATCTTTACTTCGTCATCAGTCAGTAATGAAGCAGCATCTGCTCTACTTTTGTGAGCAATCAAAGAGCCCCGTGAATTTAAAATCCCAGTAAATCGTATTTTTGGATTGGAGTTAAGTAATTTGTTGCAGAGTCTTTCAAAATTCAATTTACATTAGATGAAAAATACCATTATTAATAATTAATTCATAGTCAATAAAAAGAAGAAAAAGAAAACCTAAGATTTGATTCTCATAATTTTTGTTCTGTCCATAACTTTCCAGTATTCGACATTTTGACCATTTTCTAATTTTCCTTGGATTTCATCATCAACTAGGGTTACATCAATGGTCTCAAAAGACTCAGAATCCATGATTTGGATGGTTTCACCAGTTATAGAAATAATTTGTCCAGTTCTTTTGTCAATCAAAGGCACATGCACTTGCATGCTGACAGGCCCCACATGAGGTCTTTTTTGATCATCAAAAACACCAACACCTACAATTCTTGCTTTAGCGGCTCCATGTTTTCCCGGTTTGGACGTATCGTATTCTACGATTCTACATGGTTCTCCAGTTGCTTGATCACCTACAGGTAGTAAAATGTAAGAACCAATCTTTAATGAACCAAGGTCTGCTGGCTTACTCATGAAAAAGCAGGTTTTTGTCGAATATTTAACGTTTACAATTGGGTGACGAGTTGAATAGATCCAAAAAATATTTAAAGAAACCTAAAAATTTTTCAGAGTAAAAATAATTCAAAATACTAACCAGAAGATTTTAAAAAATTATCGAGTCAAAAAAGTATGAAAATGAGCTTTGCTTCCAAAAAGTTGTGTGCTATCAGATAGAATAGTTTTAACACGATCAGGTTCAAAAATAGTATCAAGTAATTCATCCAATAAATTGGCATCAGAATAATTTTTCAAAGACAAAGACATCATTCTGAGAATCAATACTCGTAACACTTCAAGTAAAAATTCTGTTTCTGCAAACCTTATAGATATAGGAACACCATGAACGAGACTAGATCTTTTTTTGTACATTTTACGCATGTTTCTGAAAATAAATTGTTTTTCCAGAAGAGTTTCTCCTAGGAGAGCAGATGTACGATGACTAATACGATATGATAATTCATCAGTTTCTTTAGACATTAAAGATTCAATTGCTATTGTTAAAAAAATCAGTCTATCATTAACATCTACAATTTCTCTTGCTTTTTTTAACCATGAATATGCAAAATTTATTCTATTAGATATTTTGTTCTTTTTAGAATCAAAAAATGTACTTATACTTACAAAAAAATTTTGTAATTCTTCAATTTCAGAATTAGTTAAATTATAATAAAATTTTGGATATGCCACACTTTTAGGGTTAATTGTCCCACTAGTCCAACCAGCATGAATTCCCTCATGAAAACCTCGATAGATTATAGGACCTGCAAATAAAGGAGTGAACATCCAAGGTTTGAATAAAGTCAACACATTTAGAAATCCATTTACTTCAGCAGAACCTTCACTACCTATTTTATCAGATATACTTCCCCTATCAACCAAAGCTGAACCACCATTCATCACTTGTTTTAACACATCTACAACATTTTCTTGAATTTTCAGTTTAACTACAAGCATAGGCGAATTAAGAATCATTTTTTGTTCGAATTCATCAAGAGGTTTCAAATCAATATGTTGTTTTTTCAAAAAATCATCAGTAATTGTTTTAATTATTTGGAAATTTCCAATACTGAAATCTTGGTCCACTTTGAAATTTAGTAGAGGGGCATAAGATGTCCATTGCATCAGTAAAAGAGAGTATTTCACTAGGAAAATAATCTTTTAGTCAGAATAGACATGAGAGGATTAGAAAAGTAGAACATAGGAAAATCTTTGAATGAAAAATCGCCTATGAGTGGTTAGAACATCCAATTCCAGCAGAGTAGAAAAATAATGAATTCTACTCATGATCGCCAAATTGAGCAAATTTAGGTATAATTTCGACTATTCTACTCGGCAGGCAAGTGCTCGGTTTAACTTTTCTACTTTAGTTGATCTAAAATTGAGAGACTCACCAAATTAGTCATTGTCAAACCTTTTCTATTTACATCACGTCGGGTTTCATCACAATACTTCTTTACGCTTTGGTGACTTTTTTCACTTGAAACTTCAATGATCACAATATTATCAGAATAAGGAAACGTAAATTTGGATGGAGTTTTGCAAAAAGTATCCATAAATCCCAATCCCGCCATGTGAATCTTGTCTTTTTTAAGAAGAAGGTTTGCAATTTCAACATGGTCTTCTCCAGATTCGCCATACTCTAAGTAATAAACAGATACAAAGTTTGTATCACCTGTAGATTCCCTCTCAAAAAGATCTTCCTTTACTCTAAAAACAAACGAAGTTTTTTCTTGATTATGTTTTATCAGATCCTCAGTTATTTGTTGACCATTTTTGAATTTAGCAAGAAGATAATGGTTTGTAGAATCTGAAAAATACGGTTTGCTCTCATTTGAAAAAGTTCCCGTGACAAAAAACAATTCTTCTATATTTTTTGAGGATATCCACTGATCTTTTAGTTCAATAGATTTATGGTTATGAAGATAAGGAGCACATACATATCCAAAGTAAGTTAGTTCTTGTTCGGACACTAGGACAAATGCCCAAAAACACTATTTATGCTGTATGGAATGAAACGATCTTTTCAAAAATAGGCATCTTCGATAGTTTTTTAATACTAGATAACTTCGGGAATTTGTCCCAAGCTAGCTCAGCCTGGTAGAGCTTCCGGCTGTAGTTGTCGGCTTTGATGGCTGACCGAATAACAGCATATCAGGCATACAGAAACCGGGTTGTCGAAGGTTCAATTCCTTCGCTTGGGACCACAAATTTTTCCCGGTAAACAGTGTAAAAATAATAAAAAGATAGACTGATTTAAGAAAACAAAATGTCTTAAATTAAAAAACTATTGCCTATGCTGATTTCTTGACTTTTTGGGCGGCAGGTCCTTTTCTACCTTCGCCTACTTCAAACTCGACTTTATCGCCTTCATTGATGAATCCATCAACATCTGATTTGTGAACAAACAGATCTTCACCAGATTCTCTTTCGATAAAACCAAAGCCCTTTGTTCGGTTGAACCATTTTACGGTACCTTGTTCCATTTGATTTGCAAATAATGTATTCACTATATTAAGTAAGTTATCTAATGTTCAGCGAGCAATTCAGATCTAGAAATCTTTTGGGATATGATCATTGTCTTTTAGCCATTCTACCTGAGGCAAAGTAAATCTCCATACAATATCGCCTTTTTCAGACTCGTTAAAGTCCCACGGTGCAATAATTACAATGTCATTATCACGAATCCACACTCTACGTTTCAGTTTTCCTCGTATTCTGCCTCTTCTTGTTACACCGTCAGTACATTTGATAAGGACATTTTCACCACCAAGCATCTTAAGAACTCTTCCAAACATTTCACCTTCTTCAGGCAATCTTATTTCTTTAAGATCACTTTCGCTCTTAACTTGGCGTTTACCCATACAGTATATCCACAGTTTCTGCATATAACTGTGGGGATTTTTCTCAGGTTTTTAGAAAAAATCAATCAGCATAGGAATTTTATTTATAGACAACAAAAATAAAATGTGGAATTTCACTGCGTTCAAGACTGCTCGCAATGCTGTATTGAAAGAGAGTATTATCCAAGTAAGAAATTTGGAAAAATAGGAGTATTAGTTTTACCTGAAGAAAAAGAAAAAATTGAAAAACTTGCAAAGAATAACAATATAAAAATAAACATTATTCCACGAATAGGTGTTTCAGACAGTCCTAACAAATTACCAAAAGTTTTAGCATATCAGATGATGGGAATTGAAAAAAATGGAAACACATGTCCGTTTTTAGATACCAAAACAAATGACAAATCACCACATGGAGGACACCCATGCAAGATTTATTCAGAAAGACCATTAGCTTGTATGACATACCCATTGTTAGAAAATGAACCGATTCAATTAGATCAGAAATGCAAATTTTGCAAAGAAAACGGAAATGCAGATGAAAATTTGAATTTAGAAATAGAATCATTGTTAAAAATCAAATCAAAAATGAATACGAATTCAGAATTTGTTTGGAGATATGCTACAGGAATAGGAGAAGAAACAGACAAGAAAGAAGTTCTTTCAGGTTGGATTTTAGAACAATAAGACACAAAATAAACCAAAAATACAAAAACAATAGAAATTATGGATATATCATGAGTGAAGACGCATGGTCAAACCTGGATAAAATAGATCAGAAAATTATTGAAATTTTAAACAATAATGCAAGAACACCGTCAAAAGAAATTGCATCTGAATTAAAAAAGGCAGGGGAAGATGTTTCAGATAGAACAATTAGAAAAAGAATCGAGAGGTTAGAAAAAAGCGGAATCATAAAAGGATACAAGGCCGTTCTAACAGATGTATCAGGCATTATAGAGTATCAAGCTGTCTTTATGAAATTAAAACCATCAAAATCATTAGAGGTTGTAAAAGATTCAATCAAAGATTTTATCACAAAACTAGATAATTATTTGCTTGTAGGAAATATGGAGGGAGAATGGAACATGTTTGCAATAATCCAAGTAGAATCCGAAAAGAAAAACACTGCTCAAAGGATTGTTGAAAAGTTTTCAGAACAATTAACAGATTACAGAATTAATGAGATCGATATTAAAGATGCAAATATTTTGAACATGTCACTTTTGTTATTGTAATAAGGAATATTCAGATTCAGCAATATCAATTGCTTTTTTGAGCTCATCTAGAGTAAATGGTTTTTGAATAAATGCAGCTACGCCAGAACTAATAGTCTTGTATACTCGTTTTGTGGTTTTTTCATCTGCTGTAATTACAATGATTTGTACATCATGTTTTTCTTTAAGTAATTTTGAGGCCACAACATCACCATCAATATCAGGCAATCCCATATCAAGCAAGATGATAGGTTTTTTGTCTTCAGAAAATAGCTTCAGACATCCTTTCAATCCATCTTTGCCGTTTTCATAAACAAAAATATTTTGATATCCTAATTTTTCAACATATGTTTTAAGTTTTAATGCAATTGCTTTACTATCATCTATTATTACAATAGTATTTAGAGTATCCACAGTTTCAGGAATTATTGATTTAGCTTTTTGATAAGTTTCCTTAGCTTTGTCAAATTCGCCTAAACTCAAAAAGCATTTTGAGGCACAAAGTAAAGATCCTTGAATATTTTTTGCATCTTTAGACTTTGAATATTTTAAAAACAGATTTGCAGCTTGTAAGATTTCATCTTTAGATTCTTTTCCTTGTTCGGTTTTACATTCAGATGCCAATATGTACAATAGTGCAGATTTTAGAAAATCTTTCTTTTGTAGGTCGTTTGCTTGATTCAAAAACATGTTATGTGCAGAAATGAATTGTCTGTTTTTCAAATGAGTTAATGCAATTTCGCAATTTGCCTTAACATCCAATATTATTGTCAGTAGTATGTTATTTTATAACATTTTGGTAGTGTTAAGGACAACTATGGATTAATTACTGCACGTCCAAGAATCTTTCTAGCTTTAAGATCTTCTAAGGCATTGTTTGCCTCATCTAAAGAATATCTTTTTGAAATCATTGGATTGATGACTCCTTTTCTTGCAAGGTCAAGCAATTCTACCATATCATGATAATTTCCAGTGTATGCACCCTGTATTATAATGGACTTTAGTGGAATTGTGACCAAAGACATTTCAAGTGAACCACCAAAGAGACCAACTAAAACCAAATTACCTCTTTTTCGCAATACAGATAATCCTAGTTTAGCTGTAGGAGGAGCGTTCACAAAGTCAACAACACTGTCTGCTCCTTTTTCATTACAGATAGACATGATTTTTTTGGCAGTTTCTGGATCTTTAGAGTTTACGACAAAGTCAGCACCCATTTCTTTTGCGGTTTCTAGTTTTTGATCATCAAGATCAACACAAATTATTTTTGCTTTAGTAATTGCCTTTGCAATTTGAACACCCATTAAACCTAAACCACCAGCACCAATTACGACTAAGAATTCAGGTGAATTTTGATTTGATTTTTTTATTGCAGTATATGCCGTTAGACCAGAACATGCCAATGATGTAGCAACTTCTGGATCTAGTCCATCTAATTTTGCAACATACTTGTAATGAGGAACAAGAGCATAATCAGAATAACCGCCATCTTGGAAAACCCCAAGAGATTTTGGAGTGTCACACAAATTTTCATTTTCAACTTTACATGCAGGGCATTGACCACATCCAATCCAAGGATAAACGAGTATTTGATCACCTTTTGAAATTCCTGAAACATCATTACCAACGGCCTCAACAGTTCCAGCAATTTCATGTCCAGGAGTAACAGGGTATTTCACTCCCCTATCAGTAACTTTCATGAATTGACCATCACCTAAATCATACCCACCTTCCCACAGATGCAAATCACTATGACACACACCAACTGCTTTGACCTTTACCAGTACCTGATTATCTTGAGGTGTTGGGGTTTCAGATTCAGATAGTTTCAAGGGTTCATTGGGTCCTGTAATACGGGCTGATTTCATGAATTAGCAATTCCACATTAACAATATAAGAGTTGACTGGATGTGAGAAAAAAATAGAGCCTCTAGATATTATTGAATAGAGAGTGATCATTCCTGTGAGCGAAGAACAACCACCTAGCATTTCTACTGCACCAGTGAATATTCTATTTGATCCAAAATCGGCTGCAAAAAAAGATGTTTGGGAAATTGATCTAATTCAGATTTTGAATTTATTAATAAGAATTCTTGAAAAAAGTGGCAAAAAAGATCTTAGAGTTGCAGGAATGGCAGCATTATCATCTTCATTAATTTACAGAATGAAAGTTGAGAGCATATTTGCATTACAAAAAGCAGCAATGGAAAAGAAACCAATCAGACAAAGAACAGACATAGATATCGACTTAATCGACATACCATATCGTCACGAGTCAACATATCCAGTTTCACTAGATGACTTGTTAGGATTATTACAGAATCTTATTGGTTCAATTGCAAACCCTCAATCAAGAAGAAGCAGAAGTGTTGAGATCGAGCCAATAGAGCCACCAAACTTCCAAGAGTATTTCATCTCACTTGAAAGCATTATTGGAAAATACGAAGACTTGATCATCAAAAAAATCACCGCACAGGGTTGGGGTTTACTACAAGACATCATAAAAGATCTTGATGAAGTTGATTCAATCCGATGTTTCTTTGCAGCATTATTTTTGGCAAGAGATGAAAAAGCAGATTTAGAACAGGTCGAAGACGATATCAAAATTACCCTGATAAAACAGGAATTTACAAACTGATCAAAAATGGAGAAAGAATTTCTTTAAGTATATTTTCAAGGAGGTTTGGGTATGACAAAAGTAGAGAATCTAGATGAGGCAACAGCAAGAATAGAAGCAGCACTTTATTCAGCAGGAAGGCCGCTTAGAATTGAAGAATTAATCAGAGCCTCAGGCACAGAATCTCGAACCAAGACGCATCAATGCTTACAATCAATCATGAAAAAAGCCAAATCAGCCTTTAAAGCAATCGAAGTAGTCACTTTACCAGATGGATCATATGTTTTTCAATTAAAACCAGAGTACAGCTCAACAGTAAAAAAATACGCAGCAAAACCAATTTTACCAAATGCAACATTGAAGACATTATCATACATAGCATATAGTCAACCAATTTCATCAAAACAACTTGTAGAAACCAGAGGATCAGGAGTATATGCACATCTAAAAGAATTAAAACAATTAGACTTTATCACACACCAAAATGTAGGAAGATTGAAAATTTACAGCACCACAGAAAAATTCCAAAAATATTTTGGGATACAAGGAGATGTAGAAGATCTAAAACAAAGATTGTTCTCTAAGGTCAGAAAGACTGCGACAAGGTCAACCACACCCCCTCCAACAATGGTAACAGAGTTGAACTAAATTCAATCAAGCCTAAATCTTTGCGTTTTGTATAAATTAGAGTAGTTAAAAGACAGTTTGTGAGAAAATCCGTCGAAAATCTTGCAACCAGCAAAACAACAGGTGGAAGAAGACATCCATTAAGAATAAGAAGAAAATATGAAACAGACAGATATCCTAACGAAGCTGTCAATGGAGCTCAGGTAACCATTACAAGAAGAGTTCGCGGAGATAATAGAAAAACTGCTTTAAAGTCAATTGATTTTGTTAATCTAGCAACAGGTGATGCTAAAGTAAAGAAGACAAAAATTCTCAAAGTTTTGGAGAATGCAACAAACAACGACTATCAAAGAAGAGGCATTATTACAAAAGGTGCAATATTAGAAACACAAGAAGGTAAATGCAAAGTCGTTTCTAAACCAGGGCAAACCGGAATAGTAAACGCAGTTCTCTTAAAGTGATTGAATGAAAGATTACGAACACATCGTAATCTGGTTGGATTATTTCAACAAGACATTACCAAGATCAAAAGGACGGAAATTAGAAAAAGAAAAGTGTATTTTTGATCCATCATTAAAAGAATTATCAGATGCAGCTCAATCTGCAGGATTTGAGATTACAGAAACAGATGACAAAGTAAGATTTCCTAGACGGCCATTTGTCAGGTCAGGATACATTGTGTTACCAAAAGGATCCTCAAAGACAAAAATTCTTAACAAGATTTCAGAAAAATTAGTTTTAAAACGTTCCAAACAATCAAAATAAAATCAATTCTAGCTCTTAGCTAAAGTAAAGTTGACAGAAGTCTATGATAAGAATATCATGATTAGTGTTTCTAATTGCAGGAGGTAGGCGAAATAATGCACCTAGCCGGTAGTGGCAGGGTAATCATTCAACTATCTGAAAAGGTAGTAGAAGGAAACATACTCTGCGACGAGAAAGGAACTAGAGTTGCAAAAGTAATGGAATTAATCGGTCCAGTAAAAAGACCGTTTGCATCAGCAAGTCCATTAACAAACAACATCAAAAAGTACATTGGCAAAAGTGTTTTCGCAACCGAAAATTCTCCTGTAACAACACAGAAAAAATTTAGGAGAAGAAAAAAATGAATGTATTACAAACAGAAAACTGTCCTGAATGTCAAGCATCATTAATTGACGACATTCAGAATGGAGAGGTTATCTGCTCTGGTTGCGGCGTAGTAGTTGCTGATCAGATTGCAGATTATGGACCAGAAACGAAAAGTTCGAATCTAGAAGACAAGATGAGACTAGCAAGAGCAACAGGACAAACAACTTATTCCCAACATGATTTGGGAATTGCTACAGAAATAGCAATCAGTACTAAAGACTTCAGTGGCAAAACAATCAATCATGAAGTTGCAAATCAAATGCACAATCTCAGAAAATGGCAACAAAGAGTTAGAGTTTCCTCACCAAGGGAAAGAAGACTAGCAAACGTGTTAGCAAAAATGGGCGAAACATGTGATGGACTAGGTCTTTCAAAAAATGTTTTGGAAACTGCTTCAATGATATACAGAAATTTGGACGGACATGTTGATGTGAAGGGAAAATCAGTAGCAAGCATTACAGCTGCTACAATTTACATGGCATGCAAACAATGCGACGTAGTAAGATCCCTCGAAGAAATTTGTCGAGGAATTTGTGCACCCAAAGATGTAAAATCAAAAACGAAACTTGCGGCAAGATACTATAGAACCATGGTAATGGAAATGGGTCAAATTACGGCTCCAGTTGTCACCATGGACAAATACATCTCAAAAATTGCAAACATGACACAAACCGAAGTAAGGGTAGAAAGACTTGCTTTGGAGATTGCTGAAAAGACCAAAAACAGCAGTATTGCCGATGGTAAGGCTCCAAATGGAATTGCAGCAGCATATCTATATGTAGCCTCAGTACTGCTTGGTCAAAACGTTCTACAAAGAGATGTTTCTAGCATTGCAGGTGTCACAGAAGTAACAATAAGAAACAGATGCAAAGAGATTCTAACAAGCTACAAACTCAAAATTACTTTGAGACCATCTCTGGCCAATAACTAAACCCAAATTCCCCCCTCTTTTCATTTTATTATTTTAGAACCAACTCGATTAGGATCAACTAATTTTCGTGGGTATTATATATAGAAACAACCAAAACGCATCATGGCAGTACTTGAAATCAAAGATCTTCACGTAGCAAGAGAAGGAAAAGAAATTCTCAAAGGTGTAAATCTGAAAACAGGACCAGGAGAGGTTCACGCAATCATGGGGCCAAACGGTTCTGGAAAAAGTACTTTAGCTTACACATTACTTGCACATCCAAAATACGAGGTTACTAAAGGAGATATTTTGCTAGATGGTGAAAGTATTTTAGAATTATCAGCTGATGAACGTGCAAAGAAAGGATTGTTCTTAGGATTTCAATATCCAACAGAAGTGGCAGGGGTAGGATTTTCCCATTTTCTTAGAACAGCATACAACTCACTAAGTAAAGCATTACAAGGTGAAGACAGAGAAGTATTCATCACAGTAAGAGAATTTCAAAAATATCTCAAAGATAACTTAAACAAGGTTGGATTAAAAGAAGAATTCCTATCAAGATATCTAAATGAAGGATTTTCAGGCGGTGAGAAAAAGCGCGCAGAGGTTTTACAAATGGCAGTATTAAAACCAAAAATTTCAATTCTTGATGAACCAGATTCGGGTTTAGACATTGATGCTGTCCAGGCAGTTGCAAAAGCAATTAGTCAAGTATCAGGAAAAGATGCAACAGTTATTGTGATTACTCACTATGCAAGAATCCTAAAGTTCCTAGACAAGCTAGACTTTGTGCATGTGTTTGCAAGAGGCAAAGTTTTGAAAACAGGTGATGCATCACTTGCAGACAAGCTAGAAAACGAAGGTTATGATTGGATTTTAGAACAAACCGCATAATCAAATTTAAACAGATTATTTTATACCACAATCATTGATTTACAAAGTACACGTAGAATTTTCAAAAGAATTTTTAGAAGTTAAAGAGGATCAAATCAACATAGGATTAAAATCAAAACCAATCAAGGGACAAGCCAATATGGAAATTATTAAGAAACTAGCAAAACATTTTGGGGTATCATCAGGACTGGTTCAAATAAAATCAGGACATAAATCTCAAGAAAAGATAATAGAAATTTCACAACAGAAAATCTAGTTTTTGTTTAAATAGGGTTTCAAAATTGTACAGAACATGTCAGAAAATGATGAACAATATTATTTCAATTTCTCATTTTTCAAAATCGATCCCAAATGGAGATGGATGGCAGATTTGGCAAAAGAAGAATCAGCAAAAGAAGTAGACAATATTTTAAACAATTCAGGAATAATGTACAGATCATATTCCAATTTAGGATTAAGAGATGACTCGGATTTTTTGTTGTGGTTTGCAGCAAAATCAATTGAAGAAATCCAATCAGTTATAGAAAAATTATACAAAACAGTTTTTGGAAAATACATCATCCCTTCTATGACTTTTCTCTCATGTACTAGACCTTCGATTTATGTCCAAGGGGCAAGGAAAGAACATGGTTTTCTTACTGGAAAGGAACCAAAAAAACATGTTATAGTTTATCCATTTACTAAAACCAGAGAATGGTATCTTCTACCCCAAGACAAGAGACAAAAAATTATGGACGAACATATCGAAGTCAGTAAAAAATACCCACAGGTAGTACTCAATACAACTTACTCTTTTGGAATACATGATGAAGATTTTATGTTGGCATTTGAGGTTGAGAACATCAGAGACTTTCAGGATCTCATCATGGATTTGAGGGAAACAGAAGTTTCATCATATGTGAAAAACGACATTCCAATGATTGTATGTGTCAAAAAGGATATTGTACCTCTAATCACAAGCCTAGGGTAAGATCTTTAAAACAATCTTAATATCAAAAGGGCAAATCTCGGATAAACATAAATGAAGAAATTTCAAATATCTCTTAAATTCAGTTGATAGTGCATGAAATACAAGAAATTAGGTAAAAGCGGAATTGAAGTATCTGAGATAGGTTTTGGGGCATGGAGTATTGCCTTAGATTGGTGGGGAAAGAAAATTGAAGAAGATGAAGCAAAAAAGATGTTAAAAAGAGCTTATGATTTAGGAATTAATTATTTTGAAACAGCAGATATGTATGGAAAAGGAAAAAGTGAGAAACTTATCGGTGAAGTTTTCAAAGGAATGAGAGACGAGATCGTCATTTCAACAAAGTATGGTTATGATTTTTCAAATGTAGAACAAATTGGCCATGCAGAACTTCCTCAAAATTATAGTCCAGAATACACCAGAAAAGCACTCGATGCATGTCTGGAAAGACTACAAACAGATTATTTGGATTCATTAGGATTACACAATCCAAAATTACACCACATAAGAAATGATGAGACATTCAACACCATTGATGAGTTAATCAAAGAAGGAAAAATTAGAACAGCTCAAGTCGCACTAGGTCCTGCAATAGGATGGACACAAGAAGGGCTCGAAGCAATGGACAGAAAAAGCGTTTCATCTATTCAAACCGTCTACAATATTTTAGAACAGACTCCTGGAAATGAATTAATTCAAAAAGCTGAAAAAGAAGATGTTGGAATCCTAGTCAGAGTTCCAGATGCATCAGGAATCTTAACAGGAAAAGTAAAGGCAGACACAGTCATTCCAAGCAATGATCATAGAAAAGATCGAAAGATAGAATGGAGAAAATCAGCACTAGAGAAAGTAGAACAATTCAGGCCAATTGCTGAACGAAACGGACTTAACATCACAGAATTTGCAATCAAATTCATATTATCAAAGAATAAGATTGCATCAGTTTTACCCACAGTTGTAAGCGAAGAAGAAATTGAAATGTTTGCAGCAATTTCTGATGGCAAATACCTTAGTTCATCAGATATGAAAGAAATTGAAGAATTATACAATACATGGCCAGCATATGAATTAAAGGCTACACCTCAAACAAACTAGTCTCTGATGGACAAAATAGATTCAGAAAGAACTTTAGAAATTATTGAAAGACTAAAGATTGCAAAAATTGGGGAGTATAAAAAATGGGAAACAATAATCAAGAAAATAAAAAAAGAAATACCGCTGAGTCAGGCAGAACTAGAATATTATTCAAGACTAACTAGAATATACAAAGAGCCCACAATAACAAGTCGAACAAGGATTTACCACGTAAGGCTCTCAGAGCATGACGAACATCCACCGTGCCAATTATGTGGTGAAAGTTCAGAGTATTACTGTAACATAAATGACCAATACTTTTGCACAATACATGTCGTAGGTCACGACGATAACGAAATTTAAGAAACAGTAATAGATTCTTCTAAACTAAAGTTATTTTCTACAAAATATTCTACACGTGTTTTTTTGAATTCACGGGAGCTAAACAGTATTTTATAATCATCAACATGAATTTGGTCCTGAATGTTTTTTGCCATTTCATGTGCCTCGTCATGAGTCTTACAATGAATCATAGAAAATACATTGTAAGGCCAATCAGGATATGTAGGTCTTTCATAGCAATGACTTACCTGCGGAAATGCACCAAGTTTACCTCCAACCTCAGAAATTCTATCCTCAGGAACTTTCCAGACAATCATTCCATTTGCAGTAAATCCAACTTGACGATGTCTTAGAATTGCTGCAAATCTTCGCATTACTCCAATACTTTCATAGTATTTCATTTTTTCAAACAACTGATCTTCTGAAATGCTAAGGTTGTTTGCAGCTTTTACAAAAGGTTCATCAATTATTTCCATATCTTTTTGGAGTTCTCTGACAAACGCCTTATCTTCGTCAGTAGGCTCAAATTTTACATTTTGTATTTCTTTTTTCTTTTCAGTTGGTGCAACTTCATGTTTCTTTTCATCTACCATGTCAAGTTTTACACCAATTTTGAATAGTTGTAATGTTGGAAGCATCCTAACTTTTGTAATTCCTTTTAAGACATTAAATTTGTCAAGTTCTGTTTTCAAATCAGAGCCAGGAGGAACTGCCAAAGTAAACCAGAGATTAAACTGATGATCTCGTTCATAATTATGACTAACACCAGGATGACGATTAATTTGACTTGCAACGTGTTCAAGTTGATCTTTTTCAATTTCCATTGCAACCAAAGAGCTGGTATAACCTAGTTTTCTTGTGTCAAAAATTGCGCTCAGTTGTCTCAGAACACCAGATTGTTTTAACGCATTCATGCGTTCTTTGATAATTTCAGGAGTAGTGTCAAATTTTTTTGCAATCACATCAAAGGGTCTAGTTACAAGTGGAAAAGTCCATTGAATCTCATTGAGGATTTCTTTATCCAACTCATCCATTGAAGTCATCAAGTCAATGACTTGTTCATTCAATTAAAAATGTAGCTAGAATTTTTACGCATTGTTTTGAATACATAAATAGAAACTGTAGCCTTTTTGATCGATGATAGTGGATCTGAATCTCCAAAACAAAAATGTGATTGTCATTGGAGGGGGAAAGGAAGCCCTAAAAAGAATAAACTCACTCTTGAATCAAAATTGTAAGATTACAGTGGTTAGTAAAAAAACAAACACAGCAATTAACAAACTTGCTACATCTAAAAAAATCAAATTAGAAAAAAAGAACATTCAAGAAGTGTCATTTCTATCAGAATTAAAGCCAGACATGGTAATCACAGCAACTGATGACAATTTGCTAAATCAAAAAATCATCAAAGCTGCAAAGAGAAAAAAGATCATAGCATACAGTTCGGATAATCCAGATGAGAGTGATTTTTCAAATCCAGCAATAATTGATTTTGAAAATACAATAAAAATTGCAATTTTCACAGGAGGAAAAAGTCCTGCAATGTCAAAGAAATTAAAAGCAAAGTCTGAGAAAATTTTCAAGAAAATTATCACAAAAAAAGAGATAGGACAAATTAAAATTCAAGAGATCGCACGAAAGATGGCAAAAGAGAGCATTCCCACTCAAGCAGCAAGAAAAGAATACATTAACAATATCATGAGTGATAACAAGATTGATCAGTTAATAAAAGACGGTCACTTCAAAAAGGCTGAAAAGCGCGCAATTACAATATTGAGGGATTGGAAATGAAACAAAACATCATAAATGCACGTGTTACTTTTCGTAATTCACCAATTCATGTTTTAGAAAAATTCACAATCAAGAACATAGATAATGCGTATGAGGAATTCAAAAAACATTCAGGGTTAGATGAATGTGTGATAATTCAGACATGTAACAGAATAGAGCTTTTTGGAAAATCAAAAGAATATGACGTAGATAAGATCAGAAAAACATGGGCATCTTTAACAGGGTTGGATGAAGAAACATTCAAAGAAAATTTAGAATTAGTTGAGAATCAAGAGGCATTACATCATCTCCTAAAACTTACCTCAGGTCTAGACTCAATGGTAGTAGGCGAAGAGCAAATCTTAGGTCAGATAAAAAATTCCATCACATCTGCAAGAAATACAAAAGCATCAGGACGACATCTCAATACTTTATTTGACAAGGCCATCCGAATAGGAACCAGAATTAGAAATTCTAGTGGGATTGGAAGGGGAGGAATATCCGTAGGGTCTATGGCAGTAAAACTAGCAGAAGAAAACATTGATGAATTAAAATTTAAAAAAACATTACTGATTGGAACAGGAGAAGTATCCACACTGGTTGCAAAATCACTTCAGAGAAGGGGATATGATTTTGCAGTAACTAGCAGGACATTAGAGAGATCAAAAGCATTTTGTGAAACAATGGGAGGAAATCCAGTTAAATTTGAAGAGGTTCTTTCAGGATTTGAAAATTATGATGTTTTGTTTGTAGCAACAACTGCACCTTATTTTCTTGTAACATATGACAGAATCATCAAAGCTATGAAACAAAACAAGAAAGGGATGATGATTCTAGATCTGTCAAATCCCAGGACAGTAGATGAAAAAGTAGCTACTATTGCAGGGGTTAAACTGATGAATCTTGATCAGATTGCAGAAATGGTTGAAAAAAACATGACGGCCAGATTAAACAAGGTTAAAACCGTTGAAAATATAATTAATGAAGAGGTTTCAGTTTTAGAAGCCTCAATGAAAAGATTAGATGCAGAACCATTGGTAAAAGATGTTTTCAAGAATATTGATTCACTTAGGGCCAAAGAATTGCAAAAAGCACTACAAATGTTAGATGAAAAAGACGAAAAGAAAATCAAAATCATTGAAGAATTGACAAAAGCAGTAGTAGAAAGCATAGTATCAACACCTATGAACAACATCAGAAAAGCATCTGAGCAAGGAGACCCAGACATTTTGGAGACTGCCAGCAAATTATTTGACTATAAAAAACAGGCAGATTAGACTAGGATTATATTTTACCCAGAAGGATTTTTGATAATGTCATTCCCTACAAGACGTCTGCGCAGATTAAGGACATCAGCAAAGATGAGAGAACTAGTCCAAGAAACGAATCTCTCACCCAGAGACTTTATCTGCCCAGTATTTGTTCAAGAGGATCTTAAAACAAGAATCAAGGTAGAATCAATGTCTGAAATTGAAAGATTGCCTTTAGAAGACATCAACGATGAAGTAGAAACTATTTCGGATCTAGGGATCCCAGCAATCATGTTATTTGGCATTCCCTCTAACAAAGATGAAGCAGGCTCATCAGCATTTGACGATAACGGAATTGTGCAAAAGGCGATTGCGCAAATTAGAAAGAATTTTGGAGACAAAATAGTAATCATGGCAGATGTATGTTTGTGTCAATTTACATCAACAGGTCATTGTGGAATTATTCAAGGAAATAAAATAGATAACGATACAAGTTTAGAAACATTAGCAAAAACTGCGGTAAGTCAAGCAAAAGCTGGAGTAGATACAGTGTCGCCTTCGGCAATGATGGACGGGCAAGTGGCTGCAATCAGAAAGGCCCTAGATGATGAAGGGTTTACAGACGTTTCAATAATGTCTCATTCTGCAAAGCATCGTTCCTCATTTTACTCGCCATTTAGAGACGCAGCTGAATGCGCACCAAAATTCGGAGATAGAAAAACATACCAGGTTCCATTTACAAATGCAAGAGAAGCTATGATGGAAGTGGAGACAGACATCAATGAAGGAGTAGACATTGTGATGATAAAACCAGCATTATCATATCTGGATTTGATTGCAGAAACTAGAAAAAGATTCAATGTGCCAGTTGCAGCATATAGTGTGTCAGGAGAATATGCACTTGTAAAGGGGGCAGCAACTCAAGGATGGGTTAATGAAAAAGACATTACAGAAGAAATTTTGTATTCAATAAAAAGAGCAGGAGCAGACATGATTGTCACATATTTTGCAAAATCTGCCGCAAGATTCCTTCAAGAGTCATGAGAAACGACGAGAGATTTGAAATAGAAAGAGCATTCGACTTATTGCCTCATGTTATAGGTTGTAGCTGGGCATCAATTTGGTTTCGAATGAACAAAATCAAAAAACCATCTAGAGAAGAATTTCGAGAGAAGACTATAGAATATTTTAAGATGATAGACCCAGTTTTTCAGTCATACCCAAAAGAAGAACAATTTGAGGCAATTCAAAAATACATTGACATCAGATCCAGTGAAGAAATAAAGAAAATTCAAGAGGGACTCAACAAAGAAGTTGAAAAAAGATATGACAGGTATGTAGATTATGGATAAAATTCAAAAAGAAAAATTAGAAGGGTCACTGAATATTCAATGGAATATTGACGCTCCCATAAGGCTCTGAGATCCTAAAGACATAATCTTTTGAAGGATCATAGATGAATTGTGTTCCACCATATCCAATGTTAGGACCAAACAACATGTTGAAGATTGCAGATTCTCCAGATTGCAAAACAATTTGTCCGTTTGTAAAGTCCATTCCAGAGTATTTGAATGCCTTTTCACCATTCCAAACATCATAATTGCAAACTGCAGGACCAGTACACATCATAGAGACATTGTCTGATGAACCATTGTTTTCAGCTAAAATCCTGACAGAAAGAATTGCTTGACCGGATTCGGTAATTTCAAATGAATTGCCTTCAGTTCCAAGTCCTGGCCAATAATAGGTAACAGGACCTGCTTGGAATGATTGACCGTTTTTCTTTATGCTGTAAGCTTCAATTTGGTGCTTTGCTGCTTTTTCACAGTTTAGTCGCGGATATGCTTTTACAATTTCAGCGCATCTCTCTAGTTCGGCTTCCAGTACTGCTAATTTAGAATCATCAGTTGTTTTCATAGGAGTTTCAGACATTTGTTGCGATACAGGAACAGAAATTATCCCAGTCTTGATTAAATGTTGAATGCCATTAACAAATTCACCATCAGATATTGTTCCATCAGCCCACCAGCCTGCGTTATTTTTTACCCAAGCAGGTACACCTTCAGACTTTTCAGCAGAAACAGATGTCATAGGAACTACAATTATACCATCTTTGATAAGGAATTGAATTCCCTGAATAAATTCTGATTCGGAGATAGTTCCATCAGCCCACCAGCCTGCGTTATTTTTTACCCAAGCAGGTACACCTTCTGCAGTTGCAAAAGAGGTAATTGAGCCAACCAGCAGAATTGCGGTGATTGCAGTTATTTCGGGTTTCATTGATGTTTTTCTCAATTCATGATATATAAGATGGTGCTAACTTTTTTTCTAGTGCCAAATTTGCACATATAACATCTAGTGGTAAATAATTTTTTTCTCGTTTGGCTTTTTAAATTATCAGAGAGGATTTTTCAGATGAGCAAAAATCAAGACAGACAGAATAGAAGAAACATTATGATTTCTGAAGAAGATGTAAAACAATATGTCTTTGAGCGATTTAACGATGTAAAAAGAACTAAAAAGATCAAAGACTTGGCAAGTTTTCAAGCAATGAACAAGTACATGATAATGGTTCATGGTCAAGAAGAATTAAAAAAATTGGGCAATATTGTTGCCAATCACAAAAAAATTCCATTTGAAGAAATTCTAGAAAAATATGAAAGACATCTCAAAAGAGCATTTGAGAAACATCCTACAACAAAAATGCACATTAATGTAATGATGCACATATTTGGATACTTTTCAAAAGATTTTAGCCAACATGAAAAAGAAATTTTTCTGAAATTACTTGAGAAATACAGAAATGAAAAGATCACCATAGGAAATATGTTATCAAAAATTAATCCAATAATTTTTAGATTTAACAACACATATCTTGCCAGTCAAACCTATTTTCTACTTTATTCTGATACACAATCTGAAATTCTTTTGCAAATGTTTCAGACAGACAAACAAAATCCATGAGTAATCAATTTTCAAATAGGTGTTCCTTTGTATTGATAATCAATTACTTTATGAAATGTGTTATGAGATGCAATTATTGCAATTGCTGCAATTGCAGTTCCAACAAAGTTTCGTATAGTAATTGCATAGTTTGGAATGTCAGATATCAGAGTAGTACTAAAAACAAAATAAAAATTATCAAATAACCAAAACGCCATAGTTATCCAAGAAAGCACACCTCCAATGAGATAACCAAGACGAGTCTTATTTTTGACAAATATGATTGCAGAAAGTATTGCAATGTACCAAACCACACTTGCAAAAATCCATGCAGGTTCATATACACTGGGCCTATCATCTAGCCAATAATACGTAGATCCTATTACAGCCATGGCTACAAGGGACACCATCAATAGTTTCTGATTTATCTGAAATCCTGTTTTTTCATGCTTTAGTTCAACAGGAGGGGGATTTTGCTGCATTTCTTTAGTTGCAATGTCAATAGATTCTCGAACAGATTTTAACCGAATGGGAATGATTTTGGTGATAGAATCATCTGTTACAACAGTATCATGAACTAGACTGTCAATCAAGGGCCGTGCAAGAGATGCCTTTACAGGAGTAATCAGATCAACCCAATAAGATGAAAGGCGGGTTGTCAGAAATGGAATTTGAATAATGAATAGATTTTTGTTCAAATATGCTGCATAAACACGCATTAACTCTTCATAAGTCATTTTGTCAGGACCACCAATTTCATAAATTTTCCCTGCAGTTTCATCATGTTCCATACATCCAACTAGATAAGACACTACATCATCAACTGCAATTGGTTGAGCCATAGATTTTACCCACGAAGGTGTAACCATGATTCGTAATCGTTCTACCAGATATCTCAACATGGCATAAGAGCCACCTTTTGCACCAATGATTAGCGATGCACGTAACTCAGTAACAGGAATGTTACCGGAAGATAAGATCTCACCAACTTGTTTTCTACTTTGCATGTGAGGTGATAAACCCAAACTATCATTTACTAATCCACCAAGATAGATAATTCTCTTAACACCTGCATCAGTAGCAGCCTTAAGAAAATTTTTGGCTTGGAGTTTTTCACGAGAAGTAAATTCTTTCCATTGTTCTTTGCTACCTTCCATTGAATGAAGCAGATAATATGCAGTTTCAATTCCCGTCATTGCTTTTTTTAGCTGTTCAACATCAAAAACATCTACTTGAACATACTTTACATTATTTGTATCATCAATCTTGTTTCTACTCATTCCTTTTACAGTATACCCTAAAGAAACCAAATGTGAGATCAATCTAGAACCAATAAAACCAGTTGCGCCAGAAACTAAAATAGAGTAAGGAGTATTTTGATGATAAGAATCTTCAGACAATTTCTGATTCATCACTCTACCTCAATGCACCAATTTGTTGTTTTTGTGGACGATTTACCATGAAACCCAATCCCATCAAGACAATACCCAACTGAAAGGATTGATTTATCCAAGTGGCGGCCTCCTGAATGTTCGCTTTCTTGTAACATTTTTTGCGGTGGTGTCATGAACATGTTGTTTTTATGTTGTTAAATTATTTAAACTGCTGATAAAATCATATTCTAGTGCTAAAAGGGTGCCTAATTTATGAGAGCATTGAAAAAATCAAAAATTGGCACTATAAAATATAGTTAGCATTAGTTATATATCGAAATTTAATAAAAACAACATGGTGTACATCAGAGCCAAGAAAGTAAAATCAGATCAATATCTGTATCTTGTCAAAAGTGTATGGGATTCAAAGAAAAACACTTCAAAACAAGAGATTGTGAAATATCTGGGAAAAGCCTCTGATGTAGACAAGGATGACATTCCAACAGATTATAGAAATGATCCCAAAATATTATCAGTACTAGCAAAATTCAATCCCAAAGATATCAAAAAGAGAGAAGAGGCATCAAAAAAATCCAAACAACAACTATTCCAAAAATTAACAGATGGTGATATTCAAGGTTCGCTGAAAATTTATGAAGATTATATCAAAATTTTTAATGCATCTGACTTTTTTGATAAAATTCTAAAACCGGTGATGTATAAAGTCGGTGATGATTGGGCAAAAGGCAAAATAAGTATCGCTACAGAACATGTGGCAAGCAATGTAGCTCAGACATTGGTAAAAATTATCATGGAGCGAGTTTCAGCCACAGGAAGTAAAAAAAGGATCATGATTTGTGTGCCTCTAGGAGAAGAGCATCATCTCGGATGCGATGTAATTGAAACTTATCTGTCAATAAAGGGCTTTAAAATATACAACATGGGAACATCATTACCAACAGAATCAATACTTAGTTTCATCGATGCCAATAAACCAGATGTATTACTGTTATCAATTACTTTAGAAGACAATTTATCTGCAGGACAAAGACTGGTGAGAAAAATTAAGGATCAATTCAACATTCCAATATTAGTAGGCGGATTTGCATTTCAATCTAAAAAAATTCCAAAATTTGATGCAAAAATTATTGTAGAATCTACATTAGAAGAGATTCCAAGACTCATCAGAACAGCATAAAATTACATTTTTAGATAAGATAAAATTTTTGAGAAAATTAGCACTAGTCAAAAAAACATAACCGGCTTAAATATTCTTAAACCTAAATTACATCATGAAAACAAAAATCATTCATCAAGAAAAAAATGATGAATCTTTAGTTTATGTTAATTCAAATATCAAAATTTGCATAATATGCGGTAATCACAATATTGAGTTTTTTGAACATGGAATATCATGTGAAGAATGCGGAACAACATTTGGGAGACAAAAATGCTTAGTGAGTTAATTCATCAAAATAACTGTAAAAAAATTAGAATTGTTACAGATTTTGATACGGGTGAGATTGCATGTCAAAATTGTGGTGCAGTATCACCAGAAAAAGCAGTGGCATTAGGTCCTGAAAACACAGGGTTGACAAAAGAAGAATACTTAACTTCATTCAGAGCAGGAAGGAAAATTTCTCTAAAGATGGCAGATATGGGATTGCCAACGATTATAGAATCAAAGGATAAAGATGCAACAGGCAAATCACTTTCAAGAGAAAACCGTAAAATGTTTTATCGTTTGCGTATATGGGACAGAAATAGTCGTTCAGCAAACACTGTAAAATCATTGCAAAAGGCATTTTTGTTGTTAGACGGGATTAAGACAAAACTTGCAATACCCGAATCAGTGGTAGAGCAAACAGCGTATATTTTTAGAAAAATATCTGCAAAAAAGATACTTAGTGGAAGGTCCACATCCAGTATTCTTTGTGCTACCGTATACATTGCATGTAGATTGACAAACACCCCAAGAACCCTGCAAGATATTGCAAATGCAGGAAATATCAGAAGAAAAAATCTACAAAAGACATACAGATTTTTGGTCAAAGAGTTAGAAATTTACCCTGAAGCATACAATCCCCATGAATTTGTATCAAGGATTTCAAAGGCAATTAAAATCTCTGAAAAAACAGAAAGATTAGCGTTTAGAATTGTAACTCTAGCTGAAAAAGAAGGAATATCTACTAGCAAAAACCCAATGGCAATTGCAGCAGCTGCAGTTCATGTAGCTGCACAAAAAAATAAAGAAAAAGCATCACAGGTTAAAATTTCTCAGACATCAGGAATCAGTGCAGTGACTATCAGAGATAGAACTAAAGAAATCAAAAAAAGAATATGGAGCGAAATTTAATGGGAAGGACATGTAGAGGCATTTGCCAAATGCACAAGGCAGAACCTGCCCCAAATAAAATAAAATATGAAATTGGTCAAAAACGTTGTACTTTTTGTGGAATCTTTATGTCAGTTAAAGACACAAGATGTATTTGTTGTAAAGCCGTGTTGAGAACAAAGGCCAGGAGCAAAAGAATCTAAATTTCTTTTTTGAGTTCAGAAAGAAAAGATTTCAAGATTCTAGTTCTCCTCTTTGCCTCAGTTTTTGCAGATTTTGTATTCATCAGTGATTCTAATTTGAGTAATTTTTGATAAAAGTGGTCTAGAGCCCATGTTTTATCATCAGGCATCCTGTGCTTGCAAAAAGGATCATCATTATTGTAAAAAGGTCTTTGTTCAGAGCCACTTACAGCAAAAACCCGAGCTATTCCAATAGCACCAATTGCATCAAGTCGGTCTGCATCCTGAAGTATCTTACCTTCCAAGGTCTTTGGAATTTCACCTCTTGAAAAACTATGATCACGTATTGCATCACAAATTATCTCAACATCATCAAAAGCGTAATTCATTTTTATAAGAATATTTTGTGCTTCTTGTGCGCTTTTAATAGAGGAAAGTTTTGAACGTTTGTCAGATTTTGGGTACGATACAATATCATGCAACAATGCTGCGCTAAGAACAAGTTTTTCGTTAGCTTTTTCTTTTTTACATAATTTTTTTGCATTATTGAATACTCTCATTATATGAGCAAAATCATGTGCAGGATCATTTTCCATTCTTTGTTTCACATACTTTTGAAGTAATTCAATGTCTCTCATCTAAAATCTCCAAAGCTTAGGTTTTACAAATTTTAGTTTCCTTTGTGTAATTAAAAGTGCCCAATTTACTGATGCAAACAATACAATAATACCCACCCCAACACCATCAACTAATAGAATTCCTGTCAATCTATTCTCAAAAATTTCAAGAAAAGGTTGCAAAACTGCATTTCCAAAATATATCATCACAATATAGGACAGCATACGCCCAAACCAAAATCCAACATAGATCCCAATACTTTTTGCTCGCATCAAGCCATATGTGATAAAGAGCATGTTACTTGGAAGTGGGGTGGCACCAAAAAGAAATGAGGCTATAACATAACCATATTTTTTCTTATTAAGATAATCTCCAATTATATCAAGATTGGATTTTTGTTCAGGACCTACAAAGCGTCTAAAAAGACTGCTAATTTTTTTAAGAATAAACCTACCAATTGTAGCAGCTGTAGCACCAACCATTGCAAGTAAAATAATATTCAAACTAGGATCAAGAAGGTAAAAAGAAGTTAGTACAATCCAACTAGGCGGCATTAAAATTGGCGCAGCGTTTATTCCAATCAATACCAAAAAAATCCCAAGATAAGACCATTCTGCAAAAATTTCAAAAATATCGGCCATCTTTCAGTTTTTTAACCAGTTTTTTGTTTCTAAACCCTTGGATTGGGGATTTACCTATGAAAAAATTTCAATTTGATCATAAAAAATCAAAAAATTGCATAATTCCAGATAGAATGATCATGTTTTACAAAAAATTGGATCAATCATGCAATATCCTTATAAGATAATTATACGTTATAGTTAAGCATGTCCGAAGTTTCTTGGAAATGTTTTAGATGTGACCTCTCTTTCAAAGATGAAGACATTGCAGAAATGCACAAAAATATTTCAAAGCACTCTATTTCAAAAGTTAAAGCAATTCCTGCATAATTTCTAAGAAATTTAGTAGAATTTTTGGAAAATAATGAAAATTTAGTGCAGAGGGTGGGATTTGAACCCACGAACTCCTGAGAGAAGGGATTTCCTATTTTGAGGATCTTGAGTCCCTCTCGGTTGACCGGGCTTCGATACCTCTGCAAAGAGAGTGGATAATGACCAATATTTTTCGATTACTATTTGGATGATTTCAAAATTGATCGATGAAAATCAATATTTGCAAAAAATCAAAAAACAGACAATCATGTTAAAAAAAGCTTTTAATGGCACAGAATTGATTCAGAATCAGAATGGCAGAATTTATCCCAATTTCACAAGCAAAAAAAATGCGAAGTGGAGTTAATGTAAAAGCCGAAGTAAAAAGTAAAGGAGAACCAAGAACTGTTAATCTCAAATCAGGCGGGACTGTAGATGTTTGTGATGCAATCATTGCAGACGGTGAAACAGAAGAAGAACAAATGAAATTAACACTCTGGGGAGACGATATCAAAGCAGTAAATGTCGGAGATGTCGTTGTTATTACAAATGGCTATACAAACGAATTCAAAGGCGAAGTATCCTTAACCAAAGGCAAGTACGGCCAAATGGAAATAAATCCTCAATAAACTAATTTCAAAAATTAGTTTTTCATTGTTTTAATATTTTATTCTAAATTACTTTTGTAAATCTATTTTCTAGATTTTTTCTTTGCAGGTTTCTTTTTTGTTGTTTTCTTTACAGTTTTTTTCTTAGGGGCAGATTTTTTTGTTGGTTTTTTCTTAGATGCTTTCTTTGCAGCAGTCTTTCTAGCAGGTTTTTTCTTTGCAGGTTTCTTTTTTGTTGTTTTCTTTACAGTTTTTTTCTTAGGGGCAGATTTTTTTGTTGGTTTTTTCTTAGATGCTTTCTTTGCAGCAGTCTTTCTAGCAGGTTTTTTCTTTGCAGGTTTCTTTTTTGTTGTTTTCTTTACAGTTTTTTTCTTAGGGGCAGATTTTTTTGTTGGTTTTTTCTTAGAAAGGTATTCTTTTAGTCTAGCAGTTGCTCGTTCAAGTGCTTTTTTAGCTGATTCTTCTGCCTTGGTTCTTTTCTCTAGCTCCTTTTCTAATTTCTTAGCCTGTTTGTGCCCGGTAGCCATTTTCTCTCTCAAATCAGGTTTGGCTTTGGTCTGTTTTTGAATTTTTGAGGATATTTTGGATTTAATATCATTGAACTTGGCCACCTCATCAGCAAGTTTTTTTGCAGTTTTGGTTCTAGACTTTATTTCAAATTCCAGTTCACCGATATGATTTTGAAGTGTTTTTAATCTTGACTCAGCATATGACTTTTCTTCAGGGGTTTCAGCAAATTCAATCTCTTGTTCTGCTTGAATGATAGCCTCTTTTTCGCGTTCCAATCTTTCTTTGGCAGATGCTATCAATCTTTCAATACTCTCAATTTGAGCATTTTTTTGAGTTAAAGTTTCAGAAACTTCTGATGCATCTTCTTTTTCAGATTCGATTTTTTTATCAATAGTGTTTAATCCAGAGGAAGATCTTCTTTCAAGTGATCTATATTCTTTATACTGCTTTTCAGCTTTATTCTTTAACTTAGTTGCTTCTTGTTTCTTTTTTCTTAATTCAAGTACTAATTTTTCTAATGTTGCCAACGATTGAATCAGGTAAATTTATGCGATTAAGTTGTTAACATAATCAGGATTTGACTTACCTGTTAAGAAAATTAACATGCCTTGATCGCAAAAATCGTTTTTTAAAAAATATTAGTTAAGAAATTCTACAAATATTGATGGATTTTCATCCAAAAGATTTGCCAGTAGCAAAAACGTTTGATCTAAAAGACGAAAAAGATGCGTTAGAAGCAGTTGAGGAGATGGTAAACATGGGTTTCAATAACAGAAAAGAGGGATTTAGAGTATTGATGCCAAAAGAAGCAAAGATTGCAAAGCGGATGGGATATACCATTACAACAGGAGTGACATCAGGCCTGCGAGATAAAAATGAGATCAGAGACATAAAGTATTGGACATACCATCATGATCAAGAACACTATGCCATTGTTTTGATCAGCAACAAAACTTTGACAGAGTTAGGATTTTGATTTTTCAAAAATTTTATACAGTTTTGTTCTTTTTGCCAAAACACCTGCAAGTAAAACGCCTAACAATGCACCACCAATTACATCCATAGGGTAATGCTGAAGAACATACACCCTACTCAAAGAGACCAATACTGGATATAATAACAACAGATACGCTCCTCGTGGGAACCTTTGAGACAATGCAAAACCCAGAACAATTCCAAAAATCATGGACCTTGCAGCATGTCCTGATGGATATGATGCATTGTATCCACCTTCACAAAATAAAGCAAATGTGTCCTTACTAATACCAACAGGGAAAGATACGCCTTCGTATTCAAATTCGGGGCGGTCTCTATCCACCCCGCATTTAATGTAGCCAGTAAGCAAAGTAGATAGCACTATCAAGATCATCAAGGTAATGCCAACTCTTCTAGTCCTTTTTATTATCAGCATCAAGATGCCAAATCCCAACATGTAAAACGAATCACCACTTTCAGTGATAATCTGCATTACAAAATGAGTGAAAGAATTACCAGAGTTTTCGGCCATAAAAGAAATCACAGATTGATCAAGATTTTCAGTAACTTCGAAAATTACCAATAGTGATGCAAAGACAAAGGCTGCAACCAACAATACAAATGAACGTGACCTGATATCAAAAATCCAATTTTGCAATTATTCAAACCTCAAGTATGTCATTTTTAATTTTTCTCAGGTAGATAAGTTTTGGAAGTGTTTGATTCAAAATTGTGTAACAAGATTTTTCTGATCGGCTGAAAGAATTTAACCAAGGTGATAATAGGAAAATTGTGAAGGTACTCACATTAGATGATTTTGATCTTAAAGGTAAGACAGTTTTTTTGAGAGTAGACATGAATTGCCCCATAGATCCTGAAACTATGGAGATTTCAGGAACCAAACGTATTGAAGAAGCAATACAAACAATCAAAGATCTCGATGAAGCAAAAGTTGTCGTAGCATCACATCAAGGCCGTGTAGGAAACAAAGACTATACTGGAATGGACAAACATGCCAAAGTATTAGAAGAATTAATGGGCAAGAAGATAAAATATGTTGAAGACGTCATTGGAGAAGCAGCTCAGAATGCCATCAGAGATTTGCAAAACGGCGAAATTTTACTTTTAGATAATTTACGATTGTGTGCTGAAGAAAATTATGAATTTTCACCAGAAGATGCAGCAAAAACAATCATGGTTTCACGTCTTTCCAAATTATTTGATTTGTGTGTTCTAGACTCTTTCCCTAGTGCACATAGATCACACCCATCAATTGTTGGATTCCCGCATGTCTTGCCTGCATGTGCAGGAAGAATTGTAGAAAGAGAGGTAAGAAACCTCGATGAGATAATGACAGTTGCAAAAGCTCCCCACGTAATTGTGCTGGGAGGCTCAAAGGTGCCAGATAGACTAGAGGCAATAAAGATGCTAATTCAGAATGGAAGGGCAGACCACGTCTTGCTTACAGGATTGATTGGAAATGTCTTCATGAGAGCACAAGCACGTATCAAATATCCATTGGGAATAAAAAGAGAAGAAGAAGTGGTTGCAAAAGCACATAGTTTGATTGGAGAGTATCCAGATGTATTTTCAACGCCAGTAGATATTGCTATTGATAAAGACGGTCAAAGAGTAGAGATTGACGTAAGAGATCTTGGTAAAGGTGACAGCATTTACGATTTAGGTCCAAAAACAGTAGAGCACTATTCAAAATTAATTGCAGGTGCAGGAACTGTTTTCATTAGTGGTCCTGCAGGATTTTTTGAAAAAGAAAACTTCAGTCATGGGACGAAAGGATTACTAACGGCAGTTGCAAATTCAATGGCAACAACAATTGTGAGTGGAGGTCACTTAACTTCCGCACTAAAAAAATACGGGTTAGCTGAAAAAATTGATCATATCAGTACTGCAGGAGGTGCTTTAGTATTATACCTCACAGGAGATAGACTTCCAATGATCAAAGCATTAGAAGATGCTGCAATCAAACATAGAGCTAAATAGAAGATTTACAAGAAGGATTTGGACATGTTTTTTCTTCTGATGTTCCAAGATATACATCAAAATTACAAGCATTACAGTGATGTTTCACCATGGAATCAAAGAGCTTCATATGAATAGTTGTAAAGTTTTGTGCAATGTTTCTAGCTAGATTGGAATCACATAATTCATTGATATAGGGCTCAATGTCATCAACAATCCAAGAAGGATCTAAATCACCATTTTGTTTTAATTTTTCAAAAATCTGATCATTTGTAAAAATTGTGTCAACATTATTGTGATCCTCGAAGATAATTTTTCGGATTTGTAAAGAGATAGGAGTTGAAGGAGTAAAATCACCCATACTAGTACAGATTTGCTGCCTCTTCTTTTAACTTATCTACATCTTTGGAATCTTTCATG
Organism: Nitrosopumilus sp. K4; assembly: GCF_018128925.1. Classification (NCBI taxonomy): domain Archaea; kingdom Thermoproteati; phylum Nitrososphaerota; class Nitrososphaeria; order Nitrosopumilales; family Nitrosopumilaceae; genus Nitrosopumilus; species Nitrosopumilus sp. K4. Next base: position 980,852 of record NZ_CP067007.1, read on the forward strand.
TGTTTTCCAAGATAAGAGTAGAGAGCAGATTTTAGAACCTTGAGGGATAACAGTGCGCATTTTATACGTACTGCTTGGAGATTTTCCAGACCTAGTTCACCTAACACATCATTTTTCTCAATATTTCTTACTTCATCAATGCTCTTGCCTTTTGTAATTTCAGTGAGGACAGATGAGCAAGCCATGCATATTGCACAACCTTTTCCATGGAATTTGATATCAGATACCTTGTTCTCGTCTATTTTCATATCAATATCAATACTGTCACCACATAATGGATTTGAATCATGAAACGTCACATCAGGGTTTTCAATTTCTCCATAGTTAATAGGATTTCTTGAATAATCAATAATCATCTCGTGGTAAATGTCGGCATTACTACTCATAGTTTGAATAACCTCGCCACCTTATTTAATGAATTTACTAGTGCGTCAATGTCTTCTTTTGTGTTATAGATGTAAAAGCTTGCTCTTGATGTTGCAGCAACATTTAGTCGTTCCATCAATACCTGTGCACAGTGATGACCTGAACGAACTGCAATTCCCTCCTCATCAATAATCTGTGCCACATCATGTGGGTGAACATCTGCAAAATTAAATGAGATCACACCACCTCTTTTTGAAATATCTTTAGTGCCGTAAATTTGGAGTCCCTTTACCTGAGAGAGTTTCTCAATGGCATATTTTGTCAATTCGATTTCATGTTGTCTGACATTATCCATTCCAAGTTTTGTAAGATAATCGATTGCAGCTCCTAATCCAACCACATCTGCAATATTTGGAGTTCCTGCTTCAAATTTGTAAGGTAGATCATTCCAGGTGGTCTCATATTTGTGAACCTCTCTAATCATATCACCACCACCGTGGAAAGGGTTCATTGTTTCAAGAATTTCTTTTTTGACCCACAGCACACCAATGCCAGTAGGACCAAGCATTTTGTGTCCAGAGAATGCAAAAAAATCACATCCTAGTTTGTCAACATCAACTTTCATGTGAGGTACTGCTTGTGCACCATCAACCAATGTCAAGACACCTTTTGCTTTGCATTTTGCAATAATTTTTTCAGCATCAGTAATTGTTCCCAAAACATTTGACATCAAACTAAAAGCAACTAGTTTTACTTTTCCAGTATCAAGCAACTTATCAAGATCATCTAAAATGAGCTCCCCGTTATCATCCATGCCAATATACTCAATTTTTGCATGCTTTTCTTGAGTAAGTAGTTGCCACGGAACAATATTACTATGATGTTCATATTCAGTAGAAACTACAACATCACCTTCATTAACATGAGTTCTTCCCCATGCATACGCTACAAGATTGATTGCCTCAGTGGTCCCTCTGACAAAGATTATTTCGTTTCTATTTTTTACATTAATGAAATTTGCAACTTTGTCACGCGTAGATTCAAAGGCCTCAGTTGCTTCTTCAGCAAGCGCATAAACTGCTCTATGAATATTTGCATTATGATTTTGATAGTAATCACTTATTGCATCAATTACCTGATTTGGTTTTTGAGTTGTTGATGCATTATCAAGATACACAAGAGGTTTGTTGTCTCTAACTTTTCTTTCAAGTATTGGAAAATCTTTTCTTAAATTTTCAAAAGATGACTGAGCGCTTTGCATAATTTTAAACCTCCACGTAAATCTCGTTTTGCTCTATTTTAACATTGTATACTTTGAGAGGGGTTTCAGCTGGAAGGTTCTGGGGCTGTCCATTTTCTAAATTAAAAACAGAAAGGTGTAATGGACATCTAACACCCTCATCACTCAAGAAGCCAGTTGAAAGGTCAGCATCAGCATGAGTACATATCAAATCAGTAGCATGAATGGTTCCTTTTTGGTTTGCCAAAAGAATTTTTTTATCATCATGAGTAAATCCAAACATCTGACCATCCTTTACTTGATCTAAATTACAAGCCTTTATCCATTCAGACAAATTAATCACCTATACTTGTAGTGTTGTTCAATTTCAGAATCTTCGTTGTAGCGAGTCTCTTCAACCTCAACGAATTTTGTTAGCTCCTCATCAGTATTAATTGTCAGTTCTTTTCCTTCCCATTTAGATTCAATAAGATATGCAATCCACGCCCTAACCTGATAAGACATTTTTCTTGATAGAGGTTCTAAGAATCCTTCAACAATAGTTCTCTCTGCTTCTTCTTTTGAGAGACATCTGGACCGCAAGTAAAAGATTTGTTCTTCGTCAATTTGTGCAACAGATGCAGAGTGTGTTGCTTTAACATCATTTGTGAAAATCTCCAGTCCAGGTATAGCATCGGATTTTGCACCTTTATCCAGTAAAATAGAGCGTCCAGACAAGAAAGAATTTGATTTTGCGGCTTTTTCTTTGATTCTAATCATCCCTTTGAAAAGAGATTTTGATTTGTCTCTAAGAATAGATTTTTCAACAACTCTTCCCTCAGTTGAAGGGCTCTCATGGTTTACGTTGGTTTGAATATCAAAATCTTGTTCATTATTTCCAAAAACAACTTCAGAGTCATTAGCAGATGCGCCAGACCCATTAAGGAAATAATCAATTCTGTATCTAGACAATAAAGAACCAAACAATCCAGAATACCAATTGACTTTGGCATCTTGTCCAAGATCAGTTCTTCTAGTTGAAAAGTTTACAGTACTTTGATCCATCATTTGAAGAGTAGTAATGTCAAGATGTGCATTTGCAGCAACAGACGTATTTAGTAACTCAAGATAGGCTTGCTGTTTTTCTGCTTTGGGAGAATACAATTCCTGAACAATTGTTGCTTTGCTGTTTTCATCTGCATAAATTACATTTCGAGAAATTGTAGAAATTCCATCTTCAGACAAGCATGAAACTAGATGTATAGGGGAATCTAAAACAACATTTTTTGGAATGTGAATAAATATTCCTGAATTAAATGCTGCATTGTTTAATGCGGTGAATTTATCTTCATTTGATTTTGATGCTTCTAGTGCTTTTTTTACAAGTTCTTGGTTGTTTTGAATTGCATCGGCAATCGAAGATATGACAATTCCTTTTGATTTTACATCATCTGTGATGTTAATTTTTTGAATGTTTGTTCCAATCTGAATAACACAGATGTTGTTTTCAAGCTCTCCTAGTCTTTTTTGCAAGAATGCTGGTATTGCATCGCCCGTTTTTGCTGCAAACGAAACCTGTTCAGGATCCATCTTTTTTGCATCAGTGTATTTGTTGTAAAGAGGAGATGTTTCAATTGGAAGATTTTCATACACAGTAAGAGAATTCTTTCGGTATTCCTTTAACCATTCAGGTTCATTTCTTGAGGAAGAGATTTCTTCTATATGATTAGGGCTTATTTTGGAAAGTGTTTGCTGAGACATGTCTACTCAAGATTAATTTTTGACTATCCTACAGAATCATCCATTTCTAGTTTGATGAGTCTGTTTAGCTCTACTGCATATTCCATTGGTAATTCTTTTGTAAATGGTTCCATGAATCCATTGACAATCAGAGACAAGGCCTCTTCTTCAGTGAAACCTCTAGTCATAAGATAGAAGATTTGTTCATCTCCAATCTTACCAACTGTTGCTTCATGGGTTATTGTTGCATCTTCCTGATTGATTTCCATGTATGGATATGTATCAGTTTTAGATGTGTCATCTAGTAGCAGTGCATCACATCTCACAGTTGATTTAACATTAGTTGCACCTTTTGCTACATTGAGTAACCCCCGGTATGTTGAGCGTCCATCTAACCTGCTAACAGACTTTGAAGTGATTTTCGAGGTAGTGTTTGGTGCCAAATGTACCATTTTTGCTCCAGTATCTTGATGTTGGCCTTTACCTGCAAATGCAATAGACAAGGTTTCACCATAGGCTCTTTCTCCCATCAAATAAACACCAGGATATTTCATTGTAAGTTTGCTTCCAATGTTTCCATCAATCCATTCAACGGTTGCGCCTTCATATGCATATGCCCTCTTGGTTACAAGATTGTATACATCATTACTCCAGTTCTGAATTGTCGTGTAACGCAGTTTTGCATCTTTGTGTGCAACAAGTTCCACAACAGCAGAGTGCAATGACTCTGAGGAGTAAACAGGAGCAGTACATCCTTCAATGTAATGTACTTCAGCACCCTCATCAACAACAATCAGAGTTCTTTCAAATTGTCCAATGTTTTCTGCATTAATTCTAAAGTATGCTTGTAAAGGCATGTCAACTTTGACACCAGGAGGGACATAGATGAAAGAGCCACCACTCCATACTGCACTGTTTAGTGCTGCAAATTTGTTATCCTCAGGAGGAATAACCTTACCAAAGTATTTTTTGAAAATCTCTGGCTGTTCTTTTAGAGCAGAATCAGTATCTAAGAAAAGAACACCTTGTTTTTCCAAGTCTTCTCTCAAATTATGATAAACTACTTCAGATTCATACTGTGCACCAACACCTGCTAAGAATTTCTTTTCAGCTTCTGGAATGCCTAATTTATCAAAAGTGTTTTTGACATCTTCTGGAACATCATCCCAGTTTTTTTCTGTTTTTTCAGATGCTTTTGCATAATAGTAAATATTTTGGAAATCAATAACACTAAGATCTCCACCCCATGTTGGCATTGGTTTTTTCATAAAAATATCATATGCACGTAATCTAAAATCAAGCATCCATTGTGGCTCATTTTTCATTTTGCTAATGCCAATCACAGTTTCCCTAGTCAGGCCTTTCTTGCTAAGGTGAACATACATTTCTGTAGAGTCTTTAAAATCATATTTTGAATAATCCATGTCAAGGTTTTCAGTTGCCATGAATGAAATAACTCCGTTATATTATAAATACATGAGGAAAAATAGGCACAGCTAAATAGCTCGAGCTAAAAACAAATTTCAAAAATCAATTATTGCATTGCAGAAGCAGAAGCTTCAGGAGGAGAGTTGATTGGATCAACTGTGATTGTTACAGAATCAACATCGCTTCTGCCATGTTCATCAAAAACTTTGAGTTCAAATGTCAGCACTTTGATTTCATTATTTGCAACTGTTGGGCTAGTAAATGAAGGGGATTTTGCAGTGGCAGAAGACAAGGATACTTTTTCTCCCGAAGTTTGAGTCCATTGGTATGAAAGGATTTGTTTTTCAGGATCATAGCTGCCACTTCCATCTAACGATACTTTGACATTTTCATTGACAATTTTATCTGGACCAGCGTTTGCTACAATATCCAAATTAAGAGTATTGACTACTGTTAGAACCATACTGTCAGATGAAAATAATGTTCCATCACTAACAGTACAAGTTAATGTAATCGGAGTATCCTTGACAACATTTGGAGTAACTACGGATGTTTTTGGATTCTTACTTTGTGCTATTTCAATATCGGATTCAGATTCCCAAGAGAATGAAATAATATCATGGTCAGGATCTTGTCCGCTGCACATAATGTTTACAGAAGTATTTTCATTTACTCTCATATCGGCACCAGCGTTTGCAATAGGAGCCCCATTTTCAGGAACAACAAACACTACAACGTTGTCTTTGGCACTTTGTCCTTCAGTATCAGTTACCATTAGTTGAAATTCTAAACGCACAGGTGAACCAGTCACTTCTGGTGCAGTAAATGTAAAGGAAGAGGCAGAGTCAGTAAATTTTACAAAAGAACCATAAACTTGTCTCCATTTGTAAGTCAGAGGATCACCATCCACATCAGAACCAGATCCAACAATCTCAACTTGAGAGCCACTAACAACACGTTTATCATTTCCAGCAAATGCTCTTGGGGGAGAGTTTACATCAGTTACAGTAACTATTACTTCATCAGTATCATAGTTTCCATGAGGATCAGTTACAGTAAATTCAAAGACAAGTTGTTCAGGAGAGGATACAGTGGGGGTTGTAAAATAAATTGAAAAGGGTGTACGTTCATAGAAGGGTACAGAAGTGCCTGACTTTTGTGCCCAAGAAGATTTCAATCTTTCACCATCAGGATCAGTGCCAGTTCCTACAAGTTTGACTAGAGTGTTTCCAAATACATTTTGGTCTGGTCCAGCATCTGCGATTGGGGATCCATTAGAAGGCAAAACCTTTACCAAGGCCAATGCATTTGCCCATCCGTTTCCTTGTGAATAACCAGTAACTTGGAATGATAGTAGTTTCTCAACATCTCCTATTTCTGGTGCTGTGAATTGTACTTGTTGTTCATTATATGCATTTAGGGATACACGAGGTCCAATCAGTTGAACCCATGAATAGCTGATTGACTTTCCATCTAATGTTTGGCCAGTTGCACTTAATGTTACTACATCACCTTCAGTAACGGTTTGCATAGAACCAGTTTGAACAGATATGCGTTTGTTGTCTAATAATCCAGTAAATGGAAAAACGTTTACAGTATCACTTGCAATACCACCAAATCCATCGCTAACTGTAAGTTCAAATGTTAATGGGTCTAATTGAGAGAAATCAAAGTAAATTGGTTGGAGGGTAAGGTGTTTCTGAGCAGGGTTTGATAATTCAAGTTGTTGTCCTGATAGTTGCTTCCAAGAATAACTCAGAACATCACCATCGGTGTCAGAAACAGTTGGGATGAGAGTCATTGCATTGATAGTAGGCAAAGCCAAACGATCTCTCCCTGCATCAACTACAGGAGGGTGATTTACAGGATTCACTACAACTTCAACAACATCAGAATTGCTGGCACCAAGAGGATCAGTAATTGTCAATTCAAATGTTAAGA